>JBKOVB010000142.1:0-53116 GCA_046723735.1 Actinomycetota bacterium | reverse complement strand
TGATGACGCAGCGGGCGACGTCGCCGTGGCTCGGGATGTCGTACATCACCGAGAGCAGGACCTCCTCCATGATCGCCCGCAGGCCGCGAGCGCCGGTGCCGCGCTTGATGGCCTGGTCGGCGATCGCCTCGAGGGCGTCCGTCGTGAACTCGAGCTCGACGCCGTCGAGCTCGAACAGCCGGGAGTACTGCTTGACGAGCGCGTTCTTCGGCTCGGTGAGGATCCGGATCAGCGCGTCGCGGTCCAGGTTGCTCACGCTCGTGAGCACCGGGAGCCGGCCGATGAACTCGGGGATCATGCCGTACTTGAGCAGGTCCTCGGGCATGGCCTCGCCGAAGACGTTGTTGGCGTCGACCTCATGCTTGGAGTGCAGCACGGCGCTGAAGCCGATGGCCTTCTTGCCGATCCGCTGCTCGATGACCTTGTCGAGCCCGGCGAACGCCCCACCCACGATGAACAGCACGTTCGTGGTGTCGATCTGGATGAACTCCTGGTGCGGGTGCTTGCGCCCGCCCTGGGGCGGCACGCTGGCCGTGGTGCCCTCGAGGATCTTGAGCAGCGCCTGCTGGACGCCCTCGCCGCTCACGTCGCGGGTGATCGACGGGTTCTCCGACTTCCGGGCGATCTTGTCGACCTCGTCGATGTAGATGATCCCGGTCTCGGCCTTCTTGACGTCGTAGTCGGCGGCCTGGATGAGCTTGAGCAGGATGTTCTCGACGTCCTCGCCGACGTACCCCGCCTCGGTGAGGGCGGTCGCGTCGGCGATGGCGAACGGGACGTTGAGCATCTTTGCGAGGGTCTGCGCGAGCAGGGTCTTGCCGCACCCTGTGGGGCCGAGCAGCAGGATGTTGGACTTCTGCAGCTCGACGGGGTCGCGGTCCTTGCCCTCCTTGCCGCCGCCCGCCTGGATCCGCTTGTAGTGGTTGTAGACGGCGACCGCGAGCGTCCGCTTCGCGACCTCCTGGCCGATGACGTACGAGTCGAGGAACTCGTAGATCTCGCGGGGCTTCGGCAGCTGGTCGAACTTGAGCTCAGAGCTCTCGGAGAGCTCCTCCTCGATGATCTCGTTGCAGAGGTCGATGCACTCGTCGCAGATGTAGACGCCTGGGCCGGCGATCAGCTTCTTGACCTGCTTCTGCGACTTGCCGCAGAAGGAGCACTTCAGCAGGTCGCCGCCGTCGCCGATGCGTGCCACCGCTACCTCGCCCTTCGTCGCGCCCCGCAGAGCCGGGCGTGGCTTCGCTCCCGACGGTACCGCCTAGGAGCGCCCTTCCGTACTGCTATCGGCCGTACAGAGGCCGGATGGAGCGTGTCAGCCCAGAACAGCCTTGCGAGTGGTGACGACCTCATCGACGAGGCCGTACTCGACCGCCTCCTTGGCGGTGAGGATCTTGTCGCGCTCGATGTCCTTGCGGACGAGCTCGACGTCGCGGCCGCTGTGCTTGGAGATCATGGTCTCGAGCAGCTCCCGCATGCGCAGGATCTCCCGGGCCTGGATCTCGATGTCGGACGACTGGCCCTCACCGCCGCCGGACGGCTGGTGGATGAGGACGCGGGCGTGCTCCAGGGCGAGCCGCTTGCCCTTGGTGCCCGCGGCGAGCAGGACCGCGGCCGCGGAGGCGGCCTGGCCCATGCAGATCGTCTGGATCTCGGGCTTGACGAACTGCATGGTGTCGTAGATGGCGGTGAGCGCCGTGAACGAGCCGCCCGGCGAGTTGATGTAGATGCTGATGTCGCGGTCGGGGTCCTCGGACTCCAGGTGCAGCAGCTGCGCCATGACGACGTTGGCGACGCCGTCGTCGATGGGCGTGCCCAGGAAGATGATCCGCTCCTTGAGCAGGCGGCTGTAGATGTCGAACGAGCGCTCGCCGCGGGAGGTCTGCTCGATGACGATCGGGATCGTGTAGTTGACCGGGTCAGTGAATGTCATCGCAGGTCATGCCTTCTTCTCTAGGCCCGGGTGCCGGCGCCGGACGGGACGTCGGCGGCCGCGCCGACGACGTGGTCGATGAAGCCGTACTCCCTGGCCTCCTCGGCGGAGAACCAGCGGTCGCGGTCGGAGTCGGCCTCGATCTGCTCCACCGGCTGACCGGTGTGGAAGGCGATCCGCTCCGCCATCGTCTTCTTGACGTAGAGCATCTGCTCGGCCTGGATCGCGATGTCGGCCGCGGTGCCCCCGATGCCGCCGGAGGGCTGGTGCATCATGATCCGCGCGTGTGGCGTGGCGTACCGCTTGCCCTTGGCGCCGGCGCAGAGCAGGAACTGCCCCATGCTGGCGGCGAGCCCGAGGCCCACGGTGGCGACGTCGTTGTGGACGAACTGCATCGTGTCGTAGATCGCCATGCCGGCGCTCACGGAGCCACCGGGGCTGTTGATGTACAGGAAGATGTCGCGGTCAGGGTCCTCGGCCGCCAGCAGGAGCAGCTGGGCGCAGATGGTGTTGGCCATCGAGTCCTCGACGGGCGAGCCGAGGAAGATGATCCGCTCCTTGAGCAGCCGGTTGAAGACCTGGTCGTCGAGGCCCGGACCGCTGCCGTTCTGGCGGGCGACGGTGGCGTGTGCAGCGGCGTGCCCCAGCGTGCTCGGCACCACGAGCCCCGATTCGGTTCGCGTCACGACAGACAGCCCCTCTCGGTACGGCGATCACGTCGGACCAGCGGGTCCGCGTCTGTGACGGACCCTAACCCCGGGACGCGTCGCGGCACTCCTGTACGAGGGCGCTTTCGCCGTGGGCGTAGGGATGAGGGGTGCCCAGCACGACGGCGGCCCGTCCCGGGAGGGACGGGCCGCCGTCAGCAGCGTGCGGAGGAGCTCAGTGCGCGTGCTCTTCCTCGTCGAGGTAGTGCACGGTGCCGTCGCCGTGGACGTGGTACGGGCGGCCCTCCTCGTCGTGCTCCACCTCGGCCTCGGGGCTGACCATGTCGTCGCGCAGCACCTCGAGGTCGACGGCGTTGCCGGACGCGTCTGAGATCGTCGCGGCCTCCATGACGGTCGCGAGCGCCTTGCCCCGCCGTACCTCCTGGATGAGGCCGCCGAGCTGACCGGACTGGACGACCCGGTTGGCGTAGTCCTGCGGAGCGAGGCCGGCCCGCGCGGCGCGCCGGATGAGCTGGTCGTTGAGCTCGGCGTCGCTGATCTGGACCTCCTCGGCGTCCGCCACCGCGTCGAGGACGATCTGGGCCTTCACCGCCTGCTGGGCACCGTCGCGCAGCTCGGTCTCCCACTCCTCCGCCGTCTTGCCCTGCTCCTCGAGGAACTGCTCCTTCGTGCGCCCCGCGCGCGCGAGCTGGTCGTCGGTGGTGTGCGTGCGCCAGTCGACCTCCGCCGCCAGCAGCCCCTCGGGCAGCGGCACGTCGACGGCGGCGAGCAGCGTGTCGAGCACCTTGTCCCGCGCCTGCACGCCCTGCTCCAGGCGCTTCACGCGCTCCACGCGGGTGCGGATGTCGCTCTTGAGCTCCTCGAGGCTCGCGAAGCCGGTGGCCTCGGCGGCCCACTCGTCGGTGGTCTCGGGCAGCACCCGCTCGTTGACGGCGCGGACCGAGACGGCGACGTCGGCGACGGTGCCCTCGAGGTCGCCGGCAACCAGGGTGGTCTGGAAGGTGCGGGCGTCCCCGGCCTGCGCGCCGCGGACCGCCTCGTCGACGCCCTCGATGAGGGTGCCCGAGCCCACCTCGTAGGAGAGGCCCTGCGCGGCGCCGCCCGGCACCTCGCTGCCGTCGACGGTCGCGACCAGGTCGAGGGTGACGAAGTCGCCGTCAACGGCGGCCCGGTCGACCGGCTCGAGCTTCGCGAACCGCTCCCGGAGCCCGTTCAGCTGCGTGTCGACGTCGTCTTCCGTGACGACGACGTCGTCGACGGTGACCTTCAGGTCCTCGAACGACGGGAGCGCGAGCTCAGGACGCACCTCCACCTCGGCGGTGAAGGCCAGCTTGACGTTGTCGTCCAGCGCGGTCACGTCGATGTCAGGGCGCCCGAGGGGGTTCACCTTCGTGGCCTCGACGGCCTCGCCGTACAACCGCGGGATGGCGTCGTTGACTGCCTCCTCGAGCACGACCCCCCGACCCACGCGCTGGTCGAGGATGCGCGGCGGCACCTTGCCCGGCCGGAACCCCTGGACCTTCACCTGCTGGCCGATGGTGCGGTACGCCTTGTCCAGCTCCGCCTTGAGCTCGTCGAAGCCGGCCTCGACGGTGAGCTTGACCTTGGTCGGGCTCAAGGTCTCGACGGAGCTCTGCACAGGCGTGGTCCTCTCAGGGTACGTGCATCCGGTGTGTCGGGGCGGGGAGACTCGAACTCCCGATCTCCTGCTCCCAAAGCAGGCGCGCTAGCCACTACGCTACGCCCCGCGTGGCTGCGGCCATCCTAGGGTGCGGGCTGATCACCGGACCCGGTCCGCCGCGCACGCGGGCGTAGCTCAATGGCAGAGCCCCAGTCTTCCAAACTGGCTACGCGGGTTCGATTCCCGTCGCCCGCTCCATGGCACCGGTCGCTCAGCCCCCGTCGGAGCCCCAGGGCTCCTCCGAGGCACGCTCCACGGAGCCGCACCTGTTCGACGAGCTGGACGTGGCGACGGCGCCGCGTGAGCTCGTCGCGCTGGGCGGCGTCATCGACCCGCCCACGCTGCGGGCGGCGTACCGCAACGGCGTGTTCCCGTGGCCGCCGAGCGCCGGCGAGGTGGCCCGCCACGAGCGCGTCGTACGACGGCTCGCCCGCCGCGGGGAGGTGCCGGTGCTGCCGGGCACCGCCGAGGGGCTGCTCGTCCCCTGGGTGTCGCCCCACCCCCGCGCCGTCCTCCTTACGCACCGCGCCACGGTGCCCCGGTCCGTGAGGCAGCTGCTCCGGCGTACCTGCTGGGAGACCACGCTCGACGCGTGCTTCGACGAGGTCGTCGCGCGCTGCGCGGACCGGCCCGACGGCACGTGGGTCACCACGGCGATGCGCGCGGGCTATTCGGCGCTGCACCGCGAAGGCGGCGCGCACAGCGTGGAGGTCTGGGACGGCGACCGCCTGGTCGGGGGCCTGTACGGCGTGCTGTCGGGCCGGGTGTTCTCCGGCGAGTCGATGTTCTTCGTCACGAGCGGCGCGTCGAAGGTGGCCGTCGCGGACCTGGTCGCGCGGCTGGTCGAGGCGGACGTGCCGCTGCTCGACACGCAGCAGGAGTCCGCCCACCTCGCCGCCATGGGGCAGGTGCTCGTGCACCGCACGGAGTACGTGACCGCCGTGCGCGCGCTGCAGGGCGACGCGGTGCTGCTGCCGGACGACCGGCGTCCGGTCGCGTCGCTACTGCACTGAGCGCCAGAGCAGCACGAGCCCGCGGTCGTCGACCCCCCGCTCGGCGACGCGATCGACCAGCACCTGGCTGCCGCCGCGGAAGCCCTGGGTGACCAGCCGCTCGGCCTCCCCGAGCAGCTTGTCGATGCCCACGTCCAGGTCACGACCGGGCACCTCGACCAGCCCGTCGGTGTAGAGCAGCAGCGCGTCGCCGGGTCGCAGGACGCCGTCGGCCTGCTTGAAGATCGCGTCGCCGAGCAGCCCCAGCGCCGGCCCCTCGACCTCGAGCAGGCTCCAGCGCCCGCTACCCGCGTCGAAGTGCGCCGCGGGCGGGTGACCCGCGGAGCCGATGGCGTAGCGACCGGTGGTCAGGTCCACCGCCACGTGCACCGCGGTCGCGAACCCCTCGACCCAGCCCTGCCGCATGAGGTAGCCGTTCGCGGCGGCGAGGAAGTCCTCCGGGGCCTGCGAGCCGAGCAGCCCACCCAGCGCGCCGCTGAGCAGCAGCGAGCGGGTGCCGGCCTCCAGCCCCTTGCCGGAGACGTCGACGAGGGCCACCTCGAGCCAGCTGTCGTCCAGCACGGCGGACACCACGAAGTCGCCCGCGAAGGGCACGCCCCCCGCGCTGACGACCGCTGACTCGACGTTGAAGGGGGGCGGCAGGTCGGGCAGCTCCCCCTGCTGCTCGAGGCGGTTGCGCAGCTCGACGAGCACCGTGTCGCCCGACGTCCCTGTCAGGCCCGTCTCCTCACGTGACCGGGCGAACTCGTTCGCCACCAGCCCGGTGACGACCAAGGCCAGCACCGTGCCGGGCTGCAGGAAGTCGAAACCGCCCTTGAGCCCGTCGTACACGAGGCACACGGTCACGACCAGGCCCACCCGTCGGATGCCCGACCGGGTGAGCAGCACACCGCTCAGCAGGAGCGGGATCACCAGCAACGAAGGCGGAAGCCAGGAGTTGCCGACCTCCATGCCGACGGCGGTGACCCCGATCGCCAGCAGCCACAGGACGGGCTCCGCGACGTGCTCGGGCGGCGGGTTCTGGCGCAACCTCGTGACGAGCGCGGGCAGCCACCCGAGCGCAGCCCGCAACGGGCGCGCCCTGCCGTCCGTACGCGTTTTCACGACCCTCCTCGCTACGCGGTGCTGCTCTCCCGGGCTGCCTCGTACTCCCCCAGCAGCGCTATGCGCCGCGCGTGCCGAGGGTCTTCGCTGAACGGTGTCGACAGGAAGACCTCCACGATCGCGCGCGCCGTTGCGGCGTCGTGCATGCGCGCCCCCAGGCTCACGACGTTCGCGTCGTTGTGCTCCCGCGCGAGCTGCGCGGTCTCGAGGCTCCACGCCAGGGCGCAGCGGACGCCCCGCACCTTGTTCGCGGCGATCTGCTCACCGTTGCCCGAGCCGCCCAGGACGATCCCGAGGCTGCCCGGGTCGGCCACGACCGCTTCCGCCGCGGCGATGCAGTACGGCGGGTAGTCGTCGGTCGCGACGTACTCGAGCGCCCCGTGGTCCACCGGCTCGTGACCGAGGGTCACGAGGTGCTCCTTGAGCAGCTCTTTGAGCTCGAAGCCCGCGTGGTCGCATCCCAGGTGCACTCGCATGAGCAGCAATCATGCCGTAGTCCGGCCCCCGAGGGGCGGGCGTGGAATCATGGACGGGCCGGGCGCACTGCTCCGCGCCGGGTGAGAGGAGCAGCACGGCTGTGAGCGAGAACAACCTCCACCGCGACGAGGCACGAACGCGGGCTGCGCTGCTCGACGTGCAGTCGTACGACGTGGAGCTCGACCTCACGGACGGCTCGGGCGAGAAACCCGGCGAGGGCACCTTCCGGTCACGGTGCACGGTCCGCTTCCGCTGCGCGGAGCCGGGTGCGTCGACCTTCCTCGACCTCACCGCCGACCGGCTGCACACCGCGATGCTCAACGGGCGACCGCTCGACGGCTTCGACGGCGACCGGCTGCCCCTGCCGGACCTCGCGGCCGAGAACGAGCTCGTCGTCGAGGCCGACTGCTGGTACATGCGCACGGGCGAAGGTCTGCACCGGTTCGTCGACCCGGTCGACGGCGGCGTCTACCTCTACTCGCAGTTCGAGACGTTCGAGGCGCACCGCGTGTACGCGTGCTTCGACCAGCCGGACCTCAAGGCCGCGTTCCGGCTGCAGGTGCGGGCGCCACGCGACTGGGTGGTCGTGAGCAACGGCGCCGCGCTCGAGCAGCCCCCGGCCGGCGAGCCGGGCACCTGGACGTTCGCCGAGACGCCACGCATGTCGACGTACATCACGGCGATCGTGGCCGGTCCCTACCACGTCGTCCGCGACCACCACGACGGCATCGACCTCGGCGTCTTCTGCCGCACGTCCTTGGCGGAGCACCTCGACGCGGCCGAGATCCTCACCGTCACCAAGCAGGGCTTCGACTTCTTCCACCGCGAGTTCGCCTACCGGTACCCGTTCGGCAAGTACGACCAGCTGTTCGTGCCGGAGTTCAACGCGGGCGCCATGGAGAACGCCGGCGCCGTCACGTTCCTCGAGGACTACGTCTTCCGGTCCAAGGTCACGGATGCCGCGTACGAGCGGCGAGCCGAGACGATCCTGCACGAGATGGCGCACATGTGGTTCGGCGACCTCGTGACCATGCGCTGGTGGGACGACCTGTGGCTGAACGAGTCCTTCGCCACCTACGTCTCCGTCCTCGCCCAGGTGGAGGCCACCCGGTTCCGGAACGGCTGGACGACGTTCGCCAACACCGAGAAGACCTGGGCGTACCGGCAGGACCAGCTGCCGTCGACCCACCCGATCGCCGCTGACATCCGCGACATCCGGGACGTCAAGGTCAACTTCGACGGCATCACCTACGCCAAGGGCGCGGCCGTCCTCAAGCAGCTGGTCGCCTGGGTGGGCCAGGACGCCTTCCGCGAGGGCCTGCGCAGCTACTTCGCCACGCACGCCTTCGGCAACACGGTCCTGCAGGACCTGCTCGCCGAGCTCGAGCGGGCCAGCGGCCGGGACCTGTCCGGCTGGTCCGGGGAGTGGCTCGAGACGGCCGGCTGCAACACGCTGCGGCCGTCGTTCGAGACCGGGGCGGACGGCAGCTTCACGTCCTTCTCGGTGCTGCAGGACGCACCCGCCGAGCACCCCACCCTGCGCTCGCACCGGGTCGCCATCGGCCTCTACGACCTCGTCGACGGGCAGCTGGTGCGCACGCACCGCGAGGAGCTCGACGTGGTGGGGGCCAAGACCGAGGTGCCGGGCCTCGTCGGACGCCGCCAGCCCGCCCTAGTGCTGGTCAACGACGACGACCTCACCTTCGCCAAGATCCGGCTGGACGAGGCGTCGCTGGCGACGCTCGTGGCCCACGTCGGCGACTTCGCCGCGTCGCTGCCGCGCGCGCTGTGCTGGGCTGCGGCCTGGGACATGACGCGCGACGCCGAGATGCCCGCCCGCGACTACGTGGCGCTGGTGCAGCGCGGCATCGGGGGCGAGAGCGACATCGGCGTCGTGCAGTCGCTCCTGCGGCAGGCGCAGTCCGCGATCACGCTGTTCGCGGACCCCGACTGGGCCCCGACCGGCCGGGCGGGCCTCGCTGCCTCCGCCTTCGACGCGGCCCGTGCCGCCGAGCCGGGCAGCGACCTGCAGCTCGCCTGGGTGCGTGCCCTGGGGTCGCTGGCCACGACCGACGAGCACCTGACCTTCCTAGGCGCGCTGCTCGACGGCACCCAGGAGCTCCCGGGCCTCGCCGTGGACGCGGAGCTGCGCTGGCACCTGCTCTTCCGGCTCGTGGTCGTGGGCCGGGCCGGGCTGGACGAGGTCGAGGCCGAGCTGGCCAACGACCCGACCGCCGCGGGGCAGCGGCACGCGGAGGCCTGCCGGGCCGCGCGCCCGCTCGCCGACGCCAAGGCCGAAGCCTGGAACGCGCTGGTCGAGGCCGACGAGCTCCCCAACGCCGTGCAGGCCGCCGTGATGGCCGGCTTCGCCCAGCCCGAGCAGGTGGAACTGCTGTCGCCGTACGTCGAGCCGTACTTCGGCTCGATCGGGCGGATCTGGGAGGAACGCACCGCCGAGATCGCGCAGAACCTGGTCACCGGCCTGTACCCGACGCTGCTCGTGTCGCCGGCCGTGGTCGAGCGCACGGACGCGTACCTCACCGACGGCGACGTGCCTCCCGCCCTGCGCAGGCTGCTGCTCGAGGGCCGCGACGGCGTGGTGCGCGCGCTGCGGGCACGCGCCCGGGACGCCGCGGCGGGCTGACGAACACGAAGGACCGGTCCGAGCGGACCGGTCCTTCGTGACGTGCCTAGTGGTGGGCGGCGACCAGCTGGCCGTGGGCGGACGGCGGCGGCGGGATCGCGGCGCGCCTGCCGGCTGCGTCGGCCATCTGCCGCAGCGCGTCCACGATGCCGCCGGCGAGGTCGCCACCGGCGAAGGCGGAGGTCATGGACAGGACGGCGAGGGCCGCGACCCGGTCCGGCACCCGGCGCCGGGCGGCCGGGCCCGTCACGACCTCGACGCGACGCTGCCCGGGAGCCACGACGACGAGCACGGCGCTGTGCGACCGCTCGCCGAGCGCCGCGTGCAGCGTCTCCGCGGCCTGGCGGAAGTCGCCGAGGTCGCTGATGCTCAGGTCGCCGACGACCACCGAGACGTCCAGCCCGTTCTCGCTGCGGCACTGGGACACGGCGTGCTCAATGCGCTCCTGCTGGCCGACGGAGAGACCGCCACCGCGCTTACCAGCTGCCACTTGCCCCACCCCTCACGACGTCACCGCGCTGCGCGGTCGCGACGGCGGTGTCCGGGTCGATCGGACCCGCGAACCACACCGGATCGGCGGCCCAGCCCTCCGCGGGTCGGTAGCGGCTGGCCCGCATCGCGCCCGGCAGCCACACGACCGCCCAGATCACGAAGACGATCGCGGCCGGCACGCCCACGAAGAGCAGCAGGGCCTGGCCCCAGCTCAGGGCCTGACCCGAGTCGACGCCCTCGTGCGGGCCCAACGGATCCTCGGCGAACGCCGGAGCGGCGGTCAGCAGGGTCGTCACCAGGCCGGTCAGGCCGATGGTGGCGACACGCGTCAGAGCGGTGCCGCTCGTCCTCGGCTCGCGCCGGCGCTCGCTCGTCACCGAGCTCGCTTCTCCGCTCACAGGCTCCCTCGCAGTCGTCGTCGAGCGACCACACGGTAGCGACTGGGCGGGGGGCCGCCTCAGGCCGGGGTCCCCCAGACGGCCTCGTCGAGGTCGTCTGCGAGCCCGAGGAACGGCCGCCAGCGGGGGTCGGGACGGCGCAGCCCCACCACGCGCCAGGCGGCGCCGGACGGCGCGACCGGTTGGCGCCGCAACCGCCATCCGAGATCCGAGATGGCCCGATCCGCCTTGAGGTGGTTGCAGCGCGAGCACGCCGAGACCACGTTCTCCCAGGTGTGCTGGCCGCCACGGCTGCGCGGCACGACGTGGTCGAGGCTCGTCGCGGGGGCGCTGCAGTACTGACAGCGGCCGCCGTCCCGGGCGAAGACCGCACGTCGGGTGAGCGGGACGGTCGCGGCGTACGGGACCTTGACGTAGCGCGTGAGCTTCACGACGACCGGAACCGTGACGGCGGTGTGCTCGCTGTGCAGCGTGAGGTCGCCGTGCTCCACCGCGACCGCCTTGGCCGTCAGCAGCAGGACGACGGCACGACGGCCGGGCACGACGCACAGCGGCTCATAGCTCGCGTTCAGCACCAGGGAGTGGGCAAGGGCCGGTGAGAGGGCCGCAGCGCGGCCCTCGACGTGCGCGCTCGGATCAGCCGCGGCGTGCCGCGCGGCGTCTCGGGTGGCGTGGCGTCCGGCCATGGGGTCCTCCCTGATCGCATCCTGCCCGACGTCCGCCGACTGCGCCACGACGTTGCCTAGGGTCGGGGGCGTGACGAAGAGCGCGATCGACCTGCACCACTGGCTCGACGACCACGGGCAGGGCCTCGGCGAGCATCTCGGACGAGTGCTGCTCGTCGTCGTCCTGGCCCTCGTGGTGCGCGCGATCGCGCACCGGGCGATCAACCGGCTCATCCGCACGGCGGTGACCGGCGGACCCTTCGCGCCGCTGAAGGACAAGGCGAAGGGCACCGTCTTCGACGCCTCACCGCTGATGTCGGAACGCCGCCGGCAACGCACCGAGACCCTCGGGTCGGTGCTGCGCAGCATCGCGTCGTTCGCGATCGCCGTCATCGCCGGCACGATGGTGCTGGCCGAGCTCGGCGTGAACCTGGCACCCATCATCGCGAGCGCGGGCATCCTCGGCATCGCGGTCGGCTTCGGGGCCCAGAACCTGGTGAAGGACTTCCTGACGGGCGTGTTCATGCTGCTGGAGGACCAGTACGGCGTGGGCGACGTCGTGGACCTCGGCCAGGCGACCGGCACGGTCGAGGCCGTGACGCTGCGCAGCACCCGCCTGCGCGACCTCGACGGCACGGTCTGGCACATCCGGAACGGGGAGATCGTTCGGGTCGGCAACCGGAGCCAGGGGTGGGCGCGTGCGCTGGTGGACGTCCCGCTGGCGCTGACCAACGACCTGGCGTCGACGCAGGAGCTGCTGCTCAGGGTGGCGACCGAGCTGGCCGCCGACGCGGAGTGGGCGTCCAAGGTGCTGGAGCCCCCCGAGGTGTGGGGCCTCGAGTCGCTCGGCACCGGCGGGGTCGTCGTACGGCTCGCCCTCAAGACCGCCCCTCTGGAGCGGTGGGTGGTGGAGCGGGAGCTGCGCGAGCGGGTGGCCCTGGCGTGCAGCGAGAACGAGGTCGCCCTCGGCGCGTAGGCACGACGCGCGGGCCAGGGACGCCTTAGCCTGAGGTCATGGAGGAGTCGCTCTACGAGGCAGTCGGCGGGGAGCCGGTGTTCCGGCAGCTCGTCGAGCGCTTCTACGAGGGCGTGGCGAGCGACCCGCTGCTGCGACCGCTCTACCCCGACGAGGACCTGGGGCCCGCGAAGGAGCGGCTGCGGATGTTCCTCGAGCAGTACTGGGGCGGCCCCACCACCTACTCCGAGCAGCGTGGGCACCCGCGGCTGCGGATGCGGCACTCCCCCTGGGTCATCGGGGAGCGGGAGCGGGACGCCTGGCTGGGCCACATGCGTGCCGCCATGGACGGGCTGGACCTGCCCGAGCGCGAGCGGGCCATGATGTGGGACCACCTCGAGCGGGCGGCGCACACCATGGTCAACGTGCCGGTGCAGGGGCCGGTCCCGGGTCTGCGGCCCGCTCCGCCTCGACGGGGTTAGCGCAGCAGCAAGGCGAGCACGCCCTCGCCGTACCCGGGCACATCGACCTTGAGGTCGGTGCGCTGACACGGCTCGCGCAGGAAGCCGACCACCTCGTCAGCGACAGGCTCGGGCACCACCCAGGTGCTCTGGAGCTTCAGGTGGGCGGCCCCGGTGTTGAACATGGAGGCGCCGACGTTCAGCACCTCACGGGTGTTCGCCGCGAAGTCAGCAGGAACCTGGCCGGACGCCAGCGCTGCTTCGACCGTCGGCACGGGGACCAGGGCAAGAGCCGCGCCGAGGACGGCGCCGAGCACCAGGTCGCACAGCACGACCGCGCGGAGCGTGCCTTCGTCGTCCACGTAGGAGCCGACCACGTGCACGTCCCGTCCGGGCAGGACCGGCTTCGGCTGGGCCTCCACGGTGACGGGCTTGTCGAGCAGGCCGTGCAGGAGCGTGCGGACGTCCCCGGCGTCCGGCATGGCGGCGTGCGCGCTCATCGCCGACTCGTCAGACCAGCACGCCCGACAAGGCGTCGGCGAAGGTGTCGGCCGTGAACGGCTTGGCGATCAGGAACAGCGCGCCCGACTCGGCGGCGAGCGAGCGCATCGCGTCGGTGGACTCGGAGGTCACGAAGCCGAAGCGGACGTCGTTGCCCTCGGCGCGCAGCTTCTGCAGGAACTCGATGCCGTTGACCTCGGGCATGTTCCAGTCGGAGAGCACGAGGTCGGGCTTCTCGCTGGCGACCAGGGCCAGGCCCTGCGCGCCGTCCTCGGCCTCGACGTACTCGTGGTCGGCGAAGCCGGCCTGGCGCAGCGTGCGGGTCACGATCATGCGCATCGCCTTGCTGTCGTCGACGATGAGGATCTTCACGGTGTCAGGCCCTCCAGAGGCTCACGCGCACCGGGCCGGCAGGGCCCTCGAGGAGCACACGCTCCATGAGCACCGCGCCCGGGACGCGAAGGGTGTAGGACTCGCCCCCCGCCACCGACGGCAGGGACAGCTTGCTGGGCGCCGGCAGCAGGCCCTTGATGTTGCCGCCGACCATGTTCGTGAGCTCGCCGAGGGCGTCGCCGACCTCGTCGGCGCTGAGCGACCCGGGGTCCGCGGCGAACATCGCCTCAGCCGCATGCTGCGCGTGGATCGCGGTGGTCTCGACGAGGACCGAGCCCTCCCACTCACCGGTCACGTGGACACAGCCCGTCATCGTGTCGCCGACCAGCGAGCCTTCGTCGGGGGCGGCAGGCACGACGTCCATCGCGAGGAACGAGCCCCACACGTCGCGCACGATCTCGACGATCTGGTCTCCCGTCACGGTGCTGATGTCTGCCGTGGTCATCCGCGCTCGCTCCTCGTTCGGTAAGCGGTCGACGGCCCGAGGGTCACGCGTTCCCAGGAGTCGTCGATGGTCAGGGTGGTCTCGGACCCGCCGAGAAACAGGTAGCCGTCCGGGCGCAGGACCTGCCGGACCCGAGCCAGGACGGCGCGCTTCACGTCGGCGTCGAAGTAGATGAGGACGTTGCGGAGGAAGACGACGTCGAACGGCCCGAGCGCGGGGAACGGCGCTGCCAGGTTCAGCGGTCGCGTGCGGACCATGCGGCGCAGCGGCTCCTTGACCTGCCACTGCGTCCCCTGCTTGTCGAAGTGCTTCATCAGCATCGCGATGGGCAGCCCTCGGTTGACCTCGAGCTGCGAGTAGGTGCCGGCGCTGGTGCGGGCCAGCATCTCCTCGTTGATGTCCGTCGCGAGCAGCGACGCCTCCCAGCCGGGGTGCTTGTCCAGCTCCTCGCGCAGGACCATGGCGATGCTGTACGGCTCCTGGCCGCTGGACGACGCCCCGCACCAGATGCTCAGCCGCCGCTGCGGCGCCCGCAGCGCCAGCAGCTGCGGGAGCACGTGGTGGCGCAGCGCCTCGAACGGGTGGCCGTCGCGGAAGAACAGCGTCTCGTTGGTCGTCATCGCGTCGACGACCTCGGTGGCCAGCTTGCCCGAGCGGTCCTGCTGCAGCCGCGACACCAACCGCCGGAAGTCGCCGCCCTCACGCGCGGCGAGCGGAGCCAGCCGCGACTCGACCAGGTACTCCTTGCCCTTGTCCAGGACGATCGCGGAGTGCTGCCGGACGAGCTGGCTGATGTAGCTGAAGTCCTCCTGCGCCAGCGTCACGTCACACCCCGGACGTCAGGCCGAGCATGGCGAGCTTGTCCACGACCGCCTCGGGCGTGAAGGGCTTGAAGATGTACTCCTCGGCGCCCGCCTCGAGCGCGCGGACGACCTGCGAGGACTCGCTCTCGGTCGTCACCATGACGACCCGCATCGACGCGTAGCCAGGGTCCCGTCGTACGGCGGTGATCAGCTCCAGGCCGTTCATCACCGGCATGTTCCAGTCCACCAGGGCCACGTCCGGCACGGGACCGGCGGCCAGCACCGCCAGCGCCTCCTGGCCGTCCGCCGCCTCCACGACCTCGGCGCCGAGGCCGCGCAGCACGCGGCTGACGATCATCCGCATCGCACGGGAGTCGTCGACGACGAGAGCGCGCATCGAGGCACCTCGAGAGTGGGGGGCTTGGGGCGCCTTCCTCATCGGACCCGGTCGGCGGCGTGTGAGGCGCCGGGCCGGACCATCCCTGCTTCTGGTCCCAATGTGCTACCCCGAGCGGTCCCTTGGGCACATGTTGCGAAGGCCTGGTCACGACACCCGCCTGGATGCCGATCGGGGGGCGAGGAGGTCCCCGGTCGCCCTGTGCCACCACCCCCGGGGAAGCGCTGATGGAGGAGAACGACGAGGTCGTCCAGGAGTTCCTCGTCGAGTCGTACGAGAACCTCGATCGCCTCGACCAGGACCTGGTCGCGCTGGAGCGCGCGCCGGACGACGTCGCGACGCTGTCGAGCATCTTCCGCACGATCCACACCATCAAGGGCACGTGCGGCTTCCTGGGGTTCAGCCGGCTGGAGTCGGTGACGCACGTCGGGGAGAACCTCCTCGGGAAGCTGCGCGACCGCGAGCTGTCCCTGGACGAGGCCAAGGTCAGCGGCCTCCTGCGGATGGTGGATGCCGTCCGGGCCATGCTCGCGAGCATCGAGGCCACCGGCAGCGAGGGCGAGGGCGACTACACGGCCCTCGTGGAGGAGCTCGGCCTTCTCGCCCGTGGCGAGGTCCCCATGCTCGGGGAGATCCTGGTGGCTCGGACGGACGCCACCGCCGAGGACGTCGCGCACGCCGTGGAGGAGCAGCTGGCGGGCGACCTGCGCCCGATCGGCGAGCTGCTCGTCGAGGAGGGCGTCGTGCAGCGCGGCGAGGTGGCCGACGCGCTGCAGGCGCAGGCGGAGGCGCGTTCGGCCGTTGCGGACCACTCCATCCGCGTCGACGTCGCGCTGCTCGACAAGCTCATGAACCTCGTGGGCGAGCTCGTCCTCGCACGCAACCGCGTGCTGCAGTTCACGCGCACCGACAGCGACCCCGGCTTCGTGAGCACCTCGCAGCGGCTCAACCTCATCACCAGCGAGCTGCAGGAGGGCGTCATGAAGACGCGCATGCAGCCCGTCGGCAACGTGTGGAGCAAGTTCCCCCGCGTCGTGCGCGACCTGGCGCTGCAGTGCGGCAAGCAGGTGCGCATCGAGATGGAGGGCGAGGACACCGAGCTCGACAAGACCATCATCGAGGCGATCAAGGACCCGCTGACGCACATCGTGCGCAACTCGGTCGACCACGGCATCGAGACCCCCGAGCTGCGCCTCGCCGCCGGGAAGCCCGCGGAGGGTCGGCTCTTCCTGCGCGCCTTCCACGAGGGCGGCCAGGTCAACATCGAGGTGACCGACGACGGCGCCGGCATCGACGTCGAGAAGGTCCGCAGCCGAGCCGTCGAGCGCAACCTGCTGACGGCCGAGCAGGCTGCGCGGATGGGCGACCACGAGGTCGCCAACCTCATCTTCCTGCCCGGCTTCAGCACCGCTTCGGCGGTCACGAACATCTCCGGCCGCGGCGTTGGCATGGACGTCGTCAAGACGAGCGTCGAGAAGATCGGCGGCACCGTCGACCTGCAGCCCCGGCCTGGCCAGGGCACGACGCTCCGGATCCGGATCCCGCTGACGCTGGCGATCATCCCGGCACTCATCGTGGTCTGCGGCGAGGACCGGTACGCGATCCCGCAGGTGAACCTGCTCGAACTCGTCCGCCTCGAGGGCGAGCAGGCGCGGACGGCCATCGAGCACATCCACGACACCAAGGTCTACCGGTTGCGCGGCAACCTGCTGCCCCTCGTCGACCTGCGCAGCGAGCTGAGGCTCCCCGAGCGGGGCGTGCAGGGCGACGACGTCACGAACATCGTCGTGCTGCAGGCGGACGACCGGCAGTTCGGCCTGGTCGTCGAAGGCGTCACCGACACCGAGGAGATCGTGGTCAAACCCCTCGGCCGACAGCTGAAGGGCATCGCCACCTTCGCCGGCGCGACCATCATGGGCGACGGTCGGCTGGCCCTCATCCTCGACGTGCTCGGCCTCGCGCAGCAGGCGAAAGTGGTGTCGGAGGGCCGCGAGCGCTCCGCACTGGCGACCGCCACGGTGTCCGAGGTCGCCTCCGAGCAGACCCAGGCCCTGGTCGTCCTGCGCGTCGGCGCCGACACCAGGGTCGCGCTGCCGCTGTCGCACGTGGCGCGGCTCGAGGAGTTCCCCCGCGACCTCGTGGAGCGGGGCTCCGGGCAGGACGTCGTGCAGTACCGCGGCGAGATCATGCCGCTGGTGCACGTGGCCGAGGCCTTGCGCGTCGAGCCGGGCGAGCGCAGCGAGCTGCTTCAGGTCGTCGTCCACCGCGACGGCGGCCGCACCGTCGGCCTGGTCGTGGACGAGATCCTCGACATCGTCGAGGAGCACGTCGTCGTCGCCCAGGTGGCGACCCGCAGAGGCCTGTTCGGCTCGGCCGTCGTGCAGGGCCGGGTGACCGACCTCCTCGACGTCGCCGCGCTGGTCCCCGAGGCCCCCCTCCCGACCCTCGCGATCGGAGCCTGACGTGGCCGGCGAGCAGCAGCTGTGCACCTTCTACGCCGACGGCCTGTACTTCGGCATCGACGTGCGTGAGGTGCAGGAGGTCCTGCAGTACCAGGACATGGTGCACGTCCCGCTGGCGTCTCCCGTGGTGCGTGGCCTCATCAACCTGCGCGGCCAGATCGTCACGGCGATCGACCTGCGCCGGCGCCTCGACCTGCCCGAGCGGCCGGCGGACACGGACCCGATGAACGTCGTCGTCCGCAGCGACGACGGCGCCGTGAGCCTGCTGGTCGACAGCATCGGCGACGTCGTCGAGGTCGACGAGAGCCGGTTCGAGCGCGCGCCCGACACCTTGCGCGGCCGCGCCCGCGACCTCATCGAGGGCGTCTACAAGCTCGAGGGCGAGCTGCTCCTCGTGCTCGACGCCCAGAAAGCCATCGACCTGCCGGTCCCCCGGCACGAGAGCCCATGAGCGCACCCGCATGAACAACCACCAGCCCATCCCCACAGCCCGTCCGAGCCAGGAGCAGTCCATGACCCACGCGGACACCGCGACCCTCTACGACCGCGTCGGAGGCCAGGAGGCCCTGACCCTCGCCGTCGAGCTCTTCTACGAGCGCCTGCTCGCGGACCCGTCGGTGGCGCACTACTTCGAAGGCGTCCACCTCGGCCGGCTCCGCGAGCGGCAGGTGCGCTTCTTCGCCGCGGCGCTGGGCGGGCCCACCCCGTGGAAGGGCCGCAGCATGGCGGCGGTCCACGAGGGCATGGGCATCTCGCAGGAGGACTTCGACGTCGTCGCCGGCCACCTCGTCGCCGTCCTGCAGGAGCTCAACGTCGGGCCCGACGTGATCGACGGCATCGTCGCCACCGTGGCCCCGCTCGCCTCCTCGATCGTCGAGAGCACTCCCCGTCGTACCGCCAAGCCGGCCACCCGCCCCGCTGCCCGGAGCGGCAAGCCGGCCGTCGCGGCGTCGACGCCGCGCTTCGAGGCGATGCTGGAGAACGCGCCGACGAACATCATGTTCGCCGACCGCGACCTCGTCATCCGCTACATGAACCCGGCCTCGCTGCGGACCCTCAAGACGCTCGAGCAGCACCTGCCCGTCCGGGCGGACCAGGTCGTGGGCTCCAGCCTCGACATCTTCCACAAGAACCCGGCGTACCAGCGCGGCATCCTCGGCGACCAGGGCAACCTGCCGCGCCGCGCGAACATCCAGGTCGGGCCCGAGACCCTCGACCTGCTGGTGTCACCAATCCTCGACGAGAGCGGGGAGTACGTCGGGGCGATGGCCACGTGGGAGGTCATCACCGAGAAGGTGCGCCTCGAGCAGGAGATGGCGCGCGTCAACTCGATGATGGAGAACTCGCCGACGAACATGATGTTCGCCGACCGCGACTTCGTCATCCGCTACATGAACCCCCGCTCGCTCGAGACGCTGCGGACCCTCGAGGAGCACCTGCCGGTGCATGCGGACCAGGTCGTCGGCTCCAGCCTCGACATCTTCCACAAGAACCCGGCGTACCAGCGCGGCATCCTCAGCGACGACAGCAACCTGCCGCGCCGCGCGAACATCCAGGTGGGCCCCGAGACCCTCGACCTGCTCGTGTCGCCCATCCGCGACGCCGACGGCGCGTACATCGGCGCGATGGCGACCTGGGAGGTCATCACCGAGCGGCTCGCGCTGCAGCAGGAGATGGCGCGGGTCCAGTCGATGATGGAGAACTCGCCAACGAACATGATGTTCGCCGACCGCGACTTCACCATCCGCTACATGAACCCGGCGTCCCTGAGCACGCTCAAGACGCTGCAGGAGTTCCTGCCCGTCCCGGCCGACCAGATCGTCGGGTCCAGCCTCGACGTCTTCCACAAGAACCCGGCGTACCAGCGCGGCATCCTCAGCGACGACAGCAACCTGCCGCGCCGCGCGAACATCCAGGTCGGTCCGGAGACCCTCGACCTGCTCGTGTCGCCCATCCGCGACACCAACGGGAGCTACGTCGGGGCGATGGCCACGTGGGAGGTCATCACCGCGAAGCTCGCGATGGAGAAGGCCGTGGCGGACGCCGCCGAGACCGACCGCCAGCGGGCCCAGGAGCTGCAGGAGAAGGTCGACGCGATCCTCGACGTGGTGACCGCTGCCGCGGCCGGCGACCTGACGCGTGACGTGACCGTGTCCGGCGACGACGCGATCGGGCAGATGGGCGAGGCGCTGGCGCAGTTCTTCACCGAGCTGCGCGGCTCGATCCAGGCCATCGGCCTCAACGCCCAGTCGCTGTCCTCGGCCTCCGATCAGCTCAACGGCGTCAGCCAGCAGATGGGTGGCGCGGCGGAGGAGACCGCCACGCAGGCCGGCGTCGTGTCTGCCGCGGCCGAGGAGGTCAACGTCAACATCCAGACCGTGGCCAGCGGCTCCGAGGAGATGACCGCCTCCATCAGCGAGATCGCCAAGAACGCCTCCGACGCGGCGCGCGTCGCGGGTCAGGCGGTCACCGTTGCTGACACCGCGACCGCCACGGTGTCCAAGCTCGGCGAGAGCTCGGCAGAGATCGGCAAGGTCATCAAGGTGATCACCTCGATCGCCCAGCAGACCAACCTGTTGGCCCTCAACGCCACCATCGAGGCCGCGCGGGCCGGCGAGGCCGGCAAGGGCTTCGCCGTCGTGGCCAACGAGGTCAAGGAGCTGGCCAAGGAGACCGCCAAGGCGACCGAGGACATCTCCCAGAAGATCGAGGCGATCCAGGGCGACACCCGCGGGGCGGTCGACGCGATCGGCCAGATCTCCGCGATCATCGGCCAGATCAACGACATCCAGAGCTCCATCGCCTCCGCCGTCGAGCAGCAGACCGCCACGACCAACGAGATCGCCCGCAACGTCAGCGAGGCCGCTCGCGGGTCGGGCGAGATCGCGGAGAACATCACGGGTGTCGCGCACGCTGCCCAGGGCACGGCCAAGGGTGCCGAGGAGACGCAGCGCGCTGCCGGCGAGCTGGCGCGCATGGCCGTCGAGCTGCAGCAGCTGGTCGACCGGTTCCAGGTCTGACGGGCTCCTGACGACCGTCCCATGGGCGACGCACCTGACCTGCACCTGTTCGGGATCAGCTTCCGGACGGCAAGCGAAGCGGTCCGCGAGGGGCTGGCCTTCAGCCCCTCGCAGGCCGCGGCGCTGCTGAGCCAGGCGACCTCCGAGCTGCCGGGGGTCGAGGCGGTCGTGCTCTCGACGTGCAACCGCACGGAGTTCTACCTGTCCGGGCCGCACCCGGAGCTGGTGGACCGCTGGCACGCGTTGCTGCGCCGGACGCGCCCGGACGCGCCCGCGCTCGACGACGCCTGCAGCCGCTACCAGCTGCAGGGTGCGCCAGCGTTGCGCCACCTGTTCCGGGTGGCCTGCGGGCTCGACTCCGCGCTGCTCGGCGACGGGCAGATCGTGGGCCAGGTACGGCGGGCGCTGTCCCTCTCCCAGGAGGCTGGCGCGCTGGGGCCGGTGCTCAGCCCCACGGTCGCCGCCGCCCTGCGGCTCGCGCGCCGGGCGCGTGCCGAGACCGACATCGGCCTCGGCGCTCCTGGGATCGGCGGCGCCGTGGCTGAGGCGCTGGAGGCTCGCCGGCTGGGGGCCGAGGAGACGGTCCTCGTGCTCGGCACCGGCCAGGCGGCCCGTGCCGTGACGCGCGCCCTCGTCAAGGCCGGGCGTACGCGCCTGAAGGTGGCCGGCCGCAACGCCGAGGCCGCCACCCAGGTGGCGCTCGAGTGCGGCGGCACAGCAGTCGGGTGGGACGGGCGGCACGACGCGATGCGCAGCGTCGCGGCAGTCGTGGCCGCGACCGCGGCGACCGAGCCCGTTCTCATGACCCTGCCCCCGGGCAGCGCCGTGCGAGTGGTCGTCGACGCCGGCTTCCCGCGCCAGGTCGCGCTGCGCACAGGCTGCGCGGAGGTCGTCTCGTTGCTCGAGCTCACGCAGCAGGCGGACGCGGCGGCGGCGCTGCGCCGCGCCGCGGTCCCGGCCGTCGAGGCCATGGTGGAGGCGGCGGTCGAGGAGTGGCAGCGGGCGCGCAGCCGGGCGCCGCTGGAGGGTCTCATCAAGGCGCTGCACGCCGAGGTCGCACAGGTGAGCAAGGACACCGCCGAGGCGCTGACCCGCGGCGGGGACCTGAGCACCGCGGACGTCGAGCGCGTCGTGTCCCAGCAGGTACGGCGGCTGCTGCACTCCCACGTCGCACGCCTGCGCGCGCTCGAGCCCCTGGGGGCCTGAGTGCGCCCCCAGCCGGACGACCGGCCGATCCGCGTCATGGTCGTGGACGACTCGGTGGTGGTCCGCCTGCTGGTCGCCGAGGCGCTGCGCGCGGACGCGGACCTGCAGCTTGCCGGGGTCGCGCAGAACGGCCGCATCGCGCTGGAGAAGCTGGACGAGATCGCCCCCGACGTGGTCGTGCTGGACGTGGAGATGCCCGAGATGGACGGGCTGGCCACGCTCCGCGCACTGCGGGCACGACACCGCCGGCTCCCGGTCGTCATGTTCTCGACGCTCACGTCGCGGGGCACGTCCACGACCGTCGAGGCCCTGACGCTCGGCGCGAGCGACTACGTGACGAAGCCGTCGACCGGGCACCGTGAGCAGAGCGTCCAGGTGCTGCGCGAGGACCTGCTGCCGAAGCTCAAGGCCCTGGCCGGCCGTCGCAGCGCCGGGACGACCGTGGTGCCGGCTGCCCGTCGTACGCGCACGCCTGGCGTGCCCGTGCAGGCCGTCGTGATCGGTGTCTCGACGGGTGGTCCCAACGCGCTCGCCGACATGGTGCCGCAGCTTCCGGTGGACCTGGAGGTGCCGGTGCTCCTGGTGCAGCACATGCCGCCGATGTTCACCGGGCTGCTCGCGCAGCGGCTCGACGCACGCAGCGCCCTGCAGGTGACCGAAGCCGCCGGCGGCGAGCGTCCTGGGCCGGGGCAGGTCTGGATCGCCCCAGGGGGCAAGCACCTCACCGTCCAGCGCCTCGACGGCGTGGTGACGCTGGGTACGAACGAGGACCCGCCCGTCAACTCCTGCCGGCCTGCGGTGGATGTGCTGTTCGCCTCAGCCGCAAGGGCTTTCGGTGCGGGCACGCTGGCCGTCGTCATGACCGGGATGGGCCAGGATGGGCTCGCCGGGGCCAAGACCGTCCGGGACGCGGGCGGGCAGGTCATCGCCCAGGACCAGGAGACGTCTGTGGTCTGGGGCATGCCGCGCTTCGTCGCCGAGCAAGGGATCGCCGAGGCGGTCGTGCCCCTGGACCGCATCGCGGCGGAGATCACGCACCGGGTGCGCGCCTGCCGGACGCCGCGCGCCTTGTCCGCGTCGGGCTGACGGCAGCGCTCCGCTCGGACGGGGCCCATAACGTGTTCCGGCAGACCGACCTGGACGAAGAGGTGACGCGGTGATCCGGCACGTCGTGCTCATGCAGCTGCTCGACCGGGCTGACGCCCCCGAGGCGAAGGCGCGGCTCGAGGCGCTGCCGCCGCTGATCGAGGCGCTCCGCTCGCTGGAGGTGGTCCTGGACGTGCTCGGCAACGACGGGGCGTTCGACCTGGCGCTCGTCACGACCCACGACGACGCGGAGGGCCTGGCGGCGTACCAGGCCCACCCCGTCCACCAGGACCTGCTGGGCTGGCTGCGGCCCCGCGTGGCGGCCAGGGCCGTCGTGGACGCGGAGGTCTGACCGGGTGGTCAGGACGCCAGCAGGCTCCGACCTGCCCTCGTACTGACAGGTCGCTCGCACGGGCTCACTCGTCCGAGTGGCTCAACGCCTCCTGACCGCGGCCGATGGGGGTCTGAAGGAGGACCCACCATGGAACCCCTGGTCGCACTGCTCACGCGCGAGAAGACCCTCGTCGAGCTGCTCGTCTTCAAGCTGGTCGCCATGCGTCAGCTCATGCTCGCCGGGGAGACCCGCTTCCTGCCCTGGGCGGCCGAGGAGGTCGAACGCGCCACCGAGGCGGTGCGCGACATCGAGCTCGAGCGGGCAGTGCTCGTCGCCGCGATGGGTGCTGAGCGCGGCCTGGAGGAGCCTGCCCTGAGCGAGCTCGTTGCGGACGCGCCCGACCCGTGGCGGGGCCTGCTGGAGACCACCCACGTCGAGCTCCGCAAGGCGGCGCTCGAGGTGCAGGACCTGCTGCAGACCAACCGACGTCTGGCCGAGGTCGGCGTCCGCAGCCTCGCGGAGGCGATGGGCGAGAGCGCCGAACCGGCGATGTCGACGTACGGTCCGGACGGCCGCTTCGAAGGAACACCCGGCCGTCGCGTGCAGCAGGTGCTGTAGATGGCGTTCCAGACCCTCTCCATCGGCGCCACCGGGCTCATCGCGGCGCAGCGCGCGGTGGAGGTCGCCGCCCACAACGTCGCCAACGCGAACAACGAGACGTTCACCCGGCAGCGCGTCACGATCCAGGCCTCCACCCCCACCCCCGGTACGGCGGGGCTGCGCGGCGACGGCGACCGCGGCACCGGTGTCAAGGTGCTGGACATCACACGGTTGAGGGACCGGCTCGCCGACGTCTCCTACCGCACCGAGGCCTCCCTCGCGGGCGCGGCCGACGCCCGCTCTGAGACGCTGAACCGGGCCGAGGCGCTGCTCGGCACGTTCGGCGACGGCGCCCCCGAGTCGCTGTCGGGCTTCCTCGCCGCCTGGAACCAGCTCTCGATGACTCCGGGCGACGCGTCCGCACGCAGCGCCGTCATGGCCGCCGGCCAGCGGCTCGTTGAGGACCTCAACGGCGGAACCCAGCAGATCGCCACGGTCAGCCACGAGATGGGCCTGCGCGTCAGCGACGACGTCAACGAGCTCAACGGGCTGCTCTCCTCGGTGGCCAAGCTCAACTACGAGATCATCAAGGCCACCACGTCGGACCGCTCCCCCAACGACCTGCTCGACCAGCGGGACGCGGCGCTCGACCGGATCTCGGCGCTCACCGGGGCGAAGCTCGACCCGCAGGCCAACGGCTCGGTCGACATCAGCATCGGCGGCGTGTCGCTCGTCAGCGGCATCACCTCGTCGACGGTCTCGTCGAGCGGCACGGATCCCGTCACCGTCGCCGTGAACGGCTCCACCGTGTCGTTCGGCGGGGAGATCGGGGGCTACGTCGCGGCCGTGGGCGTCGACCTCCCGGCGTACCGCACGAAGCTCGACGCGCTGGCGGTCGGCCTGCGCGACGTGGTCAACGCCGTGCACCGCAGCGGTACCGGTGCGGACGGCTCGACCGGTCTGGACTTCTTCGTCGGTACGGACGCGGCGTCCATCGCGCTCAACCCGGCGCTCACGCCGGACGGCGTGGCGGCGTCGCAGACCGGCGCCGTCGCGGACGGCAACAACGCGCTCGCCATGGCCACGGCCCTGCGCAGCACGACGGCCGTCGGGTCCCAGACCATCGGCGATGCGCTGCGCTCCTTCGGGGCGCAGGTGGGCCAGGCCGCTGCCGACTCCCGCCGCAGCGCGCAGACCGCGGACACCTCGCGTGCCGCGGCGCAGACCGCGCGGTCCAGCCTGGTCGGCGTCGCGGTCGACGAGGAGATGGTGGACCTCGTGAAGTACCAGCACTCCTACAGCGCGGCAGCCAAGGTCATCTCGGTCGCCGACTCGATGCTCGACAAGCTGATCAACGACATGGTCCGGTGACGCGATGCGTGTGAGCTCCCTCAGCACTTACCAGATCACGAGCCAGAGCCTCGGCGCCGCGCTCAGCAAGGTCCAGGACGTCCAGCGCCAGGTCTCGAGCGGTCGCGCGCTCACCCGCTGGTCCGACGACCCTGCGAACGCGTCCGCGGCGGAGAGGTACCGCTCGCAGTCCGCCGACTACGAGACCTACCAGAAGTCCGCGAACGACGCGAAGGCCTGGCTCGGCACCGCTGACGGGGCGCTGCAGAGCATGTCCGGGATCATGGCCCGCGTGAAGCAGCTGGCGGTCTCGGCGGCGAACGGCAGCCTCACCGCCGACAGCCGCGAGGCCATCGCCCAGGAGGTCGACCAGCTGCGCAAAGAGCTCGTGGACCTGGGGAACACCACGCACATGGGCCGGTCTCTGTTCGGCGGCTTCCAGCCCACCGCGCTCACGACCAATGCCCTCGGGAACGTGACGTACGCCGGGGACGCCGGCCAGGTGCAGCGCCAGGTCAGCCCCACCATCACGCTGGCGGTCAACGTGTCCGCCAACGAAGTCTTCGGGTTCACCGCCGGAGCGGGCCAGGACGTCTTCACCCAGCTTGACAACCTCGCCACGGCCACGCGTGCGGGGAACACCGCCGCCATCAACACGGCCCAGACGACGCTCGAGGCCCGTCACGGCGACATCCTCCAGGGGCTGTCGAAGATCGGAGCCGCGACCAATCGCGTCGACACCGCCCAGGCCGCCGGCAGCATGGCCCTGCAAGACCTCGCACAGCGCCGTTCCGAGGTCGAGGACGTCGACCTCGCGGATGCGGTCGTGCGGCTCAGCACCGCCCAGGCCGGCTACACGGCCGCGCTGGGCGCCGCCGCGCGCGCCAACCTCCCGTCGCTCGTGGACTTCCTCCGCTAGCACCTCGTCCCGCAGCCCGGCCCCGGAAAGGGGCCGGGCTGCGCCGTGTGCGCGGACACACCGCCGCCGTACCTCGGCTTCTCACCCGAGCAGGTGACTCATGAGGTCCTGGGGCACCCGATAGCAGCCCTGCCTCGCAGGACGCGGGGCGCAGGAAGCACGACTCCCAGGAAGGGGAAGCACCATGTCGCTTCGCGTCAACACCAACATCGCGGCCATGAACTCGTACCGCAGCTTGACGGTCACCGAGGGCCAGATGAACAAGTCCCTGGAGAAGCTCTCCAGCGGCTTCCGCATCAACCGGGCCGCCGACGACGCCGCAGGCCTCGTCAACAGCGAGTCCCTCCGCAGCCAGGTCGGTGGCCTGAAGGTCGCCTCCCGCAACGCCCAGGACGGCATCAGCGTCGCGCAGACCGCTGAAGGTGCTCTCAACGAGGTCCACTCCATCCTGCAGCGCATGCGTGACCTGTCCGTGCAGCGCGCCAACGCCGGTGGCAACAGCTCCACCGCCAACACCGCCATCGACGCCGAGTACTCCGCCCTCGCCTCCGAGGTCGGTCGCATCGGCACGAGCACGGAGTTCAACGGCAACAAGCTCCTCGACGGCACCTACAACGCCGCCGCGGGCACGTTCCAGGTGGGCGCGAACGCGGGTGACACCGTCTCGCTCGACCTCTCCACGGTCGACCTGACCGCCGTTTCGACGGCGCTCGGCACCACGGCGACCTCCATCGCTGCGGTGGACACGGCCATCGGCACCGTTTCCGGCGCCCGTGGCGACCTGGGTGCGTTCCAGAACCGCCTGGAGCACACCATCGCCAACCTGGGCGTCGCGGTCGAGAACCTTTCCGCGTCGGAGTCGCGCATCCGTGACACCGACATGGCGCAGGAGATGACCACCTTCAGCCGCAACCAGATCATCAACCAGGCTGGTACGGCGATGCTCGCGCAGGCGAACCAGTCCTCGCAGAGCGTGCTCTCGCTGCTCCGCGGCTAAGAACGAGCCCCACCGCACGGACCCCGGAGGCCGGCACCCGCATGGGTGCCGGCCTCCGGGCTGTTCACCCGAACGAGTTGCTCATGCCCCACCCGAGGCGCCGATGAGGCCCCTGTCCCGCACGGATGCAGGACATCCCTCAACCCACACGGATGGAGTGCTACACCCATGTCGCTTCGCGTCAACACCAACATCGCAGCGATGAACGCCTACCGGAACCTCACGGTGACGGAAGGCCAGATGGGGAAGTCGTTGGAGAAGCTGTCCAGCGGGTTCCGCATCAACAGGGCCGCCGACGACGCTGCGGGCCTCGTGAACAGCGAGTCCCTCCGCAGCCAGATCGGCGGTCTCAAGGTCGCCAACCGCAACGCCCAGGACGGCATCAGCGTCGCCCAGACCGCTGAGGGCGCTCTCAACGAGGTCCACTCCATCCTGCAGCGCATGCGCGACCTGTCCGTGCAGCGGGCCAACGCCGGTGGTAACAGCACCACCGCCAACACCGCGATCGACGCCGAGTACTCCGCCCTCGCCAGCGAGGTCGGCCGCATCGGCACCAGCACGGAGTTCAACGGCGTCAAGCTCCTCGACGGCAGTTACAGCGCCGCCGTGGGCACCTTCCAGGTCGGCGCGAACGCGGGTGACACCGTCTCGCTCGACCTCTCCACGGTCGACCTGACCGCCGTCTCGACGGCGCTCGGCACGACGGCGACCTCGATCGCCGCGGTCGACACCGCGATCGGCACGGTCTCCGGCGCCCGAGGGTCGATGGGTGCGTTCCAGAACCGCCTGGAGCACACCATCGCCAACATCGGCGTGGCCGTGGAGAACCTGTCCGCGTCGGAGTCGCGCATCCGTGACACCGACATGGCGCAGGAGATGACCACCTTCAGCCGCAACCAGATCATCAACCAGGCCGGCACCGCCATGCTGGCCCAGGCCAACCAGTCCTCGCAGAGCGTCCTGTCTCTGCTCAAGGGCTAGGAGCCGTCGGAGGGTCCGGGAGCGGCCGGGGAGCTTGCTGCCGGCCCCACCGGTGGGCGTCGTCCGTGACGGGCGACGCCCACCGGCGAAGCCATCTGGAGGGACGTCATGGCGGGATCGATCATCAGCGGTCTGGGCGCCGGCATCGACATGTCGGCGATCGTCACGCAGCTCATGAGCGCGGAGCGCGCGCCCGAGCAGAAGATGAACACGCTGCGCCTCGCGTCGCTGTCCGCGCAGTCCGCATGGAGCGACATCGGGGCGAAGCTGTCAGCGCTGCAGACCGCCGCGAAGGCGCTCGACACCAGCTCCGCCGCCAAGGGCGCGACCGCCACCTCCTCCGACACCACGACGCTGAGCGCCACGGCGACCTCGGCTGCCTCGCCCGGGTCCACGCCGGTGACGGTCACGCGTCTCGCCGTCGCGCAGCAGCTCACCTCCGGTGCGCTCTCCGCGCCGTCCATGCTCGTCGGCGCGGGTCAGGCCGTGGTCAGCGCCGGCCTGTCCACGCTGGGCGGCAGCAGCCTCGCCGTCACGGGTGCCACGGCCGACGGCGGCCATACCGTGACCGTCTTCCAGGCGTCGGCCGCGGCGACGGCCGCGGGGACGAGCGGGCCGGCGCTCAGCTACGGCGCGGGCAGCGACGACCTCACCGTCACCCTCGCCGACAACGTCGCGCACACGGTCACCCTCGGCACGTATGCGGATACCGGCGCGCTGGTCGCCGACCTCAACACCCAGCTCGCCGGCGTGGCCTCGGTACGGCTCGTCGCCGGTCAGCTGCAGGTCTCGAGCCGCGACGAAGGCTCGGCCGCCACGCTGACGCTGTCGGGCGGGGCGCTCGCCGGCCTCGGCCTGACCGCCGGCACCACGGCCGGCACCGACGCCCAGGTCAGCCTCGACGGCGCCACACCGGTCACGGTCACCCACGTCGACACCGGCTCCACGGTCTCGCTGGGCAACGGCGTCTCCTTCCAGACCGGCACGCACTTGAGTGCCGGCAACGCGAGCTTCGACGTCGTGCGCACCACCGCCACGTCGACGCTGGCTGACCTGAGCGCCGCGCTCAACGCGTCTGGCAGCCCGGTCAGCGCCGCGCTGGTGAACACCGGTGACGGCACGGCCACGCCGTACCGGCTCGTCCTCACCGCACGGTCGGCCGGTACGGCGGGTGCCCTGACCCTCGACACCAGCGGCATCAACGTGCTGGGTGCGGGGCAGCTCTCCACGGTGACGGCCGCGACCGACGCCCAGCTCACGATCGGCGGATCGACCATCACCCGCAGCAGCAACACCATCAGCGACCTGGTGCCGGGCGTCACGCTCACCCTCGCGCACACAGGAACGTCCACGGTCACCGTCGGCACCGACCCCGCCGGCACCACCACCAAGGTGCAGGCGCTGGTCGACGCGGTGAACAACGTCCTGAGCAGCATCAGTACACAGACGGCCTACAACAGCAGCACCAAGAAGGGCGGCCCGCTCTCGGGCGAGACCATGGCCACGCGGATCGCGACCAGCCTGCTGGACCAGACGCTCGACGCCAGCGGCACGGGCACGACCAAGGTGCTGTCGCAGCTGGGGATCGAGACCACGCGAGACGGCCGGCTGAGCTTCAACAGCGCCAAGCTCGCGACGGCGATGCAGAACGACCCGGATGGCGTGGCCTCGCTGCTCTCGGGGTTCTCCAAGGGCGTGGAGGACTACGCCAAGGCCGCCACGTCGTCGACCGGGCTCGTGACCGCGGCGGGCAAGGCGGCAGGCGACGACGCACGTCGGCGGCAGGACCAGATCGACGCGTTCGAGGTGCGGATGACGGCGCTCGAGTCGTCGTACCGGGCGAAGTTCGCAGCCCTCGACGCGGCCCTGGGGAGCCTGCGCCAGCAGCAAAGTGCCGTCGCGAGCGCGATCAGCGGGCTTCCCCAGTACGGGTGAACGAGGACCTCCTCGGCACGCCGATGAGCACCTGCCGGGTCAGTGGACGACCAGGCGCCGACGAGGAAGGACCCTCGATGACCGCAATGACCACTGCTCCCGCAGCCGCCGACCACTACCTGTCGGAGCGGGTGCTGACGGCCAGCCCGGCCGAGCTCACGCAGATGCTGTTCGACGCCTGCGTCGGGGCCATCAAGCTGGGCATCCGGCTGATGGAGTCCGACGCGCCCACGGCCGCTTCGCCCAAGTTCGCCAAGGCGCAGGACATCCTCCTCGAGCTCCGCACCACGCTGAACCACGAGGCCGGACAGCTCTCGTCCCACCTCGACGCGCTGTACACCTTCGCGTGGTCCCAGCTGCTGCAGGCGGTGCTGAAGCGCGACAACAAGGCGGCCAAGGCCGCACTCGACGTCGTCGAGCCGCTGCAGCAGGCCTGGCGCACGGCGTGCCTGGAGATGGCGGCGTGAGCGGCGACGCGAGCTCGCGCAGCGAGCGAGCGGCAGAGCGAACCGTGTCACAGAGCGGCGACGCGAGCTCGCGCAGCGAGCGAGCGGCAGAGCGAACCGTGTCGCTGACAGCCTGGGAGCCCGCACTCGACGCGCTCGAGGAGTGGGTGCGGCAGACCGCGGAGGGCCTCATGGGCCCGGAGCCGAAGGCGCCGTCGACCCCGCCCTCGCTCCCCGAGGGGCTCGCGCCCGACGACCTGCAGCTGCGCATGCGGGTGCTCATCGAGAGGATCCATGAGGTCGAGGCCGCCGTGCTGCAGCGCCGCGAGCAGCTGCGGCGCGAGCAGGCATACGGAGCAGCCTGACGGCCGTTCGCTACGGCGACCGGCGTAGTCACTCCGGGGGGTTCTCGAAACCGCCCGGCTCGTGGCGTCAGAGCGGGCGCGCGCCGCCCGATGAAACCGCAGCACAGGGACGTGCAGGAACCGCCTCACGGATGACCCCACCCGACTCGTCGACGTGGAGTCTCGAAGATGACCCTGTTCACCGACGGCGTGCAGAGCGCGCTCGAGCGGGCGATGGACGGCGTGATGCTGCGTCAGCGCGTGTCCGCGCAGAACATCGCGAACGTCATGACCCCGGGCTACAAGGCTTCCCACGTCTCCTTCGAGGACAACCTCGCCGCCGCCCTTCGGCTGGGCACCGACCCCGGCAGCACCGCGCTGGACGTGCTGCCCACCGACGCGCAGCCCGACGCCCGCGGCAACAACGTCGACATCGTCGGCGAGAACACGACGCTGATGCGCAGCGGCCTGCAGTACGAGGCGCTCGTCCAGGCCGCGAACTACCGGTTCACGGTCCTCCACACGGCGCTGCGATGAGCGGCATGTTCGGCGCGCTGGACGCCGCCAGCACCGGGGTGTCGCTCGGCCGCACCTGGATGGACGTCATCTCCGACAACGTCGCGAACGCGAACACCGTGCGCCCCGCCGGCGAGGAGCCGTTCCGCGCCAGCCTCGTCGTCGCGCAGTCGCAGCCGGGCACCGACGGCGTGGCCGTGGGCGGGATCGTCAAGGCGACCGGCGCCCCGGACGTGGTCTACGACCCCGAGAACCCGCTGGCCGACAGCCGCGGCTACGTGACGCGACCCAAGGTCGACCTGACCGAGGAGATGACCAACATGCTCATGGCCAGCCGTCTGTACCAGGCGAACCTGTCCGTGATGCAGCAGGCGCGCGACAGCTACCAGCAGGCGCTGCGGCTCGGGAACGGCGCATGACCGTCGGTCCCGTCGGGGCGACCCCGTTCGTGCCGCCCACGATCAGCACCGGCGCGACCGCTGGCACCCACCCGTCGGCCTTCGCGCACAGCCTGCAGCAGGTCGAGGACCTCACGAACAACGCGGACGTGCTCGCCGAGGGCGTCGCCACCGGTCAGCTCACCGACGTGCACCAGTTCACCGCCGCCGCCGCCAAGGCCCAGCTCGGCGTCGAGCTCACCGTCGCGGTCCGCAACCGCGCGGTCGAGGCATACCAGGAGATCATGAGGATGCAGGTCTGATGCGAGCGGAGAAACGAGCTGCCGCAGGCAGCGAGAGCCGAAGCGAGCAAGTCTGATGGCGGTCGATGCGGATGCCCTCAAGGCCAAGGCGCTCGGGGCCGTCAAGGCCTTCTCCCCCTCGCAGCTGGTCATCGTCGGCCTGCTGTCGGTCGTGGGCCTGACCGGTGGCGGGTTCTTCCTGAAGTGGGTCAGCGCCCCGTCGTACGGCGTCCTGCTGGCCGGCTTGGACGCGAAGGACGCCGCGGCGGTCACGGCCAAGCTGCAGGCGGACGGCGTCCCCTACAAGCTCCAGGGCGGCGGCACCACGGTGATGGTCCCGCAGTCGATGATGGACAAGGAGCGCATCGCCGTCGCCGCCGCGGGCCTGCCCGCGGGCAGCACGCAGGACGGATGGGCGGCCTTCGACAAGCAGGGCCTGACGTCGTCGTCGTTCCAGCAGCAGGTGGCGTACCAGCGTGCGCTCGAGGCGACGCTCGCCGACTCGCTGCAAGGCATCGACGGTGTGCGCAGCGCCCAGGTACACCTCGCGCTGCCCGAGAAGCGCCTGTTCAGCGAGAACCAGGAGCCCGCCCGCGCCTCCGTGCTGGTGCAGAGCGACGGCACGCTCAGCGACTCCACGGTCGACGCCATGACCCACCTGGTGGCGAGCTCCGTGCCGTCGATGTCCCCCAAGGACGTGAGCATCACCGACGGGAACGGCAACCTCCTCACCGGCGACGCGACGTCCTCCGGGAAGGTGGACAGCCGGCGCCGCAGCTACGAGGACTCGCTCTCCCAGCAGGTCACGTCGATGTTCGACACGCTGCTCGGCCCGGGTCACGCCGTGGTGCGCGTGAACGCCGAGATCGACACAGCGAGCACGACGATCGACAGCCAGACGTACGACCCCAAGCAGTCGGCAGTGTTGAGCCAGCAGAGCTCGACGGAGAGCTACGCCCCCGGGACGCCCACCACCACCTCGGGGGGCGCCGTGACCTCGGCGAACGCGGCCGGTCAGCTCCCGCAGACGACGACCACCACCACGAAGACCAACGGCTACAGCAAGTCCGACACGTCGGTGACGAACGGCGTGTCGGTCACGAACGCGCACAAGGAGCTGGGGCCCGGGGGCATCAAGCGGCTGACGGTCGCCGTCGCGGTCGACAGCAACGCGAAGAACCTGCCACCCACCGCGAGCCTGCAGTCGATGGTCGCGAACGCCGTCGGCCTCGACCCGGCGCGCGGTGACACCATCTCCGTCACGACGCCGGCGTTCATCATGACCAGCGGCAAGGCCGGCGGCACGACCGGCGGGGCGGGCGTGCACAGCTCCCCGGTCCAGGCGGTCGGGGACTACGGCCCGAAGGCGCTGGCCGTCCTGCTGCTGCTGCTCGTAGGCCTGGGCTTCCTGCGCGCCGTCAAGGCGGGCACCAGCAAGGAGATCCCGGCCGAAGAGGTCACGGCTGCGGTCGAGGCCGGGCGGCGCGCCGCCCTGCCCGGTCTGGCGACCGCGGCCCTGCCGCCCGGCTCCCTGCCGCTGCCGCGCGCCACGTCAGACGACCTCCTGCAGGTCATCGACGAGAGCACCGATGAGGTGACGGGCCTCATCCGCGGCTGGCTCGAGAACGCCGGGACGCAGCAGCGATGACGACGGAGGCGCTGCCCGGCCCCCGCAAGGCCGCCGTCATGCTCGTCGCCCTCGGCCCCGACCGGGCCGCCACGATCCTGCGCGGCCTCGGCGAGCAGCAGGCGCGTCAGCTCGCTGCCGAGGTCGCGTCGCTGGGGCCGGTGGCCCCCTCCGAGGTGCGCGAGAGCCTGCACGAGCTGGTGCGACACCTCTACGACCCCACGATGCTGCCCGCGCCGGGCAAGCGGATGGCGAAGGACCTCCTGGTGCGGGCGCTCGGCCCCGAGCTCGGCGGCGCCCTGGGCGACGAGCTCGACCTGCCCGAGCCCTTCGCCTGGCTCGCCGACGCTGACCCTGACGCGGCCGGGCGTGCGCTGTCCGGCGAGCCCGCCGGCGCGGTGGCGCTCGCGCTCGCGCACCTGGAGCCCCGAGCCGCCGCCCAGCTGCTGGTGCGGCTCCCCTCCGACCTGCGGGCCAAGGTGGCCACCCGCATCGCGAGCCTCGGGACGGTCCACCCCGACACCGTTCGCCAGGTCGAGAACGCGCTGCGCGCCCGGCTGCGCGACATGCTGCAGGAGGACGTACGCCGGGTCGACGGCCCCGAGCTGCTCGCGGGGGTGCTCGCCAAGGCGGGGCGCGAGACCAGCAAGGAGCTGCTCCAGGCGCTGTCGGCGACCGACCCCGAGCTGGCGGCCCGGACGCGGGACCACCTGTTCACGTTCGAGGACCTGTGCGAGCTGGAGCCGCGCACCCTGCAGACGGTCCTGCGGGCCGTCGACCCCAAGCAGCTGGCCCTCGCACTGCGCAACATGCCCGAGGACGTCGTGGCCCGCGTGCTGAGCAACGTGTCCGAGCGCGCGCGCGAGGCACTGATCGAGGAGCAGGAGCTCCTCACCAACGTGCGGTCCTCCGAGGTCGCCGAGGCGCGCGCGGCTGCCGTCGCGGCCGCGCGGGCGCTCGAGGAGGAAGGCACCGTCGTGCTCACCGTCGGGGACGACGAGTGACGCGGGTCCTCAAGGCCGAGCGCGTCGTCGGCGTCAAGCAGGAGGCCCACGCCCGGGTCGCCGCCGAGCTGGCCGCCGAGCAGGAGCGCCAGGCAGCCATCGCCGCGGCCTACGCCGCCGGGTACGACGACGGGCACGCCGCAGCGACCCGCGACGGAGCCGATGCCGCGCCCCGGGGGGCCGCGGCGCTCGAGCAGCTCCTCGCCGTCGCGGCGCAGCAACGGGCCGCCGCCGTCGACGCCAGCAGCCGTGCGGTGCTGGCCACGGCCATGGACATCGCCCAGTGGGTGCTGCGCCACGAGCTGGGCGCGGACAGCAGGAGCCTGCTCGAGCGGCTGACCGCCGCCGCGACCGCACTTCTGCCCGGCAGCACGACCACGGTCACCGTCTCGCCGCACGACGAGGACGCCGTACGCAGGTGGGCTGCCGGCCGGGACGTCGCGGTCGAGGTGGACCCCGCCTTGGGCCCGGGTGACGCCCACCTCGACTCGGGGGCCGGCAAGGTGGACGTCACCGTCGCCGCCGCGCTGCGCATCGCTGCCGAGGCGCTCGGCGTGGACCCGGCACGAGGCCCGCAGTGACAGCCGTCGCCGACGTGCTGGCTGGGCTCTCGCCGTACCGGGCGCAGGGGCACCTCAGCCGGGTCGTCGGGCTGGAGGCGGAGTGCCGGGGGCTGCGCGGGTCGCTCGGGGACGTCGTCACCATCGGCGTCGGCGACCGCCGGGTCCCGGCCCAGGTGGTGGCGGTGCACGAGGACGCGCTGCTGCTCTCGCCGTACGGCGACCTTGACGGCGTCGCGCCCGGCGCCCCGGTCGAGCCCACCGGGCGCGGGCTGCTCATGCGGGTCGGCGACGACCTCGCCGGCCGGGTGCTCGACGCGCTGGGACGGCCCATCGACGGCGGCCCGGCGCTGACCGGCGAGCTCACCGCTCTGGACGCGCCGGTCCCGCACCCGCTGAAGCGCCAGCGGATCGTCGAGCCGTTGCCCCTGGGCGTGCGGGCGCTGGACACCATGACCCCGTGCGGCCGCGGCCAGCGCGTCGGGATCTTCGCGGGCTCCGGGGTCGGCAAGTCCACCCTTCTGGGGATGATGGCGCGCGGCACGAAGGCCGACGTCGTCGTGGTGGGACTGGTCGGCGAGCGCGGGCGCGAGGTGCGCGAGTTCCTCGAGGACGACCTCGGCCAGACTGCCCGCGACAAGGTCGTGACCGTGGTCGCGACCAGCGACGAGCCGCCGCTCATGCGGCTGCGCGCGGCCTACACCGCCACGCGGATCGCGGAGTTCTACCGCGACCAGGGCCGCGACGTGCTGCTGCTCGTCGACTCGCTCACCCGCTTCGCCATGGCCCGTCGTGAGATCGGCCTGGCCGCGGGCGAGCCGCCAGCGACCCGTGGCTACCCGCCCTCGGTGTTCGCGGAGCTGCCCCGGCTGCTCGAGCGGGCGGGGCCGGCGGAGACCGGCACGATCACCGCCCTCTACACCGTGCTCGTGGAGGGCGACGACCTGCAGGACCCCGTCGCCGACCACGCCCGCTCCATCCTGGACGGGCACGTGGTCCTGTCGCGCAAGCTGGCGAGCGCCGGACACTTCCCCACCGTCGACGTGCTGCAGTCGGTGTCGCGGCTCGCGTCCAAGGTGACCCCCAAGCCCCGGCTCGCGCTGGCCGCCCGGCTGCGTCGGCTGCTGGCCGCCGCGGACGAGGCGAAGGACCTCGTCGAGATCGGCGCGTACCAGCCGGGCAGCGACCCCGACGTCGACGAGGCCCTGGCCCGCAAGCCGCTCATCTCCTCCTTCCTGCGGCAGCCGGTCGACGAGGTCGCCGACAGCGAGCGCTCCTGGACGCTGCTCTCGCAGGTGCTGTCGTGAGCCGGCTGAAGACGCTCGTGCGGGTCGCCGAGCTGCAGGAGGCGGTGGCCCGCGGCAACGCGGCGCGCGCCCTCGTCGCCGCCCGGGCCGCCGGCGCGGCGTACGACGCGGAGCTGGCCCACCTGCGTGCGCACGATGTCGTCGGTGGCAGCCGCGAGGCGCTCGCCGGGAGTGCCCAGCAGCAGCTGACCCGGGCGGACGCTGTGGCGGCCGCGGCGGTCGCGCAGGAGGCCGCGAGGCGGGCGCAGCAGCACGCGGTCGCCTCCTGGACCGACGCCCGGCGACGGCACCGGCTGTTCACCGAGCTCGCCGAGCGGACGTGCGAGGAGGAACGGCTGCGCCGCGAGAAGGCCGACCAGGTGCTCGTCGACGAGCTCACCGCCTCCCGCCGGAACCGCCCATGAGCCTGCTGGAGGTGCAGTCGCGCACCGCGGAGATCGCTGCGCGCCTGCAGGCGCTGCGCGGCGGCACGCCACCGGCCGGCGGCACCCTGGGCAGCGGCGACCAGGGCGCGTTCGCGGACGCGCTCTCCGCCGCAGGCGGTACGAGTGCGCCCGCATCGGCCTCCGTCGGTTCCCCCGTGGGCGCCCGGGCCGTCGCCGTGGCGGAGGGGCAGATCGGCACGCCGTACCGATTCGGCGGCGACAAGCCGGGCGGCTTCGACTGCTCGGGGCTGGTGCAGTGGACCTACGCGCAGCTCGGCGTCGACCTGCCGCGAACCTCGGCCGAGCAGGGCAAGGCGGGCGCGGCCGTCAGCCCGGCGGACGCCCAGCCCGGCGACCTCGTCTACTTCGACCACGACGGCCCCGTCGATCACATCGGCATCTACGCCGGCAACGGCACGATGGTGGTCGCCCCGCACACCGGCACCACCGTCCGCCTGGAGAAGGTGGACCTGTCCGCCGCCACTTCGATCCGCCGCGTGACCGGTGGCGCCGCGCCGGTCGGGGCGTGGGCCGACGGGCTACCGGCCGCCGCCCGGCCCTACACCGCCGCCATCGCCCAGGCCGCGCACGCCGAGGGCGTCGACCCGGCACTGCTGTCGGCGGTCGCCTGGACCGAGTCCGGGTTCAACGCCTCGGCCACGTCCAGCGCCGGTGCGCAAGGCCTCATGCAGCTCATGCCCGCCACGGCGCGAGGCCTTGGCGTCGACCCGTTCGACCCGGCGCAGGCCCTCGCCGGCGGCGCGCACTACCTGCGCGTCCAGCTCGACCGCTTCGGGGGCCGGGCCGACCTGGCCCTGGCCGCCTACAACGCTGGACCCACCGCCGTGCGCAGGGCGGGAGGCGTCCCGCCGTACCCGGAGACCCAGTCCTACGTCGACCGCGTGCTCACCCGCTACCGCCACCTCGGAGGCGTTGCATGACCACTCCCCTGTCGATGCGTGTCCCGACCACGACGGCGGGCGACGCCGCCACGGGCGTGCCGGAGACCGCGGCGCCCAGCGACGCGTTCGCCTCGCTGCTGGCAACGCTCACCGGCGCGGTCGCGGTGCCGGTGACGGTCACCGCGCCGCCTGCCCCGCCGGCGCTGCCCGCGGCGCAGCAGGAGGCAGCCGCTCCCGCCGTCGCGGTCGGCCCGAGGAGCGTTCCGGCTGTCTCAACGAACCTCCCGGCGACCCTGCTGCCACTCCCGCCGGCGGCCCCCGCCCAGCCCCGTGCCGAGATCCCCGGCACCGATTCCACGCCTAGCACTCCGACGACATCCCTTGCTCCCCAGGCGATTTCTGCCCCCACTCGGCCGGCCGCGCCGCTGCCGAGCCCACCGTCGCAAGCAGTCGCACCGCCTTCTGCACCCGCCCCCGCCGCGCCGGCGGAGCTGCACGTCGAGACGCCGGTTGCGGACGCGCCCGTCGTCCCCGCCGTACGACGGGAGGAGCCGCCCGCCGAGGAGCAGCTCGAGCTCGTGGTGCCCAACCAACCCGCTCCGCCGGTCGCCGCAGCTCCGGTGCACGCCGGCGCTCCCGAGAAGGCGCGGGCCGTCGAGCCCACGCACACTGTCAAGCCAGCGCTGCTCGAGGCGGCGCGCGGGCTCCGGCACGAGGGCGGCGGGCGCACCAGCCTCGTCGTCCGCCTCGACCCGCCGGAGCTGGGTGCGGTGCTCGTCCGGCTCACCGTCCAGGACGGCCGCGTCGACGTGCAGCTGCGCACCCCCGACCTCGCCGCGCGCACCGACCTCCAAGCGCAGTCGTACGACGTGCAGCAGGTCCTGCGCGACGCGGGCCTCGACCTGCGCAGCTTCGACGTGGCCCAGGGTGACGTGCTCGCGGGCGACCTGCTCCAGAACGGTCAGGAGCGAGCGGACACACCCGATCGGGGGACGAGACGGCAACCCGGCGCCTCCGATGAGAGTGCGGGGCTCCCGCCTGTCCAGGACGAGGGCGCCGACCCGCAGCCCGCGGGCACCTGGCTGTAGAGGACGACGTGACCACACCGATCAACGGCAGCTACAACAGCGTCCCGCCGACCCAGACCAAGCCGGCGGACGACACCGGCGGCAAGGACATGTTCATGAAGCTGCTGGTGGCTCAGCTGAAGTACGCGAACCCCATGCAGCCCAGCGACGGCAACGAGTACATGCAGCAGATGGCGATCTTCACGCAGGTCGAGAAGCTGACCCAGCTCGTCGAGGCGCAGAAGACGCAGCAGGCCTGGCAGGAGCGGCTCACGGCCGAGTCCCTGGTGGGCAAGCAGGTCACCGGTACGGCCGACGACCGCACCACCCACACCGGTGTCGTCACGAAGGTCGCCTTCGGCGACGACGGCCCCACCCTCACGCTGACGGACGGCAGCACGGTTGCCGTCGGCGACGTCTCCACGGTGGAGCAGAAGTAGCGCTCCGCAGTGCCCCACGGCGGACCAGGAGGGTTCGTCGCCACCCGGCCAGGACGGCTCCTCAGCACGAACCGTGGAGGACCCTCCCATGATGCGATCGATGTTCTCGGGCGTCTCGGGCATGCGCTCGACCCAGATGCTGATGGACGTCGTCGGCGACAACATCGCCAACGTCAACACCGCCGGCTACAAGTCCAGCCGCGTGGTGTTCCAGGACACGCTGTCGCAGCTGCTGCGCGACGGCAGCGCCGGTAACGGCTCCAACGTCGGCTCGACCAACCCGTCACAGGTCGGCCTCGGCGTGCACGTCACGGCCGTCGACGCCATCCAGACCCAGGGCGCGATCCAGAACACCGGCCGTGCCACTGACGTGGCGATCCAGGGCGCAGGTTCCTTCGTGCTGCTCGCCGGTTCGGAGACCGTCTACTCGCGAGCCGGCTCGTTCTCGCTCGACGCCAGCAACCACCTGGTCGACCCCACGGGCGCGCTGCTGCAGGGCTGGCCTGCCGACAACACCGGGGCGATCCCCTCGACCGCGGCCGGCGCCATCACGACCCTCACGGTGCCGTCCACCGACCCGAACGACGCCACGGCGCTGCTGCGCTCGTTCGCCATCGGCTCTGACGGCAAGCTGAACGCGGTCTACTCCAACGGGTCGTCCCTGTGCGTGGGCCAGATCGCCGTCGCCACCTGGCCGAACCCGGCCGGGCTCGTCGCCCGCGGCGACGGTCACTTCGCGGCCAACGCCGCCTCCGGCCCGGCGCAGTACGCCATCGCCGGCCAGGGCGGCGCCGGCGCGCTCGCCGCGGGTGCGCTCGAGATGAGCAACGTCGACCTCGCGCTCGAGTTCACGAACATGATGATCGCGCAGCGCGCCTTCCAGGCGAACTCGAAGATCATCAGCTCGAGCGACGAGATGCTGCAGGAGCTCGTCAACCTCAAGCGGTAACGCCCGACGGCGCCGCCGTGCCGCTCCCGACGATCTTCCCGTTCTTCCGTGGCACCCGGCGTGTCGCGGCGAGCAACGGGAAATCGTCGCGTTGAGGGGTGCGTACGACGGACGAAACCCTTCACCCGTAGGGGTGCCTCACGGGGCCCGGCCCGAGCCGATGGGTCCCCGTGCAGGCAGGACGCCCGCACTCCGCCCGCGGGCGGGCGTTCCCTTACGGAGGAGGGCTTCGTCGTGATCAGGCTGACGCGCCTCAACGGCACCGAGGTCTTCCTCAACGCCGATCTCGTGGCCACCGTGGAGGCGCACCACGACACGGTCGTGACGCTGGTCGACGGCAAGACCTACGTGGTGCAGGAGTCGGCGGAGACGGTCGTCGCGCGCATCACCACCTACCGCGCCGAGGTCCTCGCGGCCGCAGAGGCGGCCGCCGTGCACGGGGACGGGTTCACCACCGACGAGGTCGGGCAGGTCCTGCACCTGCACACGCTCACGGAGCGGAAGGTCTGACATGGAGGTCGCAACCCCGGTCGGAGTCGGTCTGGCGTTCATCGCCGTCCTGGGCAGCTTCGTGCTCGAGGGCGGCAACGTGGGTGCCCTGATCTCGCCCCCGGCGCTCATCCTCGTCTTCATCGGCACCCTCGCGATCGTGATCGCGAGCAACCGCTTCGCCGACCTGGGCGGCATCTTCAAGGCGACCCTGCGCGCGCTGCTGCCGGGCCAGAAGGTCGACAGCGCCGCGACGGTGAGCGAGCTCATGCGGTACGCCGACATCGCCCGGCGCGAGGGCCTGCTGGCCCTCGAGGAGAAGGCCAAGAGCGTCACCGACCCGTTCCTCAAGCGCGGCCTCGAGCTCGTCATCGACGGGACCGACTCCGAGGAGGTGCTCGAGGGCATGGAGGCGGAGATCGCCGCCCTCAAGGAGCGCCACAAGGTCGCCGCGAAGTGGTTCGCCGACGCCGGCGGCTTCGCGCCGACGCTCGGCATCATCGGGACCGTCCTCGGCCTCGTGCACGCGCTGGAGGGCCTGAGCGACCCCGGGAAGCTGGGGCACGCGATCAGCTCGGCGTTCATCGCGACCTTGTGGGGCGTCATGAGCGCCAACCTGATGTGGCTGCCGCTGTCGAACAAGCTCAAGCGCATGACCGCCGTCGAGGTGGCGCACCGCGAGCTGGTGGTCCAGGGAATCCTCGCGATCCAGGCCGGCGTCTCGCCGCGCGCCGTGGGCGAACGGCTCAAGAGCCACCTCGCGCCCGTGAAGCGCGACCAGGTGGACGGCAAGACCGACAAGGCGGCATGACATGCACCGGCACGTCATACGACGCCGGCGGCACGCCGAGCACGAGGAGGAGCACGACAACCACGAGCGCTGGCTGCTGACCTACGCCGACCTCATCACCCTGCTGCTCGCGCTGTTCATGATGCTGTACGCGATGAGCGTGCTGGACCTGCGTAAGTACCAGGCCTTCCAGGCGGCGTTCACCAAGGGCATGGGCGGCCACCCCGTGAAAGCCGCGCACGACATCTCGCCCCGCAACCAGGACACCCCGCAGCCGCTGCCGAGCACGTCGCCCTTCCCGAAGGCCGCCCCCACGCTGGACCAGGAGCAGCTCAAGCAGCTCATGCGGAAGCTGCAGCGGGAGCTGGCTGCAGCCGGGCTGCAGGACGAGGTGCAGCTGGAGCTGCAGCCCCGCGGGCTGGTGCTCAACGTCATCAGCGGGGTGCTGTTCGACTCCGGCTCGGCGACGCTCACGCCACGCGGACGGGCCCTGCTGAGCAGCCTGGGCGTCGTCTTCACGACGTTCGCCAACAACCTGGTGGTGGAGGGGCACACCGACTCGCGGCCGATCAGCAGCAGCACCTTCCCTTCGAACTGGGAGCTGTCGACCTCCCGGGCCACCGCGGTGCTCCGGTTCCTTCTCAGCGACAAGCACCTCTCTGAGCCGCGGCTGTCCGCAGCCGGCTACGCCGCCACCCGGCCGCGCCGGACCAACGCCACCGAGGCCGGGCGTGCCTACAACCGGCGGGTGGACATCGTGATCCTCGCGGCGCCGCACCCGGCCGCCGCCGTGCCGGCGCAGCCCAAGGGCCAGGTGACGCAGGCAGCCGGCGCGCACCACTGACGGCTGCTCCGTCTGCGACGCCAGGAGGCGGATCCGGGCCATCCCGGCATGGCCCGACTGGGCGGTTCTTCGCCTCGTGGCGAGATGGCCCTGTCTCGCTATGTGTCGGCTGACCTGTGTCACCGATGGACAGGTGTGCCCCCGCAGCTGTTCGACTTCCGCGACCCCCTGCCCATGCCGGCAGCGGCCGCGGGCCTGGTGGCAGCGGTGGGCGACGCGGCCCCTCGGGTCGGCCTGCTGCTCGGCATGAGCTGCGGGCGCACACTGCCGGTGAGCTGTCCCGCCGTACGACGGGTGGCGCTCGTCGAGGTCGCCACGCCCGGCGCGGTGTGGGCGCCGCTGTCCTGCGGGCTGCCCGACCCGGGCCTGCTGCTCGTGCCCGCGAGCGCCGCCGTCGCGCTCGCCGACCTTTTCCTCGGCGGGAACGGGGAGGGCGAGGCCCGGCCCGCGTCGAGCCTCGAGCAGCAGCTGCTTGTCCAGCACGTGCTGCCCGCGCTCAAGCCGCTCGGCGAGGCTCTCCGCGACCACGGCGTGACCGGGTTCGCCGCAGGGCCGGTCACCGATAAGCCGCTCCCGGTCGGCGGCGGCGAGGTCGTCGCCGTCCCCCTCGAGGTGCAGCTGCCCCTCGGCGGTGTCGCCACTCTCACCCTGTGCCTGCCGGCAAAGTCGCTGCTGCCCGCGGACACCGAGCCCGCCCCCGCGACGCCCACGAGCCGCACGCAGCAGGTGCTGTCCGACGTCCCGGTCGAGCTTTCGCTCCGGCTGCCGTCCAGCACGGTGACGGCCGAGGAGGTCGAGGACCTCCACCCCGGCGACGTCATCCGGCTCGACCAGGAGGCGCTGTCCTCCGTGGTCGGCGTGCTGAACGGCACGTCCGAGGACGTGACCGTCCTCGTCGCCGCGCTCGGTCGGCGGGGCAAGCGCCGTGCTGTCGTCGTCGGGTCCCCCTACGGAGGTCTGTGAATGTCCCTGCCTGACGAGTTCGCGGATGTCTTCGCCGGCGCCGAGGCCGTGCCCGCTCCAGCGGCTTCAGTCGTGGCGGAGCCGGCGACCGCGGCCGAGCCCGCGCCGGCAGCGACGCGCAGCGCCGCCCAGGAGCTGGACGCCGACGCGGCCATCCCCCAGCCGCGGGCCGAGCGCGTCATGGGCCCCGAGGCCACCGATCTGCCGCCGCTGCCCCGTCCCGACCTGCCGGACCTCGGTCCCGGGAACCCGCTGGGCGAGGTGCGCGACCTCCGGCTGCTGTCCGACGTGCAGGTGGAGCTGGCCGTCGAGATCGGCCGCGTCAAGCTCCCGCTGCGCGAGCTGCTCGCGCTCGCACCCGGCGCGGTGCTGGAGCTGGACCGGGCCGCCGACGCGCCGGTCGACGTGCTCGTGAACGGCTGCCTGGTGGCCCGTGGCGAGGTCGTCGTCATCGACGGCGAGTTCGGGGTGCGGGTCACCGCGGTGGTGGAGCGCTAGGTGTCGGCACTGCTCGTCCTCCTCAAGGTGGGCATGGTCTTCGGCCTGCTCGCCGCGGTGCTCGTCGTGCTGAAGAAGACCGACGCCCTCGGCGCCCGCGGCCGCGGTGGCCTGCTCGAGGTGCGCGGCAGCACCCGGGTCGGCAAGGGGGCGACGCTGACCGCCGTACGGGTGGACGGCCAGGACCTGCTGCTCGGGGTGACCGACCACACCGTCACCCTGCTCACCAGCCAGCCGGCACCGGCTGAGACCGAGACGGCCCCCGAGCGCAGGGCGAGCCTGCCCTCGCTCGGCACGGTCCTCGAGAGCCTGCGCCGGCCGGCTGCCAGCACCCTCCCGGCCGACGCCGTGGCCGCCGCCCTGGCCTCCCTGCGCGGCGAGCAGCCGCCTTCCGCGACGACGGACGGACCCGTCGTCGCACGTCCCCGCGGTGCCGCCCGGCGCCGCGTCCCGAGCACGGATGCGCACCTCGACGAGGAGCAGCAGTGGTCCCGCGCCCGCCGGCCCGCCTTCCGCGCAGCGGACGGGGACGCCGGGCCGCTCTGACGCTCATAGGCGGCGCAGTGCTCGTCGTCGGTACGCTTCTTGCCTCCGCGGGCCCGGCGCTGGCCGCGCCGTCCCCCGCCCCCACGCCCGACCCGGCCGGCGCCGTGCTCAAGAACGCCACGTCGGGGCTGAACCAGCCCGTCTCGCTGGTGCTGCTCCTGGGCTCGATCAGCCTGTTGCCGGGACTGCTCATCATGGTGACGGCCTTCACCCGGACCGTCATCGTGCTGGGCTTCACGCGCTCGGCGCTGGGCACCCAGCAGATCCCGCCCAACCAGGTGCTCATCGGCCTCTCGCTGTTCCTCACGTTCTTCGTGATGGGCCCGGCGTTCTCGAAGGCCAACCACGACGCCGTGCAACCGCTGATGAAGGGCACCATCACCCAGCAGCAGGCGTTCGACCGCGGCATCGAACCCTTCCGCGAGTTCATGCTCAAGCAGGTCCGCGAGAAGGACCTGCAGATGTTCGTCGACCTCTCCGGCAAGAAGGCGCCTGCCAAGCCGACCGACGTCCCGACCAGCACGCTCGTGCCGGCCTTCGTCATCTCCGAGCTGCGCGCGGCCTTCCTCATCGGGTTCGTGGTCTTCATCCCGTTCATCGTCATCGACCTCGTGGTCAGCGCCGCGCTGTCCGCGATGGGCATGGCGATGCTCCCGCCCACGCTCGTCTCGCTGCCCTTCAAGCTGCTGCTCTTCGTCGCCGTCGACGGCTGGTACCTCGTCGTGTCCTCCCTCGTCCGCTCCTTCCACTGACAGGTGAACCCGTGCTCGAGTCAGACGTCATGCACATCGCGGGCCAGGCGCTGGTGCTCGCCGCCAAGCTGGCGGGTCCCCTGCTGCTCGTCGCCCTGGTGGTCGGTGTGGTGGTGAGCCTCATCCAGGCCGTCTTCCAGGTGCAGGACCAGACGCTGTCGATGGTGCCGAAGCTGGCCGTCGGCGCGCTGGTGCTCGCCCTGACCGGCGGCTGGATGCTCCGCATCACCGTCGAGTTCACCCAGCAGCTGTTCGAGCGCATCCCGAGCCTCGTGGGCTGACCGTGTCCCAGCTGCCCTTCTCCACCGCGACGATCAGCGTGTTCCTGCTGGTCCTCGCGCGCACCGGCGCGTGGGTCATCACCGCGCCCGTGCTCTCGGCGAAGGGCATGTCGCCGCTGGGCCGGCTCGCGGCCGCCGTCGCGCTGGCGGTGTTCGTCACCCCGCTGACCGACCCGAAGTCGGCGCCGGGCCAGCTTCCGGCGTACGTCACGGCGGTCGTCGCCCAGGTCGCCGTGGGCCTGCTGCTGGGCTTCCTCACGAACCTGCTGTTCACGGCCTTCGAGGTCGCAGGGTCGCTGGCGGACCTGTCCGGCGGCTTCTCCTACGCCCAGATCCTCGACCCCATGTCGGGCCAACCGGCGGCGGCGTTCTCGCGGCTGTTCACGCTGTGCTTCAGCGCCCTGTTCTTCGTGACCGACTCCTACCAGGTGGTCGTCGGGGGCTTCATCACGTCGTTCAAGGGCATCCCGCTCGACCACGTGCCGTCGCTGTCCAGCGGTACGGCGGGCTCGCTGGGCCACGCAGCCACGCAGGTGCTGCTGTCGGCGTTCGAGGTGGCCGCGCCGCTGCTGGGGGTCCTGTTCCTCACCGACGTGGCGCTCGGGTTCGCCGCCCGGTTCGTACCCCAGGCAAACGCGATGGCGCTGGCGATGCCGGTGAAGACGCTCGTCGCGCTCACCGCCGCCGGTGCCACGCTCGCGCTGCTGCCCGCGCACGCAGCACACCTGCTCGACCCGTCGGTGCAGCTGCCGTTCGAGGTGCTGCGATGAGCGGGGAGAAGACTGAGAAGGCGACACCGAAGCGCCTGCGGGACCTGCGCAAGAAGGGTGTCGCGGCACGCTCGTTCGAGCTGCCGCAGGGCGTCTCGCTGGTGGCGCTCGTCGTGGTGCTGCCCGGCATGGTGGCCCGGCTCATGGACGCGCTGCGGACCGACCTCACGCTGGTGCTGGCCAACGCCGACGTGAGCGGCCTGGAGCAGGCCCGCGGCCTCGTCGGCAAGGTGGCGCTGGACTCGGTGCGCGCGGTGGCTCCGGCGGTCTGCATCGTCGGGGTCGCGGCGCTCGTGGCCGGCAGCGTCGTCACGCGCTCGCGCCCCAACCCGGCGCTGCTCAAGCCGCGGTTCGAGCGGCTCAACCCCGGCAAGAGCGTCAAGCGGATGCTGTCGACGCACAGCCTCGTGGCGCTGGCCAAGGACCTCGCCAAGCTGGCGGCGCTCGCCGTCCTCACGTGGGGTGCGTGGAAGGGAGGTGCCAAGCAGCTGGTCGCGAGCGGCGGCACGTTCGACGCACTGCAGGGCGTGGTGGGCGACACCGTGCGCAGCATGCTTTGGCGGGTCGCTGCGCTCGGCCTTCTGGTCGGTCTGGCCGACGCCGCCTGGCAGCGCCGGGCGTTCAACAAGCAGGCCCGCATGAGCAAGCAGGACATCGCCGACGAGCACAAGCAGGCCGAGGGCGACCCCCACGCCAAGGCCCACATGCGCTCGCGGATGCTGGCCGCCGCCCGGTCGCGGATGATCCAAGCCGTCCCCAGGGCGGACGTGGTGCTGGCCAACCCCACGCACCTGGTCGTGGCGCTCGCCTACGAGGCGGGCTCGGCGGCGCCCGTCGTCGTGGCCAAGGGCGCCGGCGCCGTGGCACAGCGCATCAAGGACGTCGCCGCCGAGCACGGCGTGCCGGTGCTGGCCGACAAGCCGCTGGCCCGTGCGATCTACAAGAGCACCGAGGTCGGTGACGGCATCCCGCTAGAGCTGTTCCGGGCCGTCGCCGAGGTGCTTGCCGTCGTCTACGCCGCGAAGCGCCGCGGCACCCGACCCTCCTGGAGATCTCGGATGGTGAGCGCATGACGACCCCCGTCCCCACCGCGGGGCGCGTCGCCCGGCTGGGCGTGCCGCTGCTGCTCGTCGGCATCGTCGTGATGATGATCATCCCGCTGCCGACGGTGCTGCTGGACGTGCTGCTCGCCATGAACCTCACCGCTGCGGTGGTGGTGCTGCTCACCGCGATCACGTCGGAGAAGGCCCTGGACTTCAGCGTCTTCCCGGCGCTGCTGCTCGTCACGACGCTGATGCGGTTGGCGCTCAACATCTCCTCGACGCGGCTGATCCTGCTCAACGGCGACGCCGGCAAGGTGATCCACGCCTTCGGCAGCGTCGTGGTGGGCGGCAACCTCATCGTCGGCCTCGTCGTCTTCCTGATCCTCGTGATCATCCAGTTCGTCGTCATCACCGCCGGTGCGGGCCGGGTGGCGGAGGTCGCGGCCCGGTTCACCCTCGACGCCATGCCCGGCAAGCAGATGGCGATCGACGCCGACCTCAACAGCGGCCTCATCAGCGACGACCAAGCCCGCGCACGCCGCCTCGAGGTCGCCCGCGAGGCCGACTTCTACGGCTCGATGGACGGTGCCAGCAAGTTCGTCAAGGGCGACGCGATCGCGGCCGTCGTCATCGTCGGCATCAACCTCGTCGGCGGCTTCGCCATCGGCGTGCTGCAGCACCACCTGTCGCTCACCGAGGCCATCCAGCGCTACAGCTTGCTGTCGGTCGGCGACGGCCTCGTCTCGCAGGTGCCCGCGCTGCTGATCTCCGTCGCGAGCGGCATCGTGGTCACCCGCGTGCAGAGCGACCAGGAGGGTGGTCTCGGCGCGGACCTGGTGCACCAGCTGCTGCGCTCGCAGCAGGCGCTGCGCGTCTCGACGGTGGCGGTCGCCTTCCTCGGGCTCATGCCGGGCCTGCCCAAGCTGCCCTTCTTCGCCCTCGCCGGGATCCTGTTCTTCGTCGCGTCGCGAGCCGCGGCCCGCACGGACGCTCAGGTGGTGGAGGAGGTGGCGCCCGACACCGGCAACGAGCCGACCGAGGTCATGCTCGAGCAGGTCCGCGTCGAGCCCCTCGAGCTGGAGCTCGCGCCGGACCTGCTCGACCTGCTCGACCCGAGCCGCGGCGGGGCGCTCATGGACCGGGTCCGCGCGCTGCGCAAGCGCATCGCTGCCGACCTGGGGCTCGTGGTCCCGCCCGTGCGCACGGTGGACGGCCCCGGGCTCCCGGCCTCGACGTACGTCGTGAAGCTGCACGGGATCGAGGCCGCCCGCGGCGAGGCGCCGCCCGGCCACGCGATGGTCCTCGGCGACGACGCGCGTGGCCTGCCCGGCCGGGCGACCGTCGACCCCGTGTTCGGGCTGCCCGCCACGTGGGTGCAGACCGAGCTCGCCGACATGCTGGCCGCCGAGGGCGCCACCGTCATCGACCGGGCGTCGGTCATCGTCACCCACCTGTCGGAGGTGGTCCGCGCCGCCGCACCCGACCTGCTCACCCGCCAGGACGTGCAAGTCCTGGTCGACGCCGTCAAGACGGTCTCCCCCGTTGTCGCCGGGGAGGTGGGCACCGACAACCTCTCGCTGGCCGAGGTCCAGCGCGTCATGCGCGAGCTGCTGTCCGAGGGCGTGCCGGTGCGCGACCTCACCCGCATCCTCGAGGCGGTCACGGCCAAGGCCCGCGAGACCCGGGCGCACGAGGCTCTCGTGGAGGCCGCCCGGTCCGTCCTCGGGCCGACCATCTCCGCGGGCGCCGCCGTGGGCAACCGGCTGGCCGCGCTCACGTTCGACCCGTTGCTCGAGCAGTCGCTGCTCGAGGCCTGCCGCACCGGTGACACCGGGACGTGGCTCGCGCTCGACCCGGCCCGCATGGAGGCCCTCGTCGGGGGCGTCGGCGACGCCGTGCGCCGCGCCGAGAACTCCGGTCACCGCCCGGCCGTCGTCTGCTCCGCGCAGCTGCGCCCGGCCATCCGCAAGCTGCTCGTCGGAGGCCGCCCGGACCTGCCCGTGCTGGCCTTCACCGAGCTGTCCCGCAGTGTCACCATCGAACCCGTGGGGGTGATCCATCTTGCCGAGCGCACTGCTGCCTGAGGCGAAGGACGAGGTCGTCGAGGTCTTCACCGGCGACACCCTCGAGGAGGCGATGGCGTACGCCGTGGCCACCCTCGGCCCGGACCTGACCGTCCGGCGCGCCCGCAAGGTCCGCAAGGGCGTGCAGGGGCTGCGCGGCAAGGAGACCTACGAGGTCGCCGCCGTCCCGGCCCCGCGTGCCTCCTCCGAGGACGCGGTCGAGGACGCCTTCGCCTCCTTGCTGCAGGACGCCGAGTCCCGGGAGGAGGCGCACCAGCCCGCCCCTGCCCCGGTACGCCGGACGGCCCGGCCCTCCGTCGCCGCCGCCCTCCGGGAGCCGTCCGTCCCCGCGGACTCGCCGCCGGCGGCCCCCGCAGCCGTGCCGGAGCCCGACCTGGCGGTCCTCCCCGTCCCGGCCTCGGCAGCGCCGGCACCCGGGGGCCGCACCGCGCGGTCCGCACCGGCCCGAGCTGCGGTGCCTGCCCGCCGTACGCAGGGGAAGGCACGCACCTCGACGGCGCTCGCGACACTGCCCTCCACCGCTGTGGCGGTGCGCAGGCCCACGACAGCACCGGTGGAATCACACCGCGCCGTCGCCCCCCCGGTCGCGCCTGGGACGCCTCGCTGGGGCCGTGCCGAGCTCGCCGCGCTCGGACTGCCCCGGCGGGTCCTGGACGCCCTTCCCGCGCGCCCGCCCCGCGACGACGCCGCCTGGATCGGCGCGTTGAGCAAGGCGTTCGCCACGGTCCTGCCGCCTCCGGGTGCGCCCGACGAGACGCACCCTGTCGTCGTGAACGGCTACGGCGTCGAGGGCGTCGTCGGCCTGCTCAAGGCAGCCGCGAAGGGCATGACGCCGGGCACGATCACCGTGGACGGGCGGACCGCGCCGGCCACCCCCACCGAGCTGGCGCTGGTCGTGCGCGCCGCCCTGGCCGGGTGAGGACCATGGCCCTGCGCTCGCCCCTGCTCGGCCTGGTCGGCCTCGTCGCCCTCGGGCTGGTCGCGATGAAGCTGTTCACCGGCGACCTCGGCATCACGCAGGCCGCCGTGCGCGTCGGTGCGGTGGCGGCCGTGCTGCTCGTCACCGAACGGCTGCTGCTGCCGCTCGCCAAGAGCCTCGTGATGTCAGGCCGCCGCCCGGAGGAGTAGCCGCCTGCGTCGTACCAGCGTGAGGGGCAGCGCCGCGACCGCGCCCAGGGACAACGGTGCCGCCGGCAGCGCGAGGTTCTTGAACGTGGACGGCACGTGCAGCAGCTTCATGTGGTTGAAGGGGTAGATGACCGCGAAGGCACGGCCGACGACCTTGTCCTCCGGCACGGTGCCCTTGTTCGCGTCGTTGAGGTGGAAGCGCGAGTCGGACGAGTTGCCGCGGTGGTCGCCCATGACCCACAGCCGGCCTTTGGGCACGAGGACTCCGGGCGCGCCGGGTGGGCAGTTCTGCTTGCCCGTGCCGGCGTCGCAGAAGTACCGGGTGTCGCTGGTGTCGTTCTCGTAGACGTACGGCTCGTCGAGCGACGTCGGCGTCCCGCCCTTGGAGGTGACGACGACCCGCCCCTGCTCGTCGCAGCACATCACCCGGTCGCCCTCGACCCCGATGACGCGCTTGATGTAGTCCTTCTCGCTGGGCGCCCCGAGCCCGATGGCGCTCGTGATGCCACGCAGCGCCTTGCCGACCGGGTTGCCGGGCTTCGAGAGCGTGACGCCCTCGTCGAAGTTGTCCAGGCCGTTGAAGACCACGACCTCGCCGCGGTGCGGCCCCCGGAAGTGGTACGGGACCTTGTTGACCAGCACCCGGTCGCCCACCAGCAGCGTCTGCTCCATCGAGCCCGACGGGATGTAGAACGCCTGCAGCAGGAAATACTTGATCAGCAGCGCGAGCACGAACGCCACCGCGACGAGGAACGGCAGCTCGCGCAGGAAGGAGCGATGCTCGGTCGTGGCCGCGTGACGAGGGCCGGCGTCGGCAGGGGCGTCGGTCACCGGACCACCCTACGGGAGGTACGGCGGCCCGACCGTCATCGGCGGCGACGACGCGCGGTGTCACCGGTGGGGCTGCGCGAGGAGCGCCTCCAGCGCAGCGAGGTCGTCCGAACCCAGCCAGGTCTCCTCGAGCAGCCGGCCTCCTCCCGCCCGGAGGATGTCCCGCAACGGGGCCGCCCATACGTGCTCGACCAGGGCCACGGCCGCGGTCGTGCCAGGCGGCACGGCGTCGGCGAGCGACCACCCCGTCGGCTCGTCGGAGGCGGGTTCCTCCCCCGCCTCTGCACGCCCGAGCAGGGCCGCCGCTGCCTCGCCCTGCCCCGGCGGACCGTCGGACAGCTCCAGCGTCTCGAGCGTGCCGTCCTCGGCCCGTGCCAAGAGCAGCAGGTCGACGAGGCGCACGAGACCGGCCGCCTGGAGCCTGACGAGCTCCGCGAGCACCGGCCCGGAGAGCGCGGCGCGGTCGACCTGCACGACCAGCACCTGCACCGGGCCCATCACGGCTGGACCCGTCCCAGCAGCTGGTCGTGCTCCTGCGGGCTGATCACGCGTTCGTCGAGCAACGTCCGCAGTGCTTTCCTGATCGCGCTCGTGTCGCGCACGACCGAGGTCGGCACGGGCCGTCCGGGATGCGTGAGGGCGTAGGTGTGCGCGGGCGTGAGACGCCCGCCGTAGTACGGCACGTCACCGGTCATGCCGGACCGCTGCAGCTGTCGGGGCACGAGGAGCATGGGCGCACGGTGACCTGGGTCGAGCGCTGTGCGCATCACCCGACGGGGATGAGGCGCCCGGCTGCGACCCCGGTCAGTCTGAGGCGTCGCACGTGCAGAGAGGAGGAGCGCCATGTTCAGCAGGCACAGGGGCCAAGGGGAGCCGGTCCACTACAAGATGCGCCAGAAGATGCTGGCGATCGGTGACGACTTCTGGGTCGAGACGGACTCGGGCGAGCGCGCCTACAAGGTCGACGGCAAGGTGCTGCGCATGCGCAAGACCTTCGTCATGGAGGACCCGCAGGGTCACGAGCTCGTGAAGATCCAGGAGCGCGTGATGCGGCTCAAGGATGCCATGGAGATCGAGGACGCCCAGGGCCGCCGCGTAGCGATGGTGAAGAAGGCCTTCTTCACACCGTTCCGCAACCGCTTCGTGATCAAGCTCGGGGACGGGCCGGACCTTGACGTCAAGGGCAACATCTTCGACCACGAGTACCGGTTCAAGGACGGCCGCCGGTCGGTCGCCACGGTGTCGAAGAAGTGGTTCCGGGTGCGCGACACGTACGGCGTTGAGGTGGAGCCGGGCCAGGACCCGGTGGTGGTGCTCGCGGCGACCGTGGCGCTCGACGCAATGGCCGACAAGAGGCGTTAGGGCGCGAGCCCGTCCGACGAAGCGTCGTACACCCAGGACAGGTCCGCGGTGAGCAGCCGCTCGTGCCAGGCGGCCGGCGCCGCGTCCCACAACGTCTTGTGGTCCCAGTAGTCCTTCCAGAGGCGGATCGTGCCGTCCTGGACCGTCATGACGCTGACGAACGGCAGCGAGGCCGTCTCGCCGGTCGGCCAGTGCCAGACCTCCCGGTGCTCGGTGACCACCAAGTCGCCCTGGCTCACGACCGGACCCTCGTGGTGCTCGTAGCCGGACAGGCCCTCGAGGCCGAGCTGCAACCTCGACACGATGTTGGCGGGTCCGCGCGCTGCAGCCGTCGGCCCCAGCGGGACGTCCCAGTAGACCGAGGACGCGTCGAAGAAGGAACCGATCGCGGTCCAGTCGCGCTCGTACAGCGCCGCCCAGAACCGACGCACCACGTCTGCAGGCATGGCGGCATCCTGGGGCCCGGCTCGTTGACCGGGCAAGCAGGTCACCCCGCGGCGCGCTCCGCGACGACGTCGTCGACGGGGGTGCGCTGCTGCGGCACCCGCGAGA
>JBKOVB010000049.1:0-18108 GCA_046723735.1 Actinomycetota bacterium | reverse complement strand
GGCCGAGGGGTCGTCGGCTGCCTCCTGCTGCTCCAGCAGGCGGTCACGGGCCGTCTTTGCCCGGTCGCGCGCCGCCGTGTCGGAGCGCACCGCGGCCTCGAGCGCCGTGACGTCGCCCGTCGGGCGGGTCGTGGCGCGGTGCGGCGCGGGCACCGGGCTGCTCAGCACCCGACGGGCTGCGGTGACCTGCGCGTCGTGCGCCGCCAGCGCGGCGGTCGCCTCCGTGACGGCCTGCGCGTCAGCCTTGAGTGCGGCCCCGTCCAGGTCGGGAGGCGGCGCGGACGGCAGCGCTCGGGGGTCCCCCGCCCAGACCGACAGCACCGACGGGCAGCCGGTGCCGGGCAGCGGTACGGCGAGCAGCACCGCCGCGAGGGCGAACGCGCCCGCCGCGAGCCGCCCGAGGCCCACGGAAGGCAGCCGCCTCCGCCGTACCGGGCGCAGAGGCAGCCCCGGACGGGCCGCCGGCGGCGCTGGCGGCTGCTGCGGCCAGCCGCTCAGGTCGAGGACCGCCTCGCCGCTGTCACCCACGCCACTGCCCTCCCACTGCTGCCGTTCTGGGAGGGTTTCGTCCGTGACGAGTGCCGATCTTGAGCCCTCCGGCGTAGCGTCCGGCCGGTAGCGCCGAGGAGGGGAGGCACCCCCCGTGTTCATGCAGATCATCCAAGGCAAGGTGCGCGACCCGGGCGCCGCCCGCGCGACGCTCGACCGGTGGCTGACCGACCTGGAGCCGGGCGCCGAGGGCTGGCTGGGAGGCACCTACGGCATCACGGCGGACGGCACGCTCATCGCCTGTGTCCGGTTCACGGACAAGTCCGCCGCGATGCGCAACAGCGAGCGGCCGGAGCAGTCGTCGTGGTGGCAGGACATGGAGGCGCACTTCGACGGACCGGTCACCTTCCACGACTGCGACGACGTCACGCTGCTGCTCGGCGGCGGGTCGGACCAGGCGCAGTTCGTGCAGGTGATCCAGGGCCGGGTCCGCGACGTGGCCCGCTTCCACGAGCTCATGGACGGCTCGGGCGAGCTGCTGCACACCTACCGGCCGGACGTCATCGGAGCCACGATCGCGATCGACGACGACGGCGTGGTGACCGAGACGGTGGCGTTCACCTCCGAGGACGAGGCCCGCCAGGCGGAGCGCCAGCAGCTCCCCGAGGACGTCCGGGCCCAGGTCGACGAGGGCATGTCGCTGATCGAGGACGTCACCTACCTCGACCTCCCGACGCCCTGGTTCGCGTCCGCCCGCAAGCACTGAGCAGCGGGTTCAGCACCCCCGGCATCATCAGCCACCCGACCGGCGGGAAGCCCCGTCGTACGCCGCTGTGTGGTCGACCCGGCGGCAGTGGTCGTCGTGCGTGTACGGCCTGAGGTGGTTCCTCACGATGTGACTGCCACCTGAGCCGCCACTCGGTAAAGAAGCGATCACATTCTTCCCAACGACGCGATCACAGCGTTACGTTGCGTACGCCCCGGCGGCGTCGGGGCCAACCCTCATCGGAGAGAGGTCGACATGCGTTCGTCAGCACGCGTTCTCGCCCCGCTCGTCATCGGCACACTGTTCGTGTCGGCCTGCGGCGGCAACGACAACAGCTCGGGGGGTGGGGGCGGCAAGAAGACCTACACCATCGCCTACCAGGGGCCGTTGTCCGGCGACAACGCCCAGCTGGGCATCAACATGGACAACGGCGTCCAGCTTGCGATCGAGCAGGCCAACAAGAAGGGCGACCTGCCCTTCAACCTCAAGTTCGAGCACTCGGACGACGTCGGCGACCCGGCGCAGTCCCCCGCCGCGGCGCAGAAGCTCATCGACGACTCGAACGTCATCGCGGTTGTCGGCCCGGCGTTCTCGGGCGCGACCGCCGCCGCCGAACCGCGGTTCAGCCAGGCCAAGCTCCTGTCCATCACGCCGTCGGCCACGCGCGCCGACCTCACCGGGCTCGGCTTCACCACCTTCTACCGCGTCATCACGGGTGACACGATCCAGGGCACCAAGGACGCCGACTACATCTCGAAGGTCCTCAAGGCCAAGCACGTCTACGTGGTCGACGACAAGAGCGCGTACGGCGCGGGCCTGACGAAGTTCGTCAAGCAGCAGCTGGAGAAGAACAGCGTCAAGGTCACGGCCGAGGGCATCGCGCCGACCAAGGACTACTCGACCATCGCCACCAAGGTAAAGAGCTCCGGCGCGGACGTCATGTTCTACGGCGGCTACTACGCCGAGATGGCGCTGTTCGCGAAGGCGCTGAAGGCCGCTGGGTACACCGGGACCATCTTCTCGGACGACGGCACCCGTGACCCGCAGTACATCAAGCAGGGCGGCGCCGCCACCGAGGGCACGTACCTCAGCTGCCCGTGCGGCCCGACCGCGACCACCGAGGGCGCGACCAAGTTCGCGGCCGACTACAAGGCAAAGTTCAAGGTCGACCCCGGCACGTACTCCGCCGAAGCCTTCGACGCGACGAACACCATCATCGCGATCATGAAGGACGTCGACGGTGACATCACGCGGGAGAAGGTCGCCGACGGCGCCAAGGACATCAACTACCAGGGCATCACCCACGACATCAAGTTCGACAAGTCCGGTGAGGGCGGTACCGGCGACATCTTCGTCTACCAGGTGAAGAACGGGCAGATCGTGCTGCTGGGCAAGACGGACGACCTGATCAAGTAGTCCGCGCCGTGTGCTGGACGGACAGCTTCTGGCAGCTCACTGTCAACGGGCTGGCCCTGGGGTTCGTCTACGCGCTCATCGCGCTCGGCTACACGCTCGTGTACGGCGTGCTCCAGCTGATCAACTTCGCACACAGCGAGGTGTTCATGCTCGGCGGCTTCGGCGGGTTCCTCATCGTGCGGGGCATCGTGCCGGACAACCCGAGCGGGCTGGAGTCCATCGGGCTGGTGGCCCTGGGCATGGCCGGCGGCGCTGTGGTGGGCGGAGTCACCGCGTTCTTCCTGGAACGCGTGGCCTACCGTCCGCTGCGGCGCCGCGGCGCGCCCAAGCTGGCGTTCCTCATCAGCGCCATCGGCGCGTCGCTGCTGCTGCTCAACCTGGTGGGCAAGGAGTTCGGGCGGTTCAACAACTCCTTCCCGGAGCTGTACGAGAACCGCAAGGTGTTCAGCGTCTTCAGCGCCAGCGTCACCATGAACCAGCTGGTGCTCGCCGGCGTCGCCATCGCCGTGCTGATCGGCCTCGACCTCACCATCAACCGCACCCGGCTGGGTCAGGGCATCCGCAGCGTCGCCCAGGACTCCGAGGCCGCGGCCCTGATGGGGGTCAACATCGACAGCGTCATCGCGCGGACGTTCGTGCTCGGCGGCCTCCTCGGCGGCATCGCCGGCTTCCTGTTCGGCATCCAGTTCGGTGTGCAGTACAACATGGGCTTCTCCCCCGGCGTGAAGGCCTTCACGGCGGCGGTCCTGGGCGGCATCGGCAACGTCCGCGGCGCCATGCTGGGCGGGCTGATCCTCGGCCTGGTGGAGAGCCTCGGCGTCTCGTGCGTCGAGTCAGCGTGGAAGGACGTGATCGCCTTCGTGATCCTCGTCCTCGTGCTGATGCTGCGGCCGACCGGCCTCCTCGGGGAGCAGCTGGGGAGGTCGGCATGAGGCAGTGGCTCGGCCGGGCCGACGTGAGGAGGGTGCTGGCCTACGTCGGCGTGGCACTGATGGTCGCGGTCGTGACGGGACCGTCCGGCGCGCAGAACCGGGAGTTCGACGGCATCCGCGAGTCGCTGATCGCGCCGCGCGTCATCCTGTTCATCGTGCTGGGGGTCGCCTTCGGCCTGGCCGTCACCTACGCCGGGTCTGCCAGGAGGCTGACAGAGCCGGTGACGAGCCGGGTGAGCACCCTGCGCCGGCAAGCGCGCCGGCACAAGCAGATCCGCTGGGCTGCCTACGCCGCGCTCGTCGTCTTCATCATCTTCTACCCCATGAACGTGTCGAACTTCTGGAAGACCGTCCTCGTCAGCCAGATCGGCATCTACGTGCTGCTGGCCCTCGGGCTCAACGTCGTGGTCGGGCTGGCCGGCCTGCTCGACCTCGGTTACATCGCCTTCTTCGCCATCGGCGCCTACACGACGGCGTACTGGACGGGCAAGCTGCCGGTGGAGCCGCCGTTCATCCTCAACCCCTTCTTCGTCCTCCCGATCGCCGTCGCGGTGGCGATGCTGGCCGGGGTGCTGCTGGGCGCACCGACGCTGCGGCTGCGCGGCGACTACCTGGCCATCGTGACGCTCGGCTTCGGGGAGATCGTGCGCATCGTCGCGGTCAACAGCGACAGCCTCACCAACGGACCCACCGGCGCCTTCGGCGTGCCGCACTTCAGCGTCCACATTCTCGGGTTCGACTACGACTGGACGCTCGCGCCGCTGCCCTACTACTACCTGATCCTCGTGGTGGTCGCCCTCGTCGTCTTCTTCTTCCGGCGGCTCGAGGACTCGCGCATCGGCCGGTTCTGGACGGCGATCCGCGAGGACGAGGTGGCGGCCGCGGCGACCGGCATCCCGACGCTGCGCTACAAGCTGCTGGCGTTCTCGATCGGCGCCTCCACCTCGGGCTTCGCGGGCGTCATCTTCGCGGCCAACGTGGGGTCGTTCACACCCGACAACTTCCTGCTGCTGAACTCGATCCTCGTCCTCACCATGGTGATCTTCGGCGGGATGGGCTCGATCCCGGGGGTGATCCTCGGCGCCACCATCCTGTGGTGGCTGCCGAACCTGCTGCGCGACTACGTGCCCCCTGCGGACCGCTACATCTACTTCGGGGGCCTGCTCATCGTGATGATGATCTTCCGCCCGCAGGGGCTGATCCCGTCGCGGCGCAGGGCCCGTGAGCTCGAGCTCTCCGAGCAGGGCATCAGCGGCGCCGACAGCCTCGGAGCGCCCACGTGACCGCCGTCGCCGAGACCGGTCCGGCCCCCGCCGAGCCGCTGCTGGTCGTCCAGGACGTCACGCTGCGCTTCGGCGGCCTGACGAGCCTCGACACCGTCAGTCTCGACCTGCACGACGGCGAGATCCTCGCCGTCATCGGCCCCAACGGCGCCGGCAAGACCTCGCTGTTCAACTGCCTGGCCGGCGTCTACCACCCGAGCTCGGGCTCCATCACCTTCCGTGCACCGCGCAAGGGCCTGACCTCGCTGTTGGGCCGCCACCCGTTCCAGGTCAACCACCTGGGGATCGCCCGCACGTTCCAGAACATCCGGCTGTTCCCAGCGCTCAGCGCTCTGGACAACGTCAAGATCGGCGTCGAGTCGCGCCAACGGACCGGCCCGATCGGGGCGATGCTCCGAGGCCCGCGGACGCGGCGCGAGCAGCGCGAGAGCGACGAGAAGGCAATCCACCTCCTGGACTACGTGGGCCTGCGGGGCAAGGAGAACACGCTGTCCGCGGCCCTGTCGTACGGCGACCAGCGGCGTCTCGAGATCGCCCGCGCACTCGCCACCGAGCCCAAGCTGCTCCTGCTCGACGAGCCCGCTGCGGGCATGAACCCCTCCGAGAAGCTCTCGCTGGAGTACCTCGTCCGGCGCATCCGCGAGAACGGCGTCACGGTGCTGCTCATCGAGCACGACGTGCGCCTCGTCATGGCGCTGGCCGACCGCGTGGTCGTGCTCAACTTCGGCAAGGTCATCGCGAGCGGTCGGCCACAGGAGATCCAGCGCGACCCGGCCGTGGTGGAGGCCTACCTCGGCACGCAGGAGGATGAGAGCAGCAGCTCGGACGAGCCGGGAGGAGGGACGAGCAGTGCTCCTGGTGCTTGAGAACGTGGACGTCTCCTACGGCGCCGTGCAAGCCGTCAAGGGCGTGAGCCTGTCCGTGGACGAGGGCGAGGTCGTGACCCTGCTGGGCGCCAACGGCGCCGGCAAGACCACGACGTTGCGTGCCATCTCAGGGCTGCAGCACTGTCGTTCCGGCGCGATCCGGTACGACGGCCAGCCGCTGCACACGCTGCCGCCGCACGAGATCGTGGCCCGCGGCGTGTCCCAGGTGCCGGAGGGCCGCCGCGTCTTCGAGCGGATGAGCGTGCTCGAGAACCTGCAGATGGGCGCCTACGGCCGTCGCGGCGACCGCGACGACACCGGGCGGGTCTTCGACCTGTTCCCGGTGCTCCAGCAGCGCCGCTCCCAGCCGGCGGGGACGCTGTCGGGTGGCGAGCAGCAGATGCTCGCCATCGGCCGGGCCCTGATGAGCAAGCCGCGGCTGCTGCTGCTCGACGAGCCGTCCATGGGGCTGGCGCCGCTCCTGGTCGCGACGATCTTCGGCATCATCGAGGAGATCAACGCACAGGGGACCACCGTCCTGCTCGTGGAGCAGAACGCCGCCCAGGCGCTGCGGCTCGCCAGCCGCGGTTACGTGCTCGACAATGGCACGATCACGATGTCCGGCGACTCCGCGACGCTGCTGGCGGACCGGCGCATCCGCGAGGCCTACCTGGGCGAGGGCGCGGCCTGACGCCGTGCCGGAGGGCGACACCGTCTGGCGCACGGCCCGCCGGCTGCACGAGGCCCTGGCCGGCCGAGAGCTGACGCACTCGGACTTCCGTGTCCCCCAGCTGGCCACCGCCTCGCTGGTCGGTCAGACCGTGACCGAGGTCGTGCCGCGCGGCAAGCACCTGCTCACCCGGCTGTCGTCCGGGCTCACGCTCCACACGCACCTGCGGATGGACGGGGCATGGCGCGTCTTCGCGCCTGACGAGCGGTGGACCGGAGGGCCGAGCTGGCAGGTGCGCGTCGTGCTCGCGAACGCCTCGGCCGTCGCGGTCGGTTTCCGGCTCCCCGTCGTGGAGCTCGTGCGCGACGAGGCCCTCGTCGTGGGGCACCTCGGGCCAGACGTGCTCGACGACGCCTTCGACCTCGACGAGGCCCTGCGCCGGCTCGGCGAAGACCCGCACCGCCAGGTGGGGCAGGCGCTGGTGGACCAGCGCTCCGTCGCGGGGCTGGGCAACCTGTACCGGACGGAGGTGCTGTTCCTGGCCGGGGTCACGCCCTGGACGCCCGTCGCCGACGTGGACCTGCCCTCCGTCGTACGCCGGGCGCGGGACCTCATGCGGGGCAACCTGGAGGACGGGAGGCAGTCCACGACCGGCTCGCGCCGCCGCGGCGAGGAGCACTGGGTGTTCGAGCGAGCCGGTCGCCCCTGCCGGCGGTGCGGCAGCACGGTGCGCCGCGCGGAGCAGGGCGACCCGCCGTACCAGCGGGTGACGTACTGGTGCCCGACCTGCCAGCGCGGCCCGGCACCGCGGTGACGGGTGCGACGATGGTGCACGCCCGTCATGCACACGGCAGCCACCGCCCGTGGCCCGGGTCAGCCTGGAGACCAGCACGACGGCCGGTTTCGCGCCGGCGCGCGGCCTCTACGCGTCGGCGGGCTTCACACCGTGCCCGCCGTTCGGGGACTACCGGGAACGCGCGTACAGCGTGCGCATGACGCGGGAGCTCAGGCCGCGACCGCGCGACCCGCGAACGTCCAACCCGTGACCTTCGGGATGCCTGTCACGTAGCCGGTCTCGAGCCCCGTCACCCGGAAGCCACCCGCTTCGACCAGCTCAGGGATGTCGCGGTTGAGGTTGCACCCGCCGGCCAGCCGGTTCTGCAGCCCGTTGAGCCTGTCCTGCCAGGCCCGCACCCGGTCGTCGGGCGCGCGGCCGTGCTCAACGAAGTGCAGCGTGCCCTCGGGCCGCAGGACGCGCCGCATCTCGCGCAGCGCAGCCACCGGGTCGGGGATGGTGCAGAGCGACCAGGTGCACAGGACCGCGTCAGCGGACCCGTCGGCGAGCGCCAGGCGCTGCCCGTCGAGGCCGGCCACCTCCACGGCGCACGGCGCCTCGGTGATGCGCCGCGCCGCGAGCGCCAGGCACCGCGCGCTGGGCTCGACGGCGTACAGGTGGGTCACGGTGGGCGGCAGGTGCGGGAGGTTGAGTCCGGTGCCGAAGCCGATCTCCACGACCTCGCCCCTGAGTCCCTCGACCGCCTGGTCGCGCAGCGGTCTGATCGCTCGGGACGCCATCGTGATGTTGAGGACGTACGGCAGCACGTGCTCGCGGTAGAGACCCATCACCACCCCCGTCACGCAAGAGTGCCACGTGGCTAGCCGGTTCGAAGAGCACGCTCCACGACGGTGTCGAGCCGAGCGGCGTGAGCACCGTGCCAGTAGACCCGCCCGCAGCTCGTGCACCGGCGGAAGTCGTGCTGCGTGCGGCGGGTGCCCGGCTCGAGCAGGTCGAGCACGTCCGCCTTCGTCACCAGCTGGAGCGCCGCGCCGCAAACCGGGCAGCGGGTGTACGGCAACAGCGGCAGGGCGAAACGGTTGAGGACGTCGTCGAGCTGCTCGTCCGGACGGCTTCCGCGCACGAACGCACCGCGCCGCAGCGCCCGCCGCATCAGCAGCCGCCGGTCCTGCGTCAGCAGCAGCCGGCCCTCTGCGTTCGCCTGTGCCACGAGGGAAGCGTCGTCGGCGTCGTTGACGTAGGCCGTGTCGACACCCAACAGCCGCAGCCGTCGAGCCAGAGTGCCGAGATGGACGTCGAGCAGCAGCCGCGGCGGGCCGCCGAGAGGCTGCGGCCGGGCGGGCGGTGCCACGTCGAGGACCCCCGCAGCAGGAGCGTCGACCGGCAGCGGCCGGCCGTCGGCAAGCACCGAGCCGACCTCGGTGAGGGGAACCCCGGCGGCCTGGATGACGTGCCCCGCGGTGCCGCTGCCGTCGTCGGGCACGGCGACCTGCCCCGCGGCTCGAGCGCGCAGCGGCAGGAACAGCCGCAGCGCGGGTGCCACCCGCACCAGACGCTCCACGGTTCTGACCGTAGGTCAGCACCAGATCGCGACGCGGTGCCCGTCGCTGAACACCTCGGGCTCGGCAGGCAGCGGTACGGCCACGCCCTGAACCCAACGGTGGGCGGACCAGGCCACGGCCACCGCGTCGAGCACGTCGTCGGGGGCGGTCCGCAGCCCGGCGTCCGTGGAGTCCTGGAGCTCCGTCACGTCCAGGCCCTGCTCGGCGAGCAGCGCGCGTCGGCGCTGCTGACCCGCCCAGGTCTTCTTGCCGGCGAGCACCGGGCCACCCGCCATCCGGGCGAAGGACAGCTCGGGATGGACCTCCAGCACGACGTGAGTGCCGCGCCGGGCGAACGCGTCGACGTCGAGCACTTTCGGCCCGAGGCGGTAGGCCTGCACCGACAGGCCGGTGCCGGTGCTCGCTCGGTGCACCGCGTCCGCCTCGGCGTGCGTGGCGGCCTCGTAGGCCGCGCGCACCGCAGTGTCGAACACGGTGCTCCGGCGCCGCCCCAGCGCGTGGCGGGCGAGCACGTCCGCCTGCCGGCGGCCGCTGTCGGGCAATCCGATCGGGATGTCGACGCCGATGCAGTCGACGTCGCCCGCCTGCTCGACGAGCGCGGCGAAGCCAGGCGCCCAGACCACCCGCATCCCGCGCGCCCTGAGGACGACGCCGATCCAGCCGGTGGCGCAGCCGTCGACGCCGAGGACGGCGCTCACCGGATCACGATGACGGCACCCGGGCGCTGCCAGCGCAGCAGCACCGCGAGCTGCGCACGCGGCACCGAGACGCACCCGGTCGTGGGTGAGGCGTGGTCGACGTGCAGGAAGATCGCGCTCCCCCGACCGGGGGTGCGCGCGGTGTTGTAGGCGATCACCTGGGCCAGCGCGTAGCTCCGGCGGGTGTAGAGCGTCTCGGCCGAGCGCCACCGACCGTTGGCCGGCTCCTGCTGCCAGGTGTTGTAGAGCGAGGACGCCGGGTCGTCGACCCACACGTCCGAAGGACCCACCCGCCGCCAGCCCAAGGACACGCCCGGGTCGGCGTCGACACCGAAGCCGTAGCCCAGCCCGAACACGCCCGAGGGGGTGCGCCCGTCGCCCTCACGCTTGGCGCCCGGCGGCGCGACCCCGGCGTACCCGACGTGCCCGCGCATCACGCCGAGCACGGATACCCACCGGGCACCCTGCCTGCGGCACGCGCGGACGGTGGCCGACCCGCCGGAGCCCACCACGAGGACGACCTGGCCGGCTGCGCCCACGTCGGGGATGCGGGGGCACAGCGGCGGGCTCGCCGTCGTACGACGGAGGGTGGGCCGCGGTGAGGGGCGCGGTGAGTGGCGGGGGGTCGGCCTCGGGGTCGCGCGGACGGGGATCGGGGTGGGTTTGGCGCTGGGCGTGGGCGTCGCGGACGGCGTCGCGCTGGGGGTCGGCCTCGGAGCGGCCACGGGCTGCGTAGGCTCGGCCTGGCAGGCCGCGAGCAGCGCCAGGGACACGAGGGCGGCAGCGGCGCGCAGGGTCAGCCTCCGGTCTGCGAGAAGTGCTGGTAGTCAGGGGTTCCTTCCCACCGACCGCCCCACTTCCACCCCACGGCGGTGAACGCGCGCCACGGCACACCGCCCTTGACCACCATGCCGCGGCGGGCGGGCGAGCGGTGGACGTAGGCGGCGCCCTCCGGCGGCATCACGCGACCGCCCAGCAGGTAGGGGTTCTCGCGCGGGTTGAGGTCGAGGGCGAGGCCGTACGCGTGAGCGGACCAGCCCGAGCCACCGACGGCCTGCCGACAGTTGAACGCGCTCGTGTTGTCGGCCGCCATGGAGGCGTCGTCGGAGCCGCCGAAGTCGTCCACGGGGCGCAGCGAGCGGATCGGGAACCGCTGCGCGTCAAGGGTTCTGAACACCTGGACCACGTCCTCGACAGCTCTCGCCTGCACGACCAGCCGCCCGGTGTGGCGGCGGCCGTCGAACCCGACGTACCGCAGCGTGAGCATGCGCAGCCGGTCCGGGGCGACCGGGCAGCCGGGGTGCCAGGAGTGCGGCAGGTCGGCGGCGACGACCCGTCGTACGCGCCAGGGGTACGACGGGTGGTGCGCGGTCGGCGACGGACGGGCCGAGGGCGTCGGACGGACCACCGATGCCGGGCTGGAGCTCGGCGCGACCGTCGGGGACTGCGCGACCGTGGCCGTCGGCGCGGCCGACGGCTTGCCCGTCGCCTCGCACCCGGCGAGCAGCACGAGGGCGAGTGCGGCGACCGCTCGGCGGAGGGCGGGTCCTGGCACGGCCTCAGGCTAACGAGCGCGAACGGCCAGATGTGACGCCGCGTAGTCCCTCGGGTCCGCGCCGTGCCGCACTCTGTCGCGCTCGTCAGGAAGGGAGTAGACCCGGCACATGACCGCGCGCCTCGTGCGGAGGGGAGAACGACGATGACCGGTCTGATCCGACGGCTCGGGCTCGTGACTGCGACCGTGGCCGTCACCACAGCGCTCTTGGGAGGCGGCTCGGCTGCTGACGCCGCGGTGAACGGCAACGGCACCCCGCCGAGCTACACCACGTTCACGCTCGACTGCGGCAGCGGGCCGATGCTCGTCGCCGCGATCGGCAGCGGCACGTGGGACGCCTTCCTGGTCGTGGGCACCACCACGGTGTTCGTGCCCTTCACGAAGGACTTCACCATCACCACGCCGGACGGGACGTTCACGGTCTCGGACAGCAAGGGCCCCATCCCGCCGGGTGCGGTGACCTGCACGCGTGACAACCAGTTCGGCGACGTCCACCTCGTGGGGACCCAGGTCGGGCTCCTCGTCTAGGCACCTGCCTAGCGGAAGCCCTCCTGCAGCGTCGCCAACGCGTCCGCGCCGGGGCAGAGCCGCTCGAAAGGCAACGACGCGAGCGGCTCCTCGGGTGTCCCGCTCACCTCGTGCAGCTCGGGGACGCTGCTCTCGGCGTACACGAGACCGGTGACCACCTCGCCGGCGTCGCGCCGTTCCTGCAGGTAGGCAGCAGCCGCCGTGCGGTCCGTCGGGTCGTAGCCCTCGGGGACGGCCCGGAACCGCATGACGCTGCCGTCGTGCATCGGCACCGCGACGACGCCCTCGTCAGGGACGTGCGCGACGATCGTCTCGCGCGGCTCGACGAAGTCGGTCGCGGCCACCTCGTGCTCGCGCACGAAGCGGTAGCTCTTCGTCGAGCCCTCGTGGTCGTTGAACTGGATGCAGGGCGAGATGACGTCCACCAGCGCCAAGCCGCGGTGCATGAGACCGGCCTTCAGGATCGGCACCAACCGGTCCTTGTCGCCCGAGAAGGCCCGCGCCACGAAGGTCGCCCCGAGGCTGAGCGCCATGAGCAGCGGGTCGATCGGGGCGAAGGTGTTGGCCTCCCCCTTCTTCGACGTCGACCCGACGTCCGCGCTCGCGGAGAACTGCCCCTTGGTGAGGCCGTAGACGCCGTTGTTCTCGATGACGTAGAGCATCCGCACGTTGCGGCGCACCGCGTGCGCCAGGTGCCCGAGCCCGATCGACAGCGAGTCGCCGTCACCGGAGACCCCGACGTAGTGCAGCTCGCGGTTCGCGGCGTTGGCGCCCGTGGCGATCGTCGGCATCCGGCCGTGGACGGAGTTGAAGCCGTGCGCCTCGCCGGCGAAGTACGCGGTCGTCTTCGACGAGCACCCGATCCCGGAGAGCTTCGCCACCTTGTATGGCGGGATGCTGAGCTCGAAGAGGGCCTGCACCAGCGCGGCGGTGACCGAGTCGTGCCCGCAGCCGGCGCACAGGGTCGACATCGCGCCCTCGTAGTCCCGCGGGGACAGGCCGAGGTCGTTGCGGCGCAGCGGTGCCAGCGGGATCAGCGGCTTGGCGATGGACGGCATGTCAGTGGCTCCCGGTCTGGGCCGTGATGCTGTCGACGACGGTCTGGGCGCTGAGCGGGAACCCCCCGTAGGACAGCACCGACCGCACCCGGGACTTGGCGACGCCCGTCTCGAGGACGAGCAGCGAGCGCAGCTGTGCGTCGCGGTTCTGCTCCACGACGAAGCACACGTCGTGCTCCTCGAGGAAGGCCGACACCGTGGGCGGGAAGGGGAAGCCGCGCACGCGCATGACGTCGACCAGGACCCCGCGCTCGGCGAGCTGTTCGGCGGCCTCCTGCACGGCCAGCTCGCCGCTGCCGATGCAGACCACGCCGATCCGAGCACCCGGTCGACGGTCCACGACCGGCGCCGGCACGTGCAGCGCCGCGGCGGTGTGCTTGCGGGCCAGCCGGTCCACGACCTCCTGGTACTTGTCGGGGGTCTCGGTGTAGCCGCCGAACTTGTCGTGGCCCGAGCCCCGGACGAAGTAGGCACCGCCCGGCCCCGCGCCCGGCAGCGTGCGCGGCGTGACGAACTCGGCGTCCTCGTCGGCGTACCTGTGGAACCGCGGCAGCGCGTGCAGCTCCTCGCTGGTGAGCACCCGGCCGCGGTCGGGCAGGAACGTGTCGTCCCAGGTGAGCTCCGGCACCACCCAGTCGTTCATGCCGATGTCCAGGTCGGTCAGCATCATCACCGGCGTCTGGAAGCGCTCCGCCAGGTCGAAAGCCTTGACGGCGAACTCGAAGCACTCCGCCGGGTCGGCGGGGAACAGCAGGACGTGCTTGGTGTCGCCGTGCGACGCGTACGCGCAGAGCAGCAGGTCGGCCTGCTGGGTGCGGGTCGGCATCCCCGTCGACGGGCCGGTGCGCTGCACGTCCACGATGACGGCGGGGATCTCGGCGTAGTAGGCGAAGCCGAGCAGCTCGTTCATCAGCGAGATGCCGGGGCCCGACGTGGCGGTGAAGGCCCTGGCGCCGTTCCAGCTGGCGCCCACGACCATGCCGAGGGCGGCCAGCTCGTCCTCGGCCTGGATGATCAGGTAGTCGTTGACGCCGTCGTGCGACCGGTAGCGCCGGCACAGCGCCTGGAAGTTGTCCATGACCGACGTCGACGGCGTGATGGGGTACCAGGCCGCGACGGTGGCCCCGGCGTACAGGCAGCCGAGCGCGGTGGCGGTGTTGCCGTCCACGAGGATCTTCCCGGCGTTTCCGGCCATGCGCTCGAGCCGGAACGGCAGCGGCTCGGCCAGGTGCTCCTGGGCGTAGTCGTAGCCCAGCCGCAGCGCGAGCTGGTTGGCGTCGCGCAGCTTCGCCTTGCCGGCGAAGGTCTCGTCGAGCAGCCTCGCGGCCACCTCGACGTCCACCCCGAGCAGCGAGACCAGTGCCCCGGCGTAGCAGATGTTCTTCAGAAGCAGCCGGTCTCGCGGCCGCTCGAAGTGCTCCTGCACCATCTGCGCGAGCGGCACGCCGAGGAACGTGACGTCCGGCCGGGCGAGCTCCGGCGGGAGCGGCCAGGTGGAGTCGTAGAGGACGTACCCGCCGCTGCGCACCTCGGTGATGTCCGCGGCGTAGGTCTGCGCGTTCATCGCGACCATGAGGTCGTACTCCTGCGCCCGCGCGGTGTGGCCGTCCTTGTTGACCCGGATCTCGTACCAGGTCGGCAACCCCTGGATGTTCGACGGGAACAGGTTCTTGCCCGAGACGGGTATCCCCATCCGGAAGATGGCCTTCATCAGGAGGCTGTTGGCGCTCGCGGACCCGGTGCCGTTGACGTTGGCGAGCTTGAAGGCGAAGTCGTTGACGCGGGTGAGGGGCTCGGCAAGGGTCACTGCGGAACTCCGTTGATGGCGACCAGGGGCAGGCTCTTCGCGTACGGGATCTGCAGGTCCATCTTCTGCATGTCCCAGGCGGCGGTCGGGCAGCGCTCGGCGCACAGGCCGCAGTGCACGCAGACGTTCTCGTCCTTCACCATCAGCCGGCCCGTCTGCGGCAGCGGCTCGGAGACGTAGAAGCCCTGGTCGGGGTTGGTGCGCGGCGCGCGCAGCCGTGGCTCCTCGACGTCCGGGACGATGGTCAGGCAGTCGACCGGGCACACGTCGAGGCAGGCGTCGCACTCGATGCACAACGACGCCTCGAACACCGTCTGCACGTCGCAGTTGAGGCAGCGCTGCACCTCGCGGACCGTCTGCTCGACCGAGAAGCCGAGCTCGACCTCGACGTCGAGCTGCGCGAAGCGCCTCGCCAAGTCGACGTGGTCCATCTTCTGGCGGTGCGCCGGGTTGTAGTCGTTGGCGTAGCTCCACTGGCTCAGCCCCATCTTCTGGCTGAGCAGGTTCATCCCGTACGCCGGACGCTCGGCCACCGGCAGGCCCTGGCAGTGCTGGTGGATCGAGATGGCCGCCTGGTGGCCGTGCTCCACGGCCCAGATGATGTTCTTCGGGCCGAAGGCCGAGTCGCCGCCGAAGAACACGTCCGGACGCGTGGACTGCATCGTCGTTTCGTCGACGACCGGCACGTCCCACTCCCCGAACTCGATGCCGAGATCCCTCTCGATCCACGGGAAGGCGTTCTCCTGGCCGATCGCGAGGATGACGTCGGTGCAGGGCAGGACGACGCTGTCGACCTTGGTCGAGTGCCGCGCTCCTTCGTCCCACTCGAGCACGTCGAACTCGACGCCGGTCAGCCGCCCGTCCTCCACCACGAACCGCGTCGGCGCGTGGTTGACGACGATCTCGACGCCCTCCTCCTCCGCGTCGTCGAGCTCCCACGGCGAGGCCTTGAAGTACGGCCGCGGCCGGCGCGCGATGACCTTGATGTCCTTGCCGCCGAGGCGTCGGGACGAGCGGCAGCAGTCCATCGCTGTGTTGCCGACGCCGATGATGAGGACCTGCTCGCCGATCGTGTCGACGTGCCCGAACGCGATCGACTGCAGCCAGTCGATGCCGATGAAGATGTGCGAGTCGCCGGTCTCGTCCCACCGCCCGGGCAGGTCGAGCTCCTTGCCGCGCGGCGCGCCGCTGCCGACGAAGACCGCGTCGTAGCCCTCGGCGAGCAACGCCTTCATGCTGGCGACCTCGGCGCCGTACCGGACCTCGGCCCCCATGTCGAGGATCACCTGGCACTCCTCGTCCAGCACCGACGCGGGCAGCCGGAACGCCGGGATGTTGGTGCGCATGAGGCCGCCGGGCTTGGCGAACTGCTCCAAGACCGTGACGTCGTACCCGAGCGGCAGCAGGTCGTTCGCGACGGTCAGCGACGCCGGCCCGGCGCCGATGCAGGCGACCCGCTTGCCGTTCTTCTCGGTGGCTCCCTGGGGAAGCCGGTCGCTCACGTCGCCGCGCAGGTCGGAGGCCACGCGCTTGAGGCGGCAGATCGCCACCGGGTCGCCGTCGACCCGGACGCGGCGGCAGGCCGGCTCGCAGGGCCGGTCGCAGGTGCGCCCGAGGATGCCCGGGAAGACGTTCGACTCCCGGTTCACGAGGTAGGCGTCGTCGTACCGGCCCTGGGCGATCAGCCGGATGTACTCCGGCACGTTCGTGTGTGCCGGGCAGGCCCACTGGCAGTCGACGACCTTGTGGAAGTAGCCCGGGTCCCCCACGTCCGTGGGTTTCACGCGTCCCTCACCTCTTGTCCTGCCCCCCGTCTCCTCATCATGCCTCCCCGGCCCGGACACCGGGCGGAGTCTGCACCCTGCACGACACGCACCTCGGCTGCGACACGAGGAGTCTCATCTGGTGAGTCACTCGTCGAGCTGCCGCCCTCCGAAGAACATCAGCGGGTCGCTGAGCAGCTCCACGCCGATCCCGTCCGGGTCGCGCAGGTACATCGACTCCTCGATGCCCCGGTCCGGCCCGACGTACGCGACCCCGGCCTCGTCCAGCACGCCCCGCAGCCGCTCCCACTCGGCACGCGGCACCGAGATCGCGACGTGCTGGACGCCCCCGATCGCCTCGACGCCCTGCTCGAGCCCCAGCCCGGGGAAGTCGAAGAATCCCAGCAGCGTCTTGTTGCCGACGTCGAAGAACAGGTGCGACGAGCCGGGGTAGTCGCGGTTCTCGACGAGCTCGACGAGCGGGAAGCCCAGCAGCCCCTGGTAGAAGGAGATGGTCCGCTCGACGTCGGAGCAGATCAGCGCGGCGTGGTGGATGCCTCTCCCGGGCGTCGGGGGCCGCTGTGAGGCGGGCTGCAGGTACCGCTCGCGCAGCTGCGTCCGTCGTCCCTCGAGCTCGACCAGCTGCTGGTCCGTCGGCATTGCCGGCCTCCTCTCGAACGCCTCTTTCCGGAGCCTAGGCCGCGTCCCGCGTGACGGCGCGCGAGGTCGGCCCGTACCGTCACGGACATGGGCAGAACGGTCTTCGTCACGGGCGCCTCCACCGGCATCGGCCGCGCCGCGGTGGAGCGCCTCGTGCGCAAGGGCTTCCAGGTCGTCGCAGGGGTGCGCAAGAACGCCGACGCGCCGCCCGAGGCCGTCGGCCACGTCCTCGTCGACCTCACCGAGCCGGAGAGCGTCGCCACGGCCTGCAAGGAGCTCCTGGCCCGGTACGGCGACGACCTGGTCGGCCTCGTCAACAACGCCGGCATCAGCGTGAACGGGCCGTTCGAGGCGCTGCCCCTCGAGGAGTGGCGGCGGCAGTTCGAGGTGAACCTCTTCGGCCACCTCGGCATCACCCAGGAGCTCCTGCCGACGCTGCGGCGCGCGCGCGGACGCGTCGTGAACGTGGGCTCGATCGGGGGACGGCTCGCGATGCCGTTCGTGGCGCCGTACTCCGCCTCGAAGTTCGCGATGCGGTCCTGGACCGACGCGCTCCGGCTCGAGCTGGCGCCGCACGGCGTCGGCGTCGTGCTCGTTGAGCCGGGCGCGATCGCGACGCCTATCTGGGACAAGGGCACGCAGGGGGCCGAGCGGCTGCTGGCCGAGATGCCCGAGGAGCTGCGTGAGCGGTACGGCGCCCAGGTCGAAGGCGTGACGAGGGCCGCGGCCTTCGCGGCGCGGCACGCCGTCGCGCCCGAGGCCGCCGCGGACGTGGTCGTCAGGGCGCTCACGGCCCGGCACCCGCGTGGCCGCTACCTCGTGGGCGCCGACGCGCGCCTGCAGGCTCTGGTCGCCGCCCTCCCGACGGCCCTGCGCGAGCGCGCGACCCGCGCCATGTTCCGTCTGCCCCGCTGACACCCCCCTTCGGGCGATCAAGGCGAAAGGGGGAAGCGTTCGCGCGAGCGTCACACGGGGTTCTCATGCTGTGCACAGGTCGTGCCGAAGATCAGCCCATGACCACCGTCGTGAAGAAGGCGGACAGCGTCGTGCTGGTCCCCGCCCAGGCCCTGGACAAGGTCCGTGAGGTGCTCCGCGCCGTTGCTGCCGGCGAGCCCGTCGACAACGCCGGCTCCGCCGCCCTCGCGGCCTACGCCCTCGCGGCGCTGCCGCCTGCGCCGCGCCGCGAGGCGTACGTCGCCTGACCCGTCGCGGTAGGCCGCCGTCTCTCGGGGCAGGATCCTGAGGGGACGACGGAGGAG
>JBKOVB010000006.1:0-14113 GCA_046723735.1 Actinomycetota bacterium | reverse complement strand
GGTACGAGCCGTCCGCCCCGATGAACGCCTTGGTGCTCTCCACCTCCGGCGCGTCGAGACCGCGGTCCGTCACCACCACGTGCAGGCGGGGAGCCAGGGCCGACCAGAGCAGCCCGGCCGGCGCGCCGAGCAGCACGGAGGCCACCAGAACCCCGGCCGCCAGCGGCAGGTCCTTGCGCCAGCGGCCCGGTTCCGTCGTACCGGCCTCGTGGCGCGGCGCGTAGGCGCCCCATCCGGCAGGACTGTCCGCCCGGTCGGACGGTGGCGGCGGGGCGAAGGGGTCCTGCGTCACGCGCCCACGCTACGCGAGCGCTCCGCCGTCTGAGTGGGCCTGGCCCTACCCTTGCTCGTCGTGAACCGCCGCCCCCTGGCTGTGCTGGCCGTGCTGCCGCTGCTGCTCGCGGGGTGCAGCGGCTCCGACACCGCGGTGACCCCAGGTGCCGCCGCCTCTGCTCCCGTCCCGGGTGTGACGCTGCCGCCCGGCGACCTGCGGGACCTGGTGCCGACACCGGCCGAGGTGCCGGCCGGCATGGTGCCGGTGCTCAAGGGATCGGGGCAGCGCACCCTCGACGTGGTGGCCGGCTACTCGGGCACGGGTGCCGCGGCGACGAAGGCCGCGGCAGCACTGCGGGCCCACGGCTTCCAGTCGGCGTACGTCGCGCAGTACGCCAGCCAGACGACCGGGCAGGTGCTCTCCGTCCTCGTGTCGCAGTTCGCGACGGCCGCGGGTGCGACGGCCGACTTCGTCGCCGACCAGCAGCAGACCCACGCCGCCCCCGTCGTGGCACCCACCGTGGGCGACGCCTCGGTCGTGACCTCCCAGCCGGTGGCGGGCAAGGGCACAGGAACCCTGGTGCTGCTGCGCTTCCGACGCGATACCCGCACCTGGGTCATCGCCTACCAGGCCGCACCGACCGCGGACCCGCGGGTCGCCGAGGACCTGGCCAAGCGTCTGCTCGCGCGCGCCGAGGCCTGACTACTGCCAGGCACCCGCCGCGCGCCAGACCAGCACGTCGAGGATGCGCAGCCGGGTGATCGGCGCCTCCGCGCCCTCCGCGATCTCCTGCAGCTCGGCGAAGGCGGCCTCCTCGGCACGCAGGTCCGCCCGCATCTGGCTGCACAGCAGCCGCATGAACTCCTGCCAGCTGCGGTCGAGGCTGCGGGGCAGCACGCCGGGCGCGGTGTAGGCCTCGAAGATCCGGCTGTCGTAGATCGGCACCAGGTCGGGGCGCTTGCGGTGCAGGACCTTGCTGACGATCGTGCCGCGCACCCCGCGGCCGGCGTACCGCGGCTCGTCGAGGATCCCGAACAGCCCCGCCACGCACATCACGTGGTCGTCGTCGGCGTCCTGCAGGCTCACGTCGGGAAGGTCGGCCACCGCCTCGAGCGCCGGCACCATCTCGCGCAGCAGCCCGAACCGGCCCGCGTCGATGTCGACGCCCATCAGCACAGGCGCCAGCAGGTCGCCGTCCACGAGCTCGGAGGAGCCGTTGGTCACCAACCGGTCGTACGCCGGGTAGGCGTACCCGTTGCGAGGGTCGACATAGTCGAGCAGCACCTCGTCGGGGTGCTCCACCAGAAGGGTGCCGGCGCAGAGCTTGATCGGGTCCACGCGACTCAGCCTAGGCCGCATGACGCGCGGTGAGGCGGGTAGCAGCAGCGCATGGCAGACATCATCGAGACCATCGACGTCGACGTACCGGTCACCACGGCCTACAACCAGTGGACGCAGTTCGAGAGCTTCCCGCGCTTCATGGAGGGCGTGCAGGAGGTCGTCCAGAAGACTGACACCCTCACGCACTGGAAGGTGAAGATCGCAGGCGTGGAGCGGGAGTTCGACGCCGTGATCACCGAGCAGCTCCCCGACGAGCGGGTCGCCTGGCGCTCGGTCGACGGGCCGGGCAACGCGGGCGTCGTGACCTTCCACAAGATCGCACCGGACAAGGCGCGCGTGACGCTGCAGATGGAGACCGAGCCGGAGGACCTGGTCGAGAAGGTCGGCGACGTCGTGCAGGCGCCGAAGCTGCGGGCGAAGGCTGACCTCAAGCGGTTCAAGGAGTTCATCGAGGCCCGCGGTCAGGAGACGGGCGCCTGGCGCGGCGAGGTCCCCCGCGACTGACGCCCTTTCCCGTCAGCCGGCCGGCTGCCCCTGGCGTGCCAAGGCGGTCAGCCGGCTGATCGCACGCAGGTACTTCTTCCGGTAGCCACCCGCGAGCAGCTCGCCCGGGAAGAGCCGGTCCAGCGGCACCCCGCTCGTCGCCACGGGCAGGTCGCGGTCGTAGAGCCGGTCCACCAGCACCACGAGTCGCAGCGCCGCGGCCTGGTCGTCCACCGGCTCCACCCCCTCGAGCAGCACCTCGTCCACGCCGTCCAGCAGGGCGCCGTACCGGCTGGGGTGCAGGCGGCCCAGGTGGTCGAGCAGGTCCACGAACCCGTCGTACGACGACCACGGGCGGGCACGTGCCCGCAGCTGCTCGGTGCTGAGCGGCGTCGGTGCCGAGGGCAGGCCGCGGTGGCGGTAGTCCTCCCCGTCCACCCGAACGGGCTCGAAGTGCGCGGCCAGCCCCTGGATCTCGCGCAGGAAGTCCGACGCGGCGAAGCGGCCCTCGCCCAGCGCCTCGGGCAGCGTGTTCGAGGTCGCCGCGACCCGCACGCCGGCGTCCACCAGCTTGCCGAGGAAGGTGCTGACGAGCACGGTGTCGCCGGGGTCGTCAAGCTCGAACTCGTCGATGGCCAGCAGCCGGTGGCCCGAGAGCGCGGTGACCGCCTGCTGGAACCCCAGGGCGCCGACGAGGTGCGTGAGCTCCACGAACGTGCAGTAGGCCCGTGGTGCCGGCGCCGCGTGCCACAGGGCTGTGATCAGGTGCGTCTTGCCGACGCCGAAACCACCGTCGAGGTAGACACCGGGGCGGCCCAGCTCCGGCTTGCGGCCGAAGCGCCGCCTGGGCGGCGTCAGCGTGCCGGCGAAGGCCAGCAGCCGGTCCCGCGCCGCCTGCTGGGTCGGCTGGGCCGGGTCCGGGAGATAGGTCTCGAACCGCGCGGTCGCGAACCGCGGCGGGGGCACCAGGCCGGCGACCAGCGTCTCGGGGTCGACGACGGGTTCGCGGTCGACGAGACGGACGGACACGGGGAGAGAGCGTAAGGGCGCGCCGGATAGGTTCCCCCCGTGACCTCCGCCGAGACCCCCGTCGTCGAGGGAGCCGACCCCTCCGTCGTCGGCCCCTACCTGGCCACCGTGCTCGACAACCCCGCCTGGGCCCACGCCGAGGTGACGCTCATCGCGGGCGGGAAGAGCAACCTGACCTACCGGGTCGACTGCTCGGCGGGCTCGGTCGTGCTCCGCCGACCGCCGTTGGGCCACGTCCTCCCGACCGCCCACGACATGGCTCGCGAGCACCGCGTCCTGACCGCGCTGGGCCCCACCGGCGTGCCGGTGCCCGGCACCAGGCACCTGTGCACCGACCCGGACGTGCTCGGCCAGCCCTTCTACGTCATGGACCTCGTCGAGGGCCACGTCGTCCGCGACGCGTTCCCCGCCGGGTACGCCGACACCGACGCCGACCGCGCCACCGTCTGCGAGGGCCTGCTCGACGTGCTGGCCGCCCTGCACGACGTCGACCCGGCGGCCGTCGGGCTGGCCGACTTCGGCCGTCCCGAGGGCTACCTGGCCCGGCAGGTCGGCCGCTGGGGCAAGCAGTGGGAGGCCACCCGCGTCGAGGGCATGGAGGACCTCGACGCCCTCGCCGCCGACCTCGCCGCGCGGCTCCCGCAGACGCAGCGGCACACGATCGTGCACGGCGACTACCGGCTCGACAACACGGTGCTGCACCCCACCGAAGTGGGTCGGGTCAACGCGGTCCTCGACTGGGAGATGTCGACCCTGGGCGATCCGCTCGCCGACCTCGGCGTGCTGCTCGTCTACTGGAACCAGGCCGGCGACGGTGGCGCCCGCACCGGCGGCGTCGTGGTGCCGAGCGTGACCGCGCTGCCCGGGATGCTCACCCGCGAGCAGGTCGCCGAGGGCTACGCCCGCCGCTCCGGCCTCGACCTTGCCGTGCTGCCCTGGTACATGGCCTTCGGCTTCTTCAAGCTGGCGGTCGTGTGCGCCGGGATCGCCATGCGCAGCAAAGCCGGGGCCATGGTCGGGGAGGGCTTCGACGGCTACGAGGCGGTCATCCCGCCCCTCGTGGAGCTCGGTCGCTCGGCCCTGGCCGACGATCGGCTCGTCTAGCTCGCGACGGCTTGGCGGCGGCTCTCGCGCCACACCCGCAGGGCCCACACCACCAGCGGCAGCTGCAGCGGCAGACGGGCGTACGACGCGACCTGCTCCGGCACGCGCTCCGCGTCCGCAGCCATCTTGAGGTTGCCGGGGAAGAACCCCACGAACAGCGCCGCAGCCGCCAGCGCCGCGGTGCGCCGGGTCCGCGGGTGCGCCACCGCGGCGCCGACGCCGATCTCGACGACGCCGCTGGCCACGGTCCAGCTGCGAGCCGGACCGGGCAAGGACTCGGGGATCATCCGGTCGTAGAACCGGGGCACGACGAAGTGGGCCGCACCCGCAGCCACGAGGAACGACGCGAGCAGGTACGGCGAGGCGGAGCGCGCATCCGACATGCGCCGACCCTAAGCCCGGGCGCCCTCTGGTGAAGCAGCTGAGTCGCCACGCGGCAGTGACAGGCGAACGCCTAGGGTCCACGTCGTGAAAGATGCTCCCGGCGTTGCTGCCGGATGTACCTACCAGCACTGGAAGGGGCCGCGGTACCTCGTGCTGGGCCTCGGCCACGACGCCAACGACGAGGCGCGCACGACGGTGGTCTACCTGCCGCTGTACCCCATCGAGGGGCCGCCCTTCGCCGTCCGCACGCTGGAGGACTTCACAGCCTGGGTCGACCCCACAACGGGTGCGACAACCCCTGAGGGACAAGGGGTTCCGCGCTTCCGGCGCGTCAGCTGATGCGCAGCGCGGTCAGGATCCCGTCTCGCAACGGCACGATCGAGGAGACGTAGCGCGGGTCCTCGGCGACGAGTCGGTTGTGCTCGATGATGGCCGCGGTCCACCCCTTCGTCCGCCCCCCCGGGCGGTCGGAGCCGTCCACCACGCGGCCGTCCCACAACGTGTTGTCGCACAGGTAGAGCCCGCCCACGCGCACCCGGTCGCGCGCGGCCTTCCAGCAGTCCGGGTACCCGTCCTTGTCGACGTCGCAGTACACGACGTCGAACTCGCCCTCCTCCTGCGCGAACCCCTCGAGCGCGTCCCCGACGCGGTACCGCACCCGGTCCCACAGCGCGGCGTCCGTCAGGTAGTGCTCCGCCAGCTTCGCGTTCTCGGCGCTCCCGTCGGTGCAGACCACCTCTCCGCGCGGCCCGACCGCCCGGGCGAACCAGTACGCCGAGTACCCGTAGCCCGACCCGAGCTCCATGACGCGTCGCGCGCCGACCGCTCGGGCCACCAGCTCGACGTACCTGCCGCAGGCCCGGCCCACGATGGGGAAGCCGTGCTCCGCAGCCCTGGCCTCCATGGCCTCCAGCACGGAGTCGCCGTGCTCGCTCTCCGCGCGCTCGGTGAGGTACCGGTCCACCGCGTCCGACTGGAAGGCGCTCATGGGCAGACCGTAGACCCGCTCGTGCGGCTCTTGAAGCGCACGCACGCACGCGGTAGGCGTGAACGTCGTGACGTCGTCGGCGGACGTGGACCTTCTCGTCCAGGGTTCTCCGCAACCCCCGTGGCGACCCTCGCGCCGGCTCGTCACGCGGGCGGCGGTCGCGCTGGGAGCCGTCGTGGCGGTCGCTTCCCTGGCCGTCGGCCTCGTCCGGCACCGCGAGGACGTCGCGGCCGACCGCCGGGACGTGAGGGCGATCGCCTTTTCGTCGTACGTCAAGCCTGACGACGGCAGGGTCCAGGCCCAGGGGACGGTCCAGCTGGAGATGATCAGCGACGGGCCCGACGACGTCCGTGTCCTCGACGCCCGCTTGGACGTGGCCGGGTCGAACGTGGTGCGGGTCGACGACGTCGTCAGCCACCACGGCGGGCTCGTGCTCACCCTGCCGGTGCACTCCGGATGTCCGACGCAGCTCTACCACCACGGCGTCGACGCGCTCGTGGTGCGGGCGGCGACGCGGCGCGGCACGACGACGACCGTGCGGGTGCCGATCACGCAGGACCGGGAGGACCTGCTCTGGACCGGCATGCGGCACGCCTGCAGGTTCGTGCTCCCGGATGAGGCCTTCGGATGGCAGCCCGCCCGGATGCGCTGGCACCACGGCGTCCTGACGGCGACCTACGACGTCAAGAACGCAGCAGCGGAGCCCCTCGTCGTCGACGCCGTCACGGCCGCTCCGGGCCTCGCAGTCCGCGCGCAGGCCCTGCCCCTCACCGTGTCCCCGGGCAACGGGGCGTTCACGGTGTTCGGGCACGCCCGGCTCCGCGTCGACGTGCGGGTCCGTGACTGCCGCGCCCTGCTCGCCGCGATGCGCACCGCAGGTGCGTGGGGCGGGCTGGACGGCCCCTTCGTCCTGCACGTCGCGACGCATCACCGCTACGGGCGCGGTCAGGGGTTGCTGGACCTGCTGCCACCGGAGCAGGGTGCGATCAACGGGTTCGCGCTGCTCGTGGACACCTGCCCACGGTGACGATCTGGAAGAGTCGTGGACATGCACCTGCCCGTCATGCCCCCGGTGAGTCCGATGCTCGCCGCGGCGATCCCTGAAGTGCCCGAGGGCGACTTCCTCTACGAGCCCAAGTGGGACGGCTTCCGGGCGATCATCTTCCGTGACGGCGACGAGGTGGTCCTGGGCAGCCGGAACGAGAAGCCGCTCACCCGCTACTTCCCCGAGCTCGTGGAGGCCGCCCGGGCCGAGCTGCCGGAACGGTGCGTCGTGGACGGCGAGATCGTGATCGCCGGAGAGGGCACGCTCGAGTTCGAGACGCTGCAGAACCGCATCCACCCCGCGGACTCCCGCGTCCGGCTGCTCGCCGAGCAGACCCCGGCGTCCTTCGTCGCCTTCGACCTGCTCGCCCTGGGCGACGAGGACCTCACAGGCGTCCCGCAGGGCGAGCGTCGGGCCCGGCTCGAGGCCGCGTTGGCAGATGCCGGCCCGTCGATCCACCTGACGCCGGTCACGTACGACGCCGCGATCGCGCGTGAGTGGTTCGACACGTTCGAGGGCGCCGGGCTCGACGGCGTGGTGGCCAAGCCGCTGACCCAGACCTACCAGCCGGACAAGCGCGTGATGAAGAAGGTGAAGCATCTGCGTACGGCGGACGTCGTCGTCGCGGGCTACCGCCTGCACAAGACGGGGCCGGTCGTCGGGTCGCTCATGCTCGGGCTCTACAGCGACGACGGCACCCTCAACCACGTCGGCGTCGCCGCGTCGTTCCCGATGGCCCGCCGCAAGCAGCTGCTCGAGGAGCTCGCGCCGTACCTCCTGGCCGAGGGCGAGGACCACCCCTGGCTGGGCGCGTGGGCTGTCGAGCGCAACCCGCAGCGCAACGCCGGGAGCCGCTGGAACAACGGCAAAGACCTCTCCTTCGTGGCCCTGCGCCCCGAGCTCGTGTGCGAGGTGGCCTACGACCACATGGAAGGACCGCGGTTCCGGCACACCACGCAGTTCCAGCGGTGGCGCCCTGATCGCGAGCCGCGGTCGTGCACCTACGAGCAGCTCGAGGTGCCGGTGCGCTACGACCTCGCCGAGGTGCTCAGGTAGCTCCGGCAACCGTCCGCAGGCCGCCGAACCGCGTCGAGCATGTCCGTATCAACGCGTTGCGTCCGTGCTGGCAGGATCACCGCGTGACCTCACCGTTGGAGCAGCTCGTCCGCCTCCTCGACCTCGAGAAGATCGAGGAGGACATCTTCCGGGGCACCCAGCCCCGGGAGTCAATGCAGCGGGTCTTCGGCGGCCAGGTCGCGGGCCAGGCCCTCGTGGCAGCCGGGCGCACGGTGCCGCCGGACCGGCCGGTGCACAGCCTGCACGCCTACTTCCTGCGTCCCGGTGACCCCTCCGTGCCGATCGTCTACGAGGTCGACCGGATCCGGGACGGCAAGGGCTTCACCACGCGCCGCGTGGTGGCCGTCCAGCACGGCAAGGCGATCTTCAACCTGAGCGCGTCGTTCCAGCTGCCGGAGGTGTGGCTGACGCACCAGCAGCCGATGCCTGACGTGCCCGACCCCGAGTCGCTGCCCACGCAGGCCGAGCGCCTGGCGGCCTTCGCGCACGAGGCGCCGTGGTACACGAGGCCCCGTCCCATCGACATCCGGTACGTCGGGGACCCACCCCGCATCCTGCGCGACCGCGTGCTGGCCGGCGAGGAGCCGCCGCCGCCACGGTCGGCCGTCTGGATGCGCGCGGACGGGACCCTGCCGGACGACCCGCTGCTGCACGTCTGTGCCGTGACGTTCGCGAGCGACATGACGCTGCTCGACTCCACGCTGGTCACCCACGGCATGGCCTTCGGGAAGGACCCGGTTGCGCTCGCGTCGCTCGACCACGCCATGTGGTTCCACCACCCGTTCCGGGCCGACGAGTGGTTCCTCTACGACCAGGACTCCCCCGTGACCGCCGGGGGCCGCGGCCTGGCGCACGGGTCCATCTACACCCGGGACGGACGGCTGGTCGTCACCGTGATGCAGGAGGGCCTCATCCGTCCGATGGCGTGACCTTGTTGCGGGTGTCGCGGCTGGGCTGGACCCGCTTCGGCTCCCCGGGCTGCAGCGCGAAGGACGGCGGGAAGGGAGCCTCCCCCTCGCCCTGCCGGGCGTACAGCTCGAGCAGGGGCGACAGGTCGTGCGCGACGTCGTCGATGGCCTCGTGGACGTCGCCCAGCTGCTCGAACCGGTCCCGCATGGTCCAGATGTCGAAGTCGCCGATCTCGCAGTCCGCCAGCTCGTCCCACCGCACCGGGGCGCTCACGGTGGCCTGTGGTCGAGCGCGCACGCTGTAGGCGCTGGCGATCGTCTGGTCCCGCGCCATCCGGTTGAAGTCGAGGAACACGCGCTCGCCGCGCTCCTCCTTCCACCACCGCGCGGTGGCGACATCCGGTCGCCGCCGCTCGATCTCGCGCGCCACCGCGACCGCCGCGTGCCGGACCTCGGTGAAGTCCCACTCCGGGGACAGTCGGGCGTAGACGTGCACCCCCTTGCTGCCGCTCGTCTTGGGGAAGGTCACCCAGCCCAGCTCGTCGAAGAAGGCCCGCAGCTCGAACGCGACCTCGATCACGTCGTCCCAGTCGGCACCGGGCATCGGGTCGAGGTCGATGCGCAGCTCGTCGGGCCGCTCGCTGTCCGCCCGCCGGCTGGGCCAGGGGTGGAAGTCCAGCGTTCCGAGGTTGGCGGCCCAGGCCACGTGGGCGACGTCCACCGGGCACAGCTCGGTCGCGTGCCGCCCGCTCGGGAAGTGCACCGTCGCGGTCTCGATCCACTCCGGGCGCTTGTCCGGCACCCGCTTCTGGTAGATGGCCTCGCCCTCCGCCCCCTCGGGATGGCGCTTGAGGACCGTCGGCCGCTCGCGGAGCGCGCGCACCACGCCGTCGCCGACCGCGAGGTAGTACTCGACGAGGTCGAGCTTGCGCCCTCGACCCTCCGGCAGGCCCGAGAAGTACGTCTTCTCCGGGTTGGTCACCTTCACCTCGCGCTCGCCGGTCGGCGTGTCGACCAGGAGCTCGACGAACGGTGAGGGCATGCCGGGACGCTACCCCGAAGCGGGGCACCCGCTGCGGAACACTTCCGGGGCCCGCGTGGCTGCACATGGCGCACGAGCCGCAGAGGAGGCGATGTGGAGAGCACCCGCAGCTACAAGGTCCAGAAGTCCGAGGAGGAGTGGCGCGCGCAGCTGAGCCCCGAGGAGTACGCGGTCCTGCGCCAGGCCGGCACCGAGCGGGCCTGGACCGGTGAGTACAACGACACGAAGACCGAGGGCGTCTACTCCTGCCGGGCGTGCGGCGCCGAGCTGTTCCGCTCCGAGGCCAAGTTCGACTCGCACTGCGGCTGGCCGAGCTTCTACGAGCCGACCAGCAGGGACAACGTCGAGCTGATCGAGGACCGGTCCTACGGCATGGTCCGCACCGAGGTGCGCTGTGCCACCTGCGGCAGCCACCTGGGTCACGTGTTCGACGACGCGCCGCAGACACCGACCGGTGACCGCTATTGCATGAACTCGGTGTCTTTGCGCCTCGAGGCACGCTGAGCCGGAGCAGGCCCCTTCACCCGGTTGGCCTAGCCCAAGTGCGGCCTTCCGGCCCGGTTGCGGCCCTCGCCGCTGCGGAACGATGGGCCGGTGGCGAGCACGACCGAACGACTGGATCTGGCTCCGGACGCACGCAGCGTCGGCCAGGCACGCACCTTCGTCACCGAGGTGCTGCGCGGGTGGGGCCTGGACGACTGCGTCGACACCGCCAAGCTCCTCACCAGCGAGCTTGCGACGAACGCCGTCCGGCACGCGAGCACGCACTTCGCCGTGATCGTGACCCGTACGCCGGATGGCGCCCAGGTCGACGTGCTGGACGATCTCGAGGGCACCCCGGTCGCCCAGGTGCTGGACCTCCAGGCGGACGGCGGCCGCGGCCTGCAGCTGGTCGCCGGTCTGGCCTCGTGGTGGGGCACCACGCCGGCAGATGAGCTCTACGGCTACTCCAAGGGGCTCCGCTTCAGCGTCACCCCTGAGCCGGCCGCAGCAGGCACCGACATGGGCTGCTCCGCGGCGCGCTGAGCGCTACGGCAACGCCGTGACGATCTCCGCCAACGGCTTGCGCGCACCGGTCCAGAAGGGCGTCTCGAGCTTGGTGTGCAGCCGGGCACGCGAGCCGCGCAGGTGGCGCAGGCAGTCGACGATGCGGTGGACCTCGTCGGCCTCGAAGGCCAGCAGCCACTCGTAGTCGCCCAGGCCGAAGGCCGCAACGGTGTTGGCGCGCACGTCCTCGAAGTCGCGGCCCATCTGGCCGTGCTCCGCGAGCATGCCGCGCCGCTCGAAGTCGGGCAGCAGGTACCACTCCAACGAGCGGTTGAAGGGGTACACGCACACATACCTGCGCGGGTCCTCCCGGCGCACGTACGCCGGGATGTGGCTCCGGTTGAACTCCGCCGGCCGGTGCAGCCCGATGGCGGACCAGACGGGGGCGAGGTGCCGCCCGAGCTCTGTGGTGCGGAACCGCGCGTACGCGTCCTGGAGCACGTCGACGTCAGGGCAGGTCCACCAGACCAGGAGGTCGGCCTCGGCCTTGTAGCCCGCGAGGTCGTAGGTGCCCCGGGTGTAGACGTCCTTCTCCAGCACCTCGTCCAGCAGCCCCTGCGCCTCCTCGACCACCGCCGCCCGGTCCGCGGGCAGCGGTGTCACCGCCTTGAAGACGGCGTAGCAGGTGTACAGGAGCTGGTCGTTCAGCTCGCGCGCGGAGAGGGGGGACTCGGCCATGCCCCCAGTCTAGGAAGGGCCAGCAGGGTCCGGGCCGCTTCCTGCCCGCTGCGCACCACCGCGGGGAGCCCGACCCCGTCGTACGCCGCACCGGCCACGACCACGCCGTCGGGCAGCCTCGAGCGCAGCCGCCGCACCAGGTCGAGGTGGCCGACCGCGTACTGGGGCAGCCCGCCGCCCCAGCGGGTCACGCGGCTGTCCACGAGCGGCGGCACCTCCCCGACGGCCTCCCGCAGCTCGGCCAGCACCAGCCCGACGAGCTCGGTGTCGTCACGCTGCAGGTCACTGGTGTCGCCGTACCGGCCGACCGAGGCGCGCACGACCGTCGCGTCGGTGCGGCCCCACTTCCGGCTCGTGAAGGTGACCGCCTTGGTGACCCGGCCCTCAGAGGCCGGCACCAGGTAGCCGCTCCCCCGCCCCGGCGACGGGCCGTCGAGCACCAGCGTGACGATGCCGACGCTGGCGTAGCCGACACCCGCGAGCTCCTCCGTCGGCGCGTGCGGCGCCAGCAGCCGGGCCGCCGGCGCAGCTGGCACCGCCAGGACCACACCGTCCACATCCAGGTACGACGGGGCTGCGGCCGACCCGAGGGTGAGCCGCCACCCGTCCGGGGTCCGGGCCAGCTCCCGCACCGTCGTCCGCAGGCGCACGTCCAGGTCCTGCGCGAGCACCGGCGGCAGGTGCCCGAGGCCGCCCGGGATGCCGGCGAAGACCGGGCCGGACGGCGCGCCCTGGAGGCCCCGCGCCGCGAGAGCGGCCCGGACGAGCGACCGGTGCCGGCGCACGGGCTCGACGAGCTGGGGAAGCGTGGCCTCGAGGGAGAGCTGGTCCGCACGGCCCGCGTAGACGCCGCCCAGGAGCGGGTCGACGAGCTGCTCGACGACCCCGGCGCCCAGCCTCCGGCGTACCAGCTCGCCGACGGCCACGTCCCCGGTGACCGGCCGGCCGGGCAGCACCAGGTCCAGCCCCGCGCGGGCCATGGCTGCCGGCGACAGCACACCGGACCGGGCCAGCGCCGGCAGGTCCGACGGGACCCCCATCACGGTTCCCGTCGGCAGGAAGCGGATCCGCCCCCGGGTCCAGATCCCGGCGCCCCCCTCAGTCGGCGAGATCAGCGCGAAGCCCGCCCGGGTCGCCAGGTCGACGGCCTCCGGGACCCGTCGCAGCATCGAGTCGGCGCCCTCGTCCACGGGCACGCCGCCCACGCCCGAGACCCGCACCTTGCCGCCGACCCTGTCGGCGGCCTCGAGGACCACCACGCCGGTCCCGGCGTCCTGCAGGGCCAGCGCGGCGGCGAGGCCGGCGACGCCTGCACCCACCACCGCCACCTGGGGACCCTCGCGCACACCGGCAGCGTAGGGTCCCGCCGTGCACACCGGCCGCCTGCAAGCACGCGTCGTGCTGCTCTCGACGACGACCGGCGTGCTGCTCGCGACCTTCACAGCCGCCCTCGACAACACGGTGGTCGCGGTTGCCCTTCGTGACATGCAGCGCGACCTGGGCGCCGGCGTCACGGGGCTGCAGGCCGTGGTCACGGCCTACACCGTGACCATGGGCGCGCTGCTCCTCGCCGGAGGGGCGCTCGTCGACGTCGTCGGTGCCCGGCGCGTGACCCGGGTGGGTGCCGTGCTCTTCGGCGCCGCCTCCGTGGGCTGCGCCACGGCCGGCTCCGTCTCGGCCCTCGTCGCGGCCCGGGCGGTGCAGGGCGTGGGGGCGGCACTGCTGCTGCCGGGTGGGCTCGCGCTCCTGTCGGCCGTGCACCCGGACCCGCGAGGGCGGCGCCGCGCCCTCGGCTGGTGGGCTGCCGTGGGCGGGGCGGCTCTGGTGGCCGGGCCGGTGGTGGGCGGCGAGCTCGTAGCGCGCCACGGCTGGCCGGCGGTGTTCTGGGTCAACGTGCCCCTGTGCCTGCTGGTGCTCGTGCTGCTCACGATCGCGCCGCCCGCGCTGCCGGCCGCACCACGCACGCTCGACCTGGCAGGGTCCGCGCTCGCCTGCGCGGCGCTCGGCGCGGCGACGGGCGCCGTGGTGCTGGCCGGTCGGCACGGCCTGTCGTGGACGGCGGCCGCGCTCCTGACCGCGGCCGCGATCGCGACCGGAGCGCTGCGCGCGCGCACCCACCGGCACCCCGACCCGCTGCTCCCGGCGTACCTCCTTCGCGACCCCCGGTGGCGCGGCGCCCTGGTCGGGTCCTTCGCGGCCGCCCTGGCGGTGTTCGTGCTGCTGGTGTTCCTGAGCCTGTTCCTGCAGCTTGTGCAGGACCGCGACGCGCAGGAGGCCGGGCGTCTCCTGCTGCCGCTCCCGCTCGCGCTCGTCGTGGTCGCCCCGCTCGCGGCGAGGAGCCGGGCCGTGGTGGCTCCGGTGGTCGTGGGGCTGGGCGTCGCCGGGGTGGCGCTGCTCGGCCTCGGCCTCCAGCTGCGGGCGGGCACGAGCCGCCACGAGCTCGAGGTCTGGCTCGCGTTGGCGGGGGCCGGTGTCGGGCTGACGGCCGCGCCGCTCGTCTCCTCAGCGCTCGTCGCGGCCACCGAAGCCCGCGCCGGGCTGGCGGCCGCGGGGGTCAACGCCGCACGGGAGCTCGGCGGGGTCGTGGCCGTGGCCGGCCTGGGAGCGCTCGCGGTCGCGCGGCTGTCGGACCGGCTGGACGACGCGCTGCGCGCCGCCGGGCTGCCCGCCGGACGCCGCCCCGCGGTGCTGGACGCGCTGCTCGGCGCCCGGA
>JBKOVB010000171.1:0-11532 GCA_046723735.1 Actinomycetota bacterium | reverse complement strand
CGGCCGACGAGGTGGACGACCAGCTCTACGACGAGGTGACCAGGGGGCATCCGCCGGCCGGGCTGCCCGGCAGCGGCGACTTCGCCATGGACCACGGCGCCCTCGAGTACGACGAGGCATGGCTCGCGTGCCGGTACGTCGCGGATACCTGGGGCGAGGCGCGCCTCGCGGTGCTCTACCGCGCGTTGGGCCGCATCGAGGACCCGACGACTGCGTTCCAGGACAGCGACCGTGCGATGCGGAACACCCTGGGGCTCAGCCAGGAGGCCTTCGTCCGCGGCTGGCAGACCTATCTGAAGCGGGTGCTGGACGCATGAGGGCCTGACCGCCGCGGGCCCTTTCCTGCCCTACGCTGCGGCGACCAGGACGTTCGAGGGGGCACACGTGCAGGGACCAGGCATCGGCTTGTTCGTCGTCATGGCAGTGCTTTTCGGGGTGGGTGGCTTCGTCGTACGGCTCTCCCTCGCCCGTCAGATCGCGCGCGATGCGGGGCAGGACGAGACCAAGGCCGTGCTCACCACTGCCCTCTCGGACAACGGACTCGCTGCCACGTACGTGGCTGGGGCCCTGGCGCCGCATTCGTCGGCGCCGTCGACCGAGGACAGGCTCGCCGAGCTCCAGCGCCTGCACGAGCAGGGACTCGTGACGGAGGCTGAGTACGCCACCAAGCGAGCAGAGATCCTCGACGAGCTCTGAGCTCGCGCGTCACGCGGACACCGGGGCCGCCCCGACCAGGCCGGCCTCGGGTGCGGTGCCCCGGGTCCCCCAGCGGTTGTCCGTCAGGGTCGCCAAGGCGCGGATGCGCAACGGGATGAGCAGGCCGGCATGGATGAACCCGTAGGCGACGAAGAGCAGGAACGACCAGTCCCGGGTCCGCCACAGGCCGTAGAGGCAGTGCAGCGTCGCCACGGCGGCCAGCGTGATGCTGTACGCGACCAGGTGCGCGGGCCGGTGAGCGGTGCGCACCACCGTCGTGCCGACCGCGAGGATGAGCAGCAGCGGCAGCACGGTCTGCGTGAGCACCTCGAGCGTCATCCACCACGCGAGCCGCGGCAGGAAGTCCAGCGTCCACAGCAGCTCGCGGTAGTAGCTCTTGTTCCAGCGCAGCTGCTGCTTGAGGTAGGTGCGCATCGTCGTCGGGGCGCTGGTCAGCGCCAGGGCCCGCGGCTCGAAGGTGGTCCGGTAGCCCGCCTTCAGCACGAGGTTGGTCAGGTGCCGGTCGTCGCCGTACGTGCACTCGGTGCCGCGGAAGGTCTGGGTGACGTAGCGGTCCCAGATGCGGTCCAGCGCCGTGCGCCGGTAGACCGCGAACGGGCCCGAGCAGCACAAGACCGACCCGAACGCGCTCTGCGCCGCCCGCTCCTGGTTGAACGCCACCCAGTACCGCATGTCGATCAGCCGGGTCAGCAGGTTGTGGCCGCGGTTGGCAACCCGCACGTCACCGGTGACCGCCCCGACCTTCCGGTCGTCGAAGGCACGCACGATCGTGCGGATGCCGTCGGAGGCGATCTGGGTGTCCGAGTCGATCGTGACGACGAGCTCCCCCGAGCTGGCGCGCACCGCGTGGTCCTGCGCGGCACGCTTGCCGCCGTTCTGCTCGGGGAGCATTACGTGCCAGCCGGGCAGCACGCCGTACTGCGCGTAGACGGGGCGGAGCTCGTCGCGGTTCGGCGAGCCGTCGTCCACGACGTAGACCTGGATCTCGCCCCGGTAGTCCTGGGCGGCGATCGCCTCGAAGCAGGCTGCGAGGTCGGCCGGGTTCTCGTTGTAGACCGGGACCACCACGTCCACGCTCGGACAGCGACCCAGCAATGGCACCGGGATGACGGCCTGCAGCGCGCTGCGGCGGTAGGTCCGGTGCGCCAGGCCGACCTGCACCACCAGGTGCAGCAGCATCAGGCCGGTGTACAGGAAGAAGATCAGCCGGAGGCTGTCGTTGACGAAACCGAGGGCGATCGAGGTCATGCCGTGGCTCCCTTGACCAGGTGAGCACGGATGAGGAGGTCCGCCCGGTCCACCAGCGCAGCGGTCAGAGAGGGGTTGGAGTCGCGGTCGGGCGACCGCTGGTCCAGCAGCTGGGCGATCGTGTCGCGTACCGGCAGCCCCGGGAGCTGCGAGCGCGGCGAGACCGTCGCGGGCACGTCGCGCAACGAGCTCGCGAGCAGCACGACACGCTCCTGGCGCACCTGACCACTGGCGTCAGTCACCGGCCACTGCCAGCTCAGGGTGTGCCACTGGGCGCCATCGGGCCGGGTGTAGACGAAGCGCTGCGCCACGATGCCCGCGGCGAGCACGACGCGCTTGCGCACCGGTGTGGCGAAGCCGTGGAACCGGTAGCAGCCGGCCACCGGGTGGGCGCGCAGGGCGGCGAGGTCCGGCGTCACGATCGAGTCGAGCCAGATCGTGTAGCCCGCGCGGCTCTCCGGCTGCAGCACGTACCGGCGCCACACGGAGTCGGAGCCGAAGTAGGTCCTGGCCCAGTCGTTCTGGGTGCGGCCGGTCAGCCGTACGCCGGGTCCCGCGTCCTCGCGGGCCGAGAAGGCGACAGCCACCGGACGCCCGGCGTTGTCGAAGGCAGCGGCGCTCGCGGCCAGGCCGCCGTCGAGGAGGGCCACTGCGACCGCGACGACCGCGAAGCCCGCCGTACGCCGGAGGCGACGGCGCCGGTTCTCGCCCGGCAGCGCCTGCTGCACTGCCGTGAGCGGCACGTCGCTCACGACCTTCTCGCCTAGCGTGCGCAACGACAGGCCGAACCACGGCAGGACCGCCACCATCGCGACGAGCAGCACGTTGAGCAGGACCAGGCCGGCTACGGGGTGCAGCACGTCCATCGCCGCGTGCTCGCCGGCTCTGGCGCCGACGGCGACGATGGCGACGATCCGCACGACGTTCAGGACCCAGGCGGCCCCGAGCCCGCAGGTCAGCCACAGCAGCCGGCGGCGCACGGGTCCGACGATCAACCAGAGCCCTGCCCCCGCGACGACCAACAGGCCGACGACGCCGGTGATACCCGAGCAGGCGCTGGCCACCGACAGCGGGAAGCCGCGAGGCCCGCCGACGAGCACCTGCACGTCGCCCCTGCCGGGCAGCACTGTGCCCCCGAGCGGGACCCGGCTGAGCACGGCCCCCACGGCGGTGCCCGTGGCCGCGGTCAGCGGTGCCTGGAGCCGGTCGAGCACGACCTGGAAGGGCAGCGGCCACGCCAGCAGCAGGAAACCGAGCGGGAACAGCAGCGCCACCAGGCTGCGCGTCCCGAGCAGCAGCGCCGTCCCGGCCGCGACCAGCAGCGGCAGGGCGAGCAGGTCGGGCCGCAGGGCCCAGTAGTAGTTGCCCATGCCGACCGGGGCGAGCGCGAGCGCCGCGACCACCAGCGCGACGCACAGACCGCTCACCACGAGGTCGAGCCGTCCCAGCCGGACGGTCGCGACGTACGGATGCCGCCTCACCGCCAGGACCGCCAGCAGGGCGAACACGAGCGGCACCAGGGCGAGGTCGGCCAGTGGGCTGTCGTAGCGCCAGTCGCGCAGCAGCGAGCCGATTGAGAAGTGGAAGGCGAGCGCGCACAGAGACACGACGAGGAGCACGGACGCCGTCGGGCTCGCCGCGAACGGCAGCCGCAACCGGCGCCGTGACGTGGCCGAGAAGTCGGGCAGAACGGTCCAGGCCGGCGACGTGGTCGCGGTGGTCATCGAGCGGACGATGCCCGTCGACGGCCTGCCAGGAGCACCGCGGCCGTCAGCAGGAGAGAGCCCGGTGCCAGCGCTGCCATCGGCACCTCGGGGACCTCATGCCCCGGCGCGCAGCTCGCAGCGGGTACCGCGTTGCTGCGACCCAGCACGCGCCCGTTCGAGCCGACGACGTCGACCCGGTAGTGCTGCGCGCCGATCCCGCCCAGGTCGAACGTCACGTCGCCCGAGCTCGGCACCGCGACCGTGTCCCCGGTCGGAACCAGGTGACCCTGGTCGTGACCTGCGAGCAGGCGCGCGGTGGCGGGGCCGGACACGGCAACGTGCAGCCGGAGCGTGTCGCCCGTGCAGCGGGCGGCGTATGCGTCGTTGCCTGCCGCCGACGCGGTTCCGGCGAAGCCGAGGGCGAGAAGCGCGGCTCCCGCGACGAGCGTGGTGGAGGTGCGCAGAAGTGCCATGAGGGGGTGGTCCTTCCGGGGGGATGGCCTTACGCCGTTCGCTGTCGGCGACTGGGCCGTCCCGCTGAATCCGAAGGCCTGAGACACAGGAGATTTCATCCTGATGGCCCTGGGACGTAGCCGACAACGCAGGCCCAACCCCGCGTTCCGGCTCAGCCTCGGGACATCAGGGCGTGACGCCGCGTGGTGGGAGGAGCTCGAGCACTCGCCCGTCGAAGCCGGTGACGTAGAGGCGGCTCGGCGGAAAGGCCTTCCCCCGACCCTGCTTGACCGCGCTCGTGGTCGTGAGCCCGCTGACCACGACGCACGATCGACGGGTGCGCGGGTCGAGGCGGATCACCTCACCCGCGCTGTTCGCGGCGACGTAGAGCGCGCCCGAGGACGCGATTGTCAGGTCGTCGAGGCCCTTCGGCGCCCCCGGCTCGAACAGCGAGGCCACGACCTCCCGGTGCTGCGGGTGCGCGATGTCGGTGCGGTAGACGTTCGAGGCCAGCGTGAACGTCTCGTCGGAGTACAGCCACTTCCCGGTCGGGTCGACGGCGAGCCCGTTGCTGTCGGCCTGGTCCGACCACGACGGCTGCACCTCGCCCGAGCGGCTGACGCGCGTGATCCCCGTGGGCGACAGGCCGGCGACGTCACGGCTCGTCAGCGCGCTGCCGTCGGGCAGGAACACTAGTCCATTGGGCATCGTGAGGCCGGTCGCCCAGGTGGTCCGCCGCCCCGTCCGCAGGTCGACCCGCTCGATCGTGCCGTCCGCGCGGCCGAGCGCACCGGAGGCCATCGCGTCGCCGGTGTTGACATACAGCGCACCGCCGCGGACTCGCAGCCCACCAGGGCTCGTCACGTTCGGCACGGCCACCGCGGGCGGCGCGGTTCGGGTCAGCCGCAGCACCGCGTTCTGCGTCGTCGCCGAGACGAAGAGGCCGTCCTTGCCGTCCGGCTCGAGGTTCTCCAGGCTCCCCAAACCGGAGGCCAGCACGTTGACGGTCCAGATCCCGCACGGGTCGGGCGCCGCCGCGCGGGAGGCAGGCGCCGCCGTAGCGACGACCAGGAGCGCAACGGCGACCAGGCGCCTCACCGGATCGTGCCGACGCCGGGGATGAGTGGCAGGTCCAGCGCGGTGACCCAGCCGGGCGGCAGGTCGTTGACAGCCGGTACGGCGTTCAGCGCGCGCAACCCGGTGGCCAGGCAGCCCGCCGTGGCGGCGTCCCGGCCGCTCCCGTCGGTGAAGCGGAACGCGGTCTCCTGCGTGATCGAGGGCGTGCCGACGATCTCGACCCGGTAGACGTCGTCCTGCGTGCCGCGCGGCCAGTCCGGCGCCGAGTCGAGCCCGACCCGGTTGACGTGCTCGAGCTGGATACGGGTCTCGCCCTTGAAGACGCCGTTGATGGTGAAGCGGATCGCGGCGACCATGCCGGGCTGGATGACGCCCTTGGCCGAGGGGATCGCCTTGTCGGTGACCCACTTCTCCCAGGTGGTCGTGATCTCGTCGAGCTCGACGCCGACGGCGTGGGCGATCATCGGAACCGTTGCGCCCCAGGACATCACGAGGATGTCGGTGTGCTCGAGCATGGGCACGTAGTCGGGCGAGCGCCCGATGCCCATCTCGTTCTCGTAGTCGCCCTCGTAGTTGGTGTAGTCGACGAGCTCGCAGGCCCGGACGAGCTCGACCTCGCTGCACAGGCCCATCAGGGTCATGGGGAACAGGTCGTTGGCGAAGCCCGGGTCGATGCCGGTCGTGAAGCAGCTCGCGCCGCCCTCCTTGCACGCCTCCTCGATCGGTGTGATCCACGCCGGTGGGTTCTGCTTCATCCACGGCCACACCCACGGCGTCATGGCCGTGGACACGACGTCGACACCCGCGCGGAGGAAGGCCGACATGACGGCGATGTTCGCGTCGGCGTACAGCGCGGTGGGGCCGTAGTGGACCAGCGCGTCCGGGCGCAGCGAGATCAGCGCCTCGACGTCGTCGGTGCAAGGGATGCCCACGGGGTCACGGCCCAGCAGCGTCCCGACGTCGACACCGACCTTGTCGGCATTGCTGACACCCACGCCGAGCAGCTCGAACTCGGGATGCTTCAGCACCTCCTCGATCACCATCTTGCCGACGAAGCCGGTGCCCCAGACGACGATCCGCTTCATCAGACGGAGAGGATGACGGAGGAGCCGTGGCCGAACAGGCCCTGGTTCGCGGTGATGCCGACCTTGGCGTCCTCGACCTGCCGTCCCTCGGCCTGGCCCCGCAGCTGCCAGGTCACCTCGCACACCTGTGCGAGCGCCTGCGCCGGCACCGCCTCGCCGAAGCACGCCAGGCCGCCGCTGGGGTTGACCGGCACGCGGCCGCCGATGGCGGTCTCGCCGGCGCGGATGAGCGACTCGGCCTCACCCGGCTTGCAGAGGCCGATGTTCTCGTACCAGTCGAGCTCGAGCGCCGTGCTCAGGTCGTACACCTCGGCCAGCGAGACGTCCTCCGGCGCGAGGCCCGCCTCCTCGTAGGCACCTTGCGCGATCGAGTCCTTGAACCCGCGCTCAGGCACCGGGACGACGGCGCTCGAGTCGGTCGAGAAGTTCGGCATCTCGATCGTCGTCTGCGGGTAGGTGGGCGTGACGGTGCTGACTGCCCGGACCCGCACCGGCTGCGCGATGCCCTTCTTGCGCGCGTACTCCATCGACGTCAGGACCACCGCGGCGCCGCCGTCGCTGGTCGCACAGATGTCCAGCAGCCGTAGCGGGTTCGCCACCACCGGCGAGGCCAGCACCTCCTCGGCGGTGACCTCCTTGCGGTAGCGCGCGTAGGGGTTGGCCAGGCCGTGCTTGGCGTTCTTGACCTTGACGGCCGCGAAGTCCTCCGAGGTGGCGCCGTAGAGGTCCATGCGGCGACGGGCGTACAGCGCGAAGTACGCCGGGTTGGTCATGCCCATCAGGCGGAAGCGCAGCCAGTCCGGGTCGTCGTACCGCTCTCCCGCGTTCGGCGCGAGGAAGCCCTTGGGCGTCGTGTCGGCACCGACCACGAGCGCGACCTCGCACATGCCGGCGAGGATCCGGGCCCGGGCGGTGTCGAGCGCCTGGGCGCCGGTGGCGCACGCGGCGTAGGAAGTCGCGACCCGCGCGCCGTTCCAGCCGAGGGCCTGGGCGAAGGTCGCGCCGGCGACGTACCCGCCGTACCCGTTGCGGACCGTCTCGCCGCCGACCACGAGGCCGACGTCGGTCCAGTCCACGTTCGCGTCAGCGAGCGCGTTGCGGGCCGCCTCCACGCCGTAGCTCACGAACGAGCGGCCCCACTTGCCCCACGGGTGCATGCCCACCCCGAGGACCGCGACGTCGTTGTTGCTCATACCGGCTGCCACCTCCAGATCGAGCGGGGGCCGGAATCGTCCGTGTAGAGCGTCTCCACGACCAGCTCCACCTCGGTGCCCACCTTCAGGTCCGCGACGCCGTAGCCGTCCGCGACCTGGCCGAGCACGACGATGCCCTCCGCCTCGAGCTCGACCGCGGCCAGCGCGAACGGCACGTAAGGATCCGTGGCCGGTATGTACGGCGGCGGCGGCTGGTACTGCGCGTCGGTGTAGGACCACACCCGACCGCGGCGCGACAGCTCGAGCTCGTCGAACTCGGTGCCGCTGCACGCCGGGTTGCCGCAGAACGCGGTCTGCTTCGGGAAGGCCACCGTCCCGCAGGACGTGCAGCGCGAGCCGAGCAGGGCGGGGGCGTCACCGGTGGTGAACCAGCCCTCGATCGCAGGTGTCGTCATGCCGCTCCCGTGCCGTAAAGAGTGGAACGTGTTCTACATCATGGCACGGGTAGCGGCGCTCAGGTCCCGACGGGTGCCGGCTCGCCGTGGTGGTGAATGACCGTGTCCGGCCCCGGGAAGAACAGCCCCTCGTGCCCGGTATCGGACCAGCGCACCAGGTACGGCGGGGTGCCGTCTGCCCCCCGGACCTCGAGGATCTCGCCGTCACGGCTGGGTTCGTCCACGTGCGTGGCGCGCACGATGATGCGGTCGCCGACTGCTGCCTGCATGTCCTCAGCCCCTCTCGTCTCCACCCCGAGCGTGCGGACGCGGGCGGACGAGGCGGAAGAGGCGTTGGTCCCGTCCCCGGCAGGCTGGGACGAAAGGCCGTTCCCCTCAAGCGGCGGAGCCAGCACGATGGGGTCACGATGAGCGACCAGGCCCGGCCTGCGGGCTTCCCGGAGGACCTCGTCCGCGAGGTGGAGCTGCTCGACGGACGGCGCGTGTTGCTGCGCCCGATCGTCCCGGACGACGAGGCGGAGCTGCGACGCGCCGTCACGGAGGCGGATCCCGAGACGCTGCGCCGGCGCTTCCTGGGCGGCCGGCCGCCGTACACGGACGAGGACTTCCGTCGGCTGGTGGAGGTCGACTACCACGACCGCCTCGCCGTCGTCGCGCTCGACGAGGACGGCACGGGGGTCGGGATCGCCCGCTACGAGCGGCTGCGCGATCCCGAGGCCGCGGAGATCGCCGTGGTGGTCGACCCGTCCTGGCGACACGTCGGGCTCGCGACCGCCCTCGTGCAGCTGCTCGGCGAGGGCGCGGTGCGCAACGGCATCCACCGGATCAAGGCGGAGTACTTCGCCGACAACGCCGACGTGTCCGACATGCTGCGCGAGGCGGGGCTGGCTTACGTGCTGCGACGCGACGACGCGGGCATGGTGACCGTGGACCTGCTGCTCGACCCCTAGTGAACCTGGCGGTCGTAGCCCTGCCAGTAGGGCTCGCGCAGCTTGAACTTCTGGATCTTCCCGGTGGCGGTGCGCGGGATCGCCTCGCGGAGCTCCACAGACGTCGGCGCCTTGTAGCCGGCCAGCCGTTCCTTGCAGTGACGGATCAGCTCGTCCTCGGTCGCCTCCGTGCCCGGTGCCAGCACAACTAACGCCTTGATGGTCTCGCCCCACTTCTCGCTCGGTACGCCGATCACCGCCACCTCGGCGACGGCCGGGTGGCTGAACAGGCAGTCCTCGACCTCGATCGAGGAGACGTTCTCCCCGCCGGTGATGATCACGTCCTTGCGGCGGTCGGAGATCGTGACGTAGCCGTCCTCCATCGTCCCGCCGTCGCCGGTGTGAAACCAGCCGTCCTCGATGGCGGCGGCCGTCTCCTCGGGCTGGTTCCAGTAGCCCTCGAGCACCACGTTCGACCGCGCCAGCACCTCCCCCATGTCGCTGACGCGGAGCCGTACGCCGAGCGCCGGCATCCCGGCCCGGGACAGACGCTTGGCCGCCTCCTCGACTGGCAGGTCGTCCTCCTCCGCGCGTCGGCGGTTGATCGTGAGCAGCGGGGAGGTCTCGGTGAGGCCGTAGATCTGGATGAACTCCCAGCCCAGCTCCTCCTCGATCCGCTGAATCGTCCGCGACGGCGGTGGGGCCCCCGCGCAGATGACCCGGGTGCGGTCGCGGCCGGGGATCTCGCCCTCCCAGGTGGAGGCGGCCTCGAGCACGGAGGCGACGACGGCCGGGGCCGCGCACAGCACCGTCACGCCGTACCGGTCGATGCGACGCAGGATGTCGGCTCCGTCGACCTTGCGCAGCACCACCTGCGGAACGCCCATGCCGGTCATCGCGAAGGGCATCCCCCAGCCGTTGGCGTGGAACATCGGCAGCGTGTGGAGATAGACGTCGCGGTCGCTCACTCCCGCGTGCAGCGCGAAGGTGAGGGCGTTGACCCAGATGTTGCGATGGGTGATCTGCACGCCCTTGGGTCGTGCCGTGGTGCCCGAGGTGTAGTTGATCGTCGCGGTCGCGTCCTCGTCCGGCTCCTCCCACGGCTGCGGGTCTCCCGGTCGCAGCAGCGCCTCGTCGCTCTGCGTGCCGAGCAGGAACCGGTGCTTCGCGGTGATGCCGGCCAGGTGCTCCTCGAGCTCCGGGTCGACGAGCAGCACCGAGGCGCCGGAGTGCTGGACGATGTACTCCACCTCCGGCGGGGCCAGCCGGAAGTTGATCGGCACGAGGATGCGGCCGTAGGAGCAGACACCGAAGAACGACTCGAGCAGCCGCGCGCTGTTGTGGCTGACGATCGCGACACGCTCCCCCCGCTCCACGCCCAGCTCGTCGAGGCCCTTGGCGAGCGCGCGGGCGCGGGCCGCGAGCGCGGCGTACGTGAGCGACCCGAGCCCGCCGTCCTGGAACTCGCCCGGCTCGTCCACCACACCGATGCGGTGCGGGTAGCAGAGCTCAGCCCGGTCGAGGAAGTCCGCGGTCGTGAACGGCACCTTCATGCGAGACGCTCCAGTTCTCGTACGACGGGTTTCCCCATCCTCTCCCAGGTGGCCGCTCCTGGGTCAGGGCTGGAGGCCGTCGACCCCGTCACGTTCACCCACCCAGGCTCTGGCCTGAGCACCTTCCACGACGAGCACCCGCTCAGCGCCCGTCAGCAGCGCGGCGCATCGCGTCGATGTCGAGCTTCTTCATGCCGAACATGGCCTCGGTGGCGCGCTTGGCCCGCTCAGGATCCGAGTCGCCGAGCAGCTCGCCGAGCCCGTCCGGGATCACCTGCCACGACAGGCCGAAGCGGTCCTTGCACCACCCGCACATGCTCTCCTCACCGCCCTCGGTGAGCGCCGTCCAGTACCGGTCCACCTCCTCCTGCGTCTCGCACCCGATCTGGAACGAGATCGCCTCGTCGAAGGTGAACTCCGGCCCGCCGTTGATCCCGACGAACCGCTGCCCGTTCAGCTCGAACTCGACCGTCATCACGCTGCCCGGCTCGCGCGGACCGGCCTCGCCGTACCGCGAGATCCCCACGATCCGCGAGTCGGGGAAGAGGGACGTGTAGAACTCGGCGGCCTCCTCGGCCTGGGTGTCGAACCACAGGCTGGGCACGATCTTGTGGACCACGGCGGACGTCCTCTCGTACGGCGGGAAGGGACCTCCCCGCATGCTGCCCCGACCGGAGCGGGACGAGAAGCCGTCAGGGTCCGGCGACCCTGTCCCAACGAAGGCCCCCGAGCCAGGCCAGCAGCTCCTCCGCAGGCAGGTCACCCACCGCCTTCACCGACAACCCGGCCGGGGTCAGCAGCTCGACCTGCACACCGTTGACGACCGGGGTCAGGCGCGCGGCCAGCCCGGACGACAGCCGCACCGGGCTGCCGGTCGTGGGGGCGAGCTCGCGCTGCGCCATGCCGCGCATGACCTGGAGGGTGACCAGGCGTCGTCCGTCCCGCCAAGCGAAGGAGCCGCCCTCGCGTAGCAGGCGCCCGTTCCCGCCGTACACGTCGCGCTCGAGCAGTGCGGTGGCGCCGTCGGCGCGCAGGCCGGCCGGTCCGGACGGCACCGCGATGCCCAGCGCGGCGGCAAGCTCGCCGGCGCTGACGTCCTTGGTCAGGACGGGCACGTCGCTGCTCGGCATGGGCGTCGGAGAGGCACCGCCGAGC
>JBKOVB010000028.1:0-23960 GCA_046723735.1 Actinomycetota bacterium | reverse complement strand
GTCACGCCGATCGAGATGCCCACCCCGGGGTAGCTGGTCCTGCCGTCGGAGGCGAGGGCGTCGTACCGGCCGCCGGAGCAGACCGAGCCGAGGTCCTCGTGGCCGTGCAGCACGGTCTCGTAGACCGTGCCGGTGTAGTAGTCGAGACCGCGCGCGATCCGCAGGTCCGCGAACAGCCGGCCGGGCGCCTGCTCGGCCGCGGCCTCGATGACCCGCGCCAGCTCCTCGAGGCCCTGGTCGAGCAGCTCGTCGCTGACTCCGAGCGCCTTCACCTGGTCGACGAAGGAGGCGTCCGGCGTACTGATCTCGGCAAGGGCGAGGCAGGCGTCCGCGGCCTTCTCCGACAGGCCGGTGGCAACGAGCTGCTCCCGAACCTTGGCCGGGCCGATCTTGTCGAGCTTGTCGACGGCGCGCAGCACGATCGCCGGGTCGTCCGCCCCGACGCCGCGGAAGAAGCCCTCGGCGAGCTTGCGGTTGTTGACCCGCATGGTGACCGCGGGGAACGGCAGCGCCGCGAAGGCCTCGAGCACGACCAGCGGCAGCTCGACCTCGTGGTGGAACGCGAGCGTGTCGCGGTCGACGACGTCGATGTCGGCCTGGGTGAACTCGCGGTAGCGACCCTCCTGCGGGCGCTCGCCGCGCCAGACCTTCTGGATCTGGTAGCGCTTGAAGGGGAACTCGAGGTGCCCGGCGCGCTCGAGCACGAAGCGCGCGAACGGCACCGTCAGGTCGAAGTGCAGCCCGAGGCCCTTGTGGCCCTCGCCCTCCTCGGCCTGCATCCGGGTGAGGACGTAGACCTCCTTGTCGATCTCGCCCTTGCGCAGCAGCTGCTCGAGCGGCTCGACGGCCCGGGTCTCGAGCGAGCTGAACCCGTGCAGCTCGTACGTGCGGCGCAGCGTGTCAAGCACGTGCTGCTCGACGATGCGCTCCCCCGGCAACCACTCGGGGAAGCCCGACAGCGGCGCGACCTTGGCGGCCACCTACAGCCCCCTCGCGGGCGGGGCTTCCGCCAGGTCCTGCAGGAACGGGTTGAAGGTGCGCTCGCGGCCGATGGTCGTCGAGGGGCCGTGGCCGCAGTGCACCACGGTCTCGTCGGAGCGCGTCAGCACGACCCGGGCCAGCGACTCCTGCATCTGCTCCCACGAGCCGCCCGGCAGGTCGGTGCGCCCGATCGAGCCTTGGAAGAGCAGGTCGCCGGAGAACATCGTGCCCTCGGCCTCGAACACCACCGACCCGGGCGTGTGCCCCGGGGCGAAGTCGACCTGGAGGCTCAGGCCGGCCAGCTCGAGCGGCGCGGACGGGTCGAGCAGCTTGACGTCCGACGGCTCGGTCCACTGCAGCCGCCCGCCGAAGAGGGCGCCGGACTCGCGGGACAGCCCCTTCATCGGATCCGCGAGCAGCTCCCGGTCGCCGGGGTGGATCCAGGCGGGGATGCCACGGGCGCCGCACACGGGGGTCACGGAGAAGGTGTGGTCGAGGTGCCCGTGCGTGAGCAGGACGGCCACCGGCTGCAGGCGGTGCTCGCGCAGGAGCGCATCGAGCTGGTCCTCCACCCCGATGCCGGGGTCGACGACCACGCACTGCTCGCCCTCGGCGGGCGCGACGACCCAGCAGTTGGTGTCGAAAGCAGCGGCGGGGAACCCGCGGACGAACACGGTCGTCGTCTCCTGTGACGTCGGGAAGCTGGCGCCTCGACCCTACCGGCGCAGCGCCCCTCGCCCTCAGCGAGATTCCCTACACTCCGACGCGACCCGAGAGCCGAAGGGAACCACAGTGGCGAGCAACAAGCGCGAGCGGGAGCTGGCCCGCATGCGGGCCGAGCGGCAGGCGGCCCGGCGGGCGGCAGAAGCGGAGGCCCGTCTCAAGCGCCGCAACGCCATGCTCGCGGGCCTGTCGGCCCTCGGCGTCGCGATCGTCGTCGTCGCCATCGCGCTCGCCACCGACAACGGGAAGTCCACGCTCGCCACGTCGTCCAGCCAGTCGAAGGGCGTTTGCAGCTACACCAAGGCCGGTACGGCGAGCAAGCAGGTCGACGGCACGCCGGCCGCCACGCCCGCGCACTCCGGCGCCACCAAGGTCACGCTCACCACGAACCAGGGCGACATCGAGCTCAGCCTGGACGGCGCGAAGGCGCCCTGCACGACGAACAGCTTTGCCTTCCTGGCCGGCCAGAAGTACTTCGACAAGACCTCCTGCCATCGGCTCACCACCTCCGGGATCTTCGTGCTGCAGTGCGGCGACCCGAGCGGCAGCGGCGCGGGCGGGCCGGGCTACCAGTTCGGCGAGGAGAACCTGAGCGCCTTCGGCAGCGGAGCCCAGGTGACCTACCCGCGCGGCACGATCGCGATGGCGAACGCCGGCCCAGGCACGAACGGCAGCCAGTTCTTCCTGGTCTACAAGGACAGCCCGCTGCAGCCCAACTACACGCCGTTCGGCACCATCACCAAGGGCCTCGACCTCCTCGACAAGGTCGCCAAGGGCGGCTCGACGCCGGCCATGGACGGCAAGCCCAAGACCCCGGTCACGATCGAGAAGGCCACGGTCCGGGACTGAGCGGAGCTGCGGCTACGCGCTGAGCCGGTTCCCCTCGTACTGCGCGGCGAGGCGTGGGAGCACCTCTCCCAACGGCGCCTCCACCTTCACGGTGGCCTGAGCGTCTCCCCGCGTCGGGCCCTGGTTGACGATCGCGACCGGCGTCCCGCGGCGTACCGCGTGCAGCACGAAGCGGTAGCCGCTCATCACGGCCAGGGACGAGCCCAGCACGAGCAGGCACCGAGCGGCGTCGACCAGCCCTACGCTGAGCTGGACCCGGTCGCGCGGAACCGTCTCGCCGAAGAACACGACGTCGGGCTTGAGCACGCCGCCGCACACCACGCAGCCCACGACGACGAAGCCGCTGACGTCGTCGAGGTCGACGTCACCGTCGGGCTTGAGCGGCAGGCTCTCGGAGGTGAAACCCGGGTTGGCCTCGGTGAGCCGGTCGCGCAGCGCCGCGCGGCTGCTGAGGTCGCCGCAGCACAGGCACACCACCCGGCCCAGCGCGCCGTGCAGCTCGACGACGTCGCTCGTCCCAGCGGCCGTGTGGAGGCCGTCGACGTTCTGGGTGACGACACCGCTGACGAGACCCCGCTGCTGGAGCTGGGTGACAGCCGCGTGGCCCGCGTTCGGCTCGGCGCCCGCGATGTGCCGCCAGCCGAGGTGCGAGCGGGCCCAGTACCGCCGCCGGGCCTGCTCTGAGCCGATGAACGTCTGGTACGTCATCGGGCTCGCCGGCCGCGCCCGACCGGTCTCGCCGCGGTAGTCGGGGATCCCGCTCTCGGTCGATATGCCAGCGCCGCTGAGGACGACGATCCCGCCGCCCGCCACCAGGTCCTGCAGCTCCACCGCTCCACCCTGCCATGGCTGCAGGAGAGAGAGGGACTCTCTCTCCCGACTCGCACCAAGATCGCCGTGCCGGTGCACCCGAGAGGTCGCATGCGCGCTGGTGGCACGGTGATCTTCGTTCGACCGCGCTCAAGATCGGCGTGCCGGGCACCTGCTCGCGACCACACGCTCAACGCGGCACGGGGATCTTTGCGGGAGAGCGGGGAGGGCGCTCCTAGGAGGTCACCCGGTAGGCGTCGTACACGCCCTCGACACCGCGTACCTGGTTGAGCAGGTGACCGAGGTGCTTGGGGTCGGCCATCTCGAAGGAGAACCGCGAGACGGCCACGCGGTCCCGCGTCGTCGTCACGGTGGCCGAGAGGATGTTCACGTGCGCGTCCGACAGCACCCGCGTGACGTCCGAGAGCAGGCGGGTGCGGTCGAGCGCCTCGACCTGGATGTTCACGAGGAACATCGACCCGGCGGTCGGCGCCCACTCCACCTCGACGAGGCGCTCCGGCTCGGCGAGGATCTCGCCCGCGTTCGGGCAGTCGCGCCGGTGCACCGAGACACCCCGGCCGCGCGTCACGAACCCGACCACGTCGTCACCCGGCACGGGGGTGCAGCACTTCGCGAGCTTGACCCAGATGTCGTCGACGCCCTTGACGACCACGCCCGGGTCGCCCTGCGGACGGGGCCGCGCCGGACGCGTGGGTACGGCGGTCTCGGCGAGGTCCTCGACGGCACCCTCGGCGCCACCGAGGGACGCGATGATCCGCTGCACCACGGTCTGGGCCGAGATCCGGCCCTCCCCCACCTCGGCGTACAGCGCCGAGACGTCCGCCAGCCGCATCTCCTTGGCCAGCGTGTGCAGGGCGTCGCCGCCCAGGATCCGCTGCAGCGGCAGGCCCTGCTTGCGCATCGCGCGGCCGATCGCGTCCTTGCCGTGCTCGACCGCGTCCTCGCGCCGCTCCTTGGCGAACCACTGCCGGATCTTGTTGCGGGCCCGCGGGCTCTTGACGAACTGCAGCCAGTCCTGGCTGGGGTGCGCGGTCTCCGACTTGGAGGTGAAGACCTCGATGACGTCGCCGTTGTCGAGCGTCGACTCCAGCGGCACGAGCCTGCCGTTGACGCGCGCCCCGATGCACCGGTGCCCGACCTCCGTGTGCACCGCGTAGGCGAAGTCGACCGGGGTGGAGCCGGCCGGGAGCGAGATCACGTCGCCCTTCGGCGTGAACACGAAGACCTCGGCGGCCCGCAGGTCGAAGCGCAGCGAGTCGAGGAACTCGCCCGGGTCGGCCGCCTCGCGCTGCCAGTCGAGCAGCTGCCGCAGCCAGGCCATGTCGTCGCCGGCCGGCGCCGGCCCGCCGCCCTCCTTGTACTTCCAGTGCGCCGCGATGCCGTATTCCGCGCGCTTGTGCATCTCGACCGTGCGGATCTGCACCTCGACGGGCTTGCCCTGCGGACCGATCACCGTCGTGTGCAGCGACTGGTACATGTTGAACTTGGGCCGGGCGATGTAGTCCTTGAACCGGCCGGGCACCGGCGACCACAGCGCATGCAGGGTGCCCAGGGTCGCGTAGCAGTCGCGCACCGAGTCGACGAGCACCCGGATGCCGATCAGGTCGTAGATGTCGGCGAAGTCCCGGCCGCGCACGATCATCTTCTGGTAGATCGAGTAGTAGTGCTTCGGCCGTCCGGTGACCGTGGTCTTGATCTTGGCGGCCTTGAGGGTCTCGTTGACGGCGTCGACGAGCTCGGCCAGCTGGGTGTCTCGGCTCGGCGCCCGGTCGGCCACGAGGCGCACGATCTCGTCGTACCGCTTGGGGTAGAGGGTCGCGAACGCGAGGTCCTCCAGCTCCCACTTGATGGTGTTCATGCCCAGGCGGTGGGCCAGCGGGGCGAAGATCTCGAGCGTCGTGGTGGCGATGCGCTCCTGCTTGTCCTGCCGCAGGTAGCGCAGCGTGCGCATGTTGTGCAGCCGGTCGGCGAGCTTGATGACCAGCACCCGAGGGTCACGGGCCATCGCCACGATCATCTTGCGGATCGTCTCGGCCTCGGCCGCCTCGCCGTACTTGATCTTGTCGAGCTTGGTGACCCCGTCGACGAGGTGCGCGACGTCGTCGCCGAACTCCTCACGGACGTCGTCCAGCGTGTACGGCGTGTCCTCGACCGTGTCGTGCAGCAGCGCCGCGACGAGGGTGGTCGGGTCCATCCCGAGCTCGGCCAGGATGGTTGCCACCGCGAGCGGGTGCGTGATGTAGGGGTCGCCGCTGCGCCGGCGCTGGTCGCCGTGCATCTGCTCGGCGATCTCGTAGGCGCGCACCACCTCGCGGGTGTCCGCCTTGGGATGGCTGGTCCGGACGGTCCGGAGCAGCGGCTCGAGCACCGGTGGGGTGCCGCCCGCGGGCTTGGAGGGGGCGGTGAGGCGGGCCAGCCGGGCGCGGACGCGGCGGCCGGTCGGCGGACCCGTGCCGGTGGTGGTCTCGGGGACGGGCGAGCGGTCGTGGTCGTCGAGGACGACGTGGCCCGGAACCGTGTCCGGTGGGGTTGCCTGGGCAGGCACGGGCTGGGCGGTGGCAGGCGTCACGGGCGGCGTGGCGGCGTCCATCGCTCCTCCTCGCGCTCGGAATCCCCAGTCTAGGCGCTGAGCACAGCGTGCACAGAGGTGCCCGGCAGGGCCGCCCGCCCGTCGAGGAAGCCGAGCTCGAGCAGCACTCCCACGCCGACCACCTTCGCGCCGACGTGCTCGACCAGGTGGACCGCCGCAGCCGCGGTACCGCCGGTGGCCAGCACGTCGTCGACGACGAGCACCCGCTGGCCGGGCTGGAACGCGTCGCGGTGCACCGCGAGGGTGTTGCTGCCGTACTCGAGGTCGTACGAGCGCTCGTGCACGGCTCGTGGCAGCTTGCCCGGCTTGCGCACGGGCACGACGCCGGCACCGAGCAGGTAGGCGACAGGGGCCGCGAGCAGGAAACCGCGCGCCTCGATGCCGGCCACCACGTCGACGCTGCCCACCGGGTACGGCGCGACCAGCCGGTCGACGGCCTCCCGGAACGCGTCGGCGTCCGCGAGCAGCGGCGTGAGGTCCTTGAAGACGATCCCGGGACGCGGGTGGTCCGGGACGTCGCGGACGAACGCGGCGAGGTCCACCGTGCTCAGCGGCGGCGCTTGCCGCTCGGGCGACGGTTGCTCTTCTTCTTCCGGGGCGGCTGCGGCGGACGTACGGCGGTCGCCGTCTTCACGGGCGACGCGACCGGCTCGTCCTCGCCGCCGACCTGCTCGATGGCGGGCGCGTTCGCCGACCGCTGCGACAGCCGCACGGGTGCCGCGGCGCCCTTCTCACGCCGGTCCCGGACCCGCTGGGTCAGCGCCTGGTAGCGCGGCTCCCGCTCCTTGAGATCGGCGAGCAGCGGCGTCGCCAGGAAGAGGCTGGAGTAGGCACCGGCCCCCAGACCGACGAACAGCGCCAGCGCGAGGTCCTTGAGCGTCCCGGCACCGAGCAGCAGGGCGCCGACGAAGAGCAGGCCGGACACCGGCAGCAGCGCGATCACCGACGTGTTGATGGAGCGCATGAAGGTCTGGTTGACCGCCAGCTCCGCGGCCTCGCTGTAGGTGTACTTCGCGTTCTTCTCGATCCCGCGGGTGTTCTCGTCCACGCGGTCGAACACGACGATCGTGTCGTAGAGCGAGTACCCGAGAACCGTCAGCAGCGCGATGATCGTCGACGGTGTCACGACGAACTGCGTGATCGAGTAGATGCCGGCCGCGAGGATGATGTCGTGGATGAGGGCGATGATCGCCGCCGCCGCCATCTTGAACTCGAACCGCAGGCTGATGTAAGCGATCACGGCGAGGATGAACCAGAACAGGCCCCACAGCGCCTTGTTCGTGACCTGCTTGCCCCAGGACGCGCCGACCTCGCGGCTGTCGATGTCGTTCGCGTCGGCGTCGAACCGCTGCGCCAGGCCGCTGACGACCTTCTGCTCCTCGGCGTTCGTGAGCGGCGCGGTCTCCACGCGGACCTTGGTGCCGCCCGTCGAGGTCTTGACCGTCTGCACGATGGTCTCGCCGACGCCGAGGCCCTCGACGTAGTCGCGGGTGTCCTTGACGTCGACGTTCGACGGCGCGGTGACCGTGAAGATGGCACCGCCCTTGAACTCGACGCCCAGGTTGAAGCCGCGGAACAGCATGCTGCCCAGGGACAGCAGGACCAGCGCGCCGGAGATGGCGTAGAAGAGCTTGCGCCGCCGGATGAGCGGGAAGTGCGTGTCGCCGTGGTAGAGCCGGTGGACGATCCCCATCTCAGGCCTCCTGGGTGGTGGTCGAGAGCGAGGGACGGGGGGCGCTGCTGCTGACGGGGTCTCCTCCGTCGGGCCCGAAGAAGCCGGTCCATCGCCGCTTCCCGAACCACTTCTGGCGGGACAGCAGCGACAGCAGCGGGCGGGTGAAGAAGACGACCACGACGACGTCGAGGATCGTGCTCAGGCCCAGGGTGAAGGCGAAGCCGCGTACGCCGCCGACTGACACGATGTAGAGGATCACGGCGGCCAGCAGCGACACCGCGTCGGCGTTCAGGATCGTGCGGAACGCGCGCTTCCACGCCACGTCGACCGCCGATCTCGGTGTCCGGCCCTCCTTGATCTCGTCCTTGATGCGTTCGAAGTACACGACGAACGAGTCCGCGGTGATGCCGACGGCCACGATGAAACCGGCGATGCCCGCGAGCGACAGCGCGAAGCCGAGCTCCTTGCCGAGGATCGTCACGCTGCCGTAGACGAGCAGGCCGCTGATGACCAGCGAGGCGATCGTGACGAGGCCGAGGGCGCGGTAGTAGAGCAGCGTGTAGAGGACCACGGCTGCGAGACCGATGGCCCCCGCGAGCAGGCCGCTGCGGAGCTGGTCGTCGCCGAGGCTGGCCGAGACGACCTCTGTGTCACCGGCCTGGAAGGTCACTGGGAGCGCGCCGTACTTGAGGACGTTGGCGAGGTCCTGGGCCTCCTTCTGCGTGAAGTTGCCCGTGATCTGCGCGTCGCCGTTGATGACGTTCTGGATCGTGGGCGCCGAGTAGACGACGCCGTCGAGCACGATCGCGACGCGGTCCGTGGGCGGGGTCGCGCCGAACGCCTCCTTGGTCAGGTTCGTGAACTTGTCCTGACCCTTGCCCTTGAACTGGACGTTCACCTGGATCTGCGTGCCCAGCTGGTCGGTGCTGACGTTGGCGCCCTTGACGTCCTTGCCGATCACCTTGGCCGCGGCGAGGTGGTACTTCTCCTTGCCGTCCTTCTCGCAGGAGACGATCTCCTGGTTGGGCACGTCCGGGGCGCCGCCCTGGCGCGCGGCCGCGTTGTTGCAGTCCAGGTTCGCGAAGTTCTGCGGGGTGTAGACCGCGCCGCTCTGAACGACGGGGGCAGCGCTCGCGGACGGCTTCGGGGTCGGCGAGGGGCTGGCTGCTGCGCGCAGACCGGCGGTGACGGGTCGCTTGTTGGCGGTGGCGCTGGGCTTGGGGCTGGCCGCCGCGGCGGTGGTCGTGGCCTTCGGTGTCGCCGACGGCGTACCGGTAGGCGGCGCGGCCTGCGTCGGGACGACCGGCACCGCCTCGATGACCCGGCGCATCTGCAGCTGGGCGGTGCGCGTGGCGTTCTTGATGCTGTCGCGGTTGCCGCCCGGGACCGCGACGATGATCTGGTTGCCCTCGGTGCGGACGTCGGCCTCGGAGACGCCGGCGCCGTTGACGCGCTGCCGCAGGATGTCGACGGCCGTGGACAGCTGGTCGGAGGTGACCTTCTTCCCGCTCTCGGTCTTCGGCGTGAGGATCACCTGCGCGCCACCGCGCAGGTCCAGGCCGAGCTTGGGCTTGAGCCAGGCGCTCCCCTTCCCGGCGAAGGCGATCACCGTGTAGAGGAGGAGGAAGATCACGATCAGAGCGCCGAGGTAGCGCCAGACGTGGAGCTGGCCACGGGTCGACGGGCCGGGACGTGCCACGAGGAGCGGTCTCCTGTCTCGGGCGGCCGGCCCCGGTTGGGCCCGCCGCATGGTGCAGCGCGTGCGTGAACAGCGGCAGGCTCAGGCCTCCCGCTCGCATTGCGGGGAGTCTACGCAGCGCGGACTCCCTGGAGGTGAACGTACGAAGGCCTCAGGCAGTGTCGAGGTCGAGCGGGAGCGTCCCCACGGGCCCGGGAGGCGTGAGCCCGAGGTGCCGCCAGGCCGCCGGGGTGGCCACGCGGCCACGCGGGGTGCGCGCGATGAGCCCGCTGCGCACCAGGAACGGCTCGGCGACCTCCTCGACGGTCTCCGGCTCCTCCGCCACGGCCACCGCGAGGGTGGACAAGCCGACCGGACCGCCGTGGAACCGTCGTACCAGGGCGTCGAGGACCGCCCGGTCGAGCCGGTCCAGGCCCAGCTCGTCCACGTCGTACACCGCCAGGGCGGCCTGCGCGACCTCACGCGTCACCCGGCCGTCGGCGCGTACCTCGGCGTAGTCGCGGACCCGGCGGAGCAGGCGGTTGGCGATGCGTGGTGTGCCCCGGGAGCGGCCGGCGATCTCGGCGGCACCGTCCGCGTCGAGGGGTACGTCGAGGAGCCCGGCCGAGCGGTGCAGCACCTGCTCGAGCTCGGCGTCGGAGTACGGCTCCATGTGCGCGGTGAACCCGAAGCGGTCGCGCAACGGCCCGGTGAGCAGGCCAGAGCGGGTCGTCGCGCCCACGAGCGTGAACGGCGCCACGTCGAGCGGGATCGCCGTGGCGCCGGGGCCCTTGCCGACGACCACGTCGACCCGGAAGTCCTCCATCGCCATGTACAGCAGCTCCTCGGCGGGCCGGGAGATGCGGTGGATCTCGTCGATGAACAGCACCTCGCCCTCCGTGAGCTGGCTGACCAGGGCGGCGAGGTCGCCGGCGCGCTCCAGGGCTGGACCGGACGTGACGCGCAGCGGCACGCCCAGCTCCGCCGCGATGATCATCGCGAGCGAGGTCTTGCCCAGCCCGGGCGCGCCGGAGAGCAGGACGTGGTCCGGCGGCCGCCGCCGCCGGGTGGCGCTGTGCAGCACGAGCGACAGCTGCTCGCGCACCCGCTGCTGCCCGACGAACTCGTCGAGCCGCTTCGGCCGCAGCGCGGCCTCGACCACGCGCTCGGCCTCGTCCGCCTCCGGGCGGGCGGCGCGCCGGGCGAGCTCCTCGGCCTCGAGGTCGTCGTGGTTCACCGGGCCATCCTCGCGAGCGCGCCCTTGAGCAGGGCCGGGACGTCCGCGGCGGTGGCGTCGGGGTGCTCCTTCGCCAGCGCGACGACCACCTCGTCGGCCTGCGCGGCGGACCACCCGAGGCCGGTGAGCGCGTCGGTGAGGGTGTCACGCCACCCCGGTACGGCGGAGGCCGCCGTCCCGGCACCCGCGGCCACCTTGTCCTTCAGCTCCAGGACCATGCGCTGCGCCCCCTTGCGGCCGATGCCCGGCACGAGCGTGAGCGCGGCGAGGTCCTCGGTCGCCAGCGCCCGTCGTACGGCGTCAGGGGTGTGGACCGACAGCACGGCCTGCGCCACCTTCGGGCCCACGCCGCTGGCCGTCTGCAGCAGCTCGAAGAGCTCCCGCTCGTCGTGGGTCTCGAACCCGAAGAGCGTCAGCGAGTCCTCGCGGACCACCAACGACGTGGACAGCGACGCCTCGTCGCCGGCCCGCAGGCGGGCCTTGGTGGCGGGCGTCGTCTGCACCGCCAGCCCGACGCCGCCGACGACCACGACAACGCCGCCGGAGGTGTGGCCGCTCACCCGGCCCTGGACCGAGGCGATCATCCGGGGTCCCTGCGGGAGCATGAGCGGAGCGAGCGCTCTCGTGGGGTGGTCATGCGAGCCTGGCCAGCATCGGGGCGCGCCAAGCGTGGCAGATGGCGAGCGCGAGGGCGTCCGCGGCGTCCGCGGGTCGCGGGGCCTGCTGCAGGCGCAGGATGCGGGTGACCATCGCGCCGACCTGGGCCTTGTCGGCGCGGCCCGACCCGGTGACCGCTGCCTTCACCTCGCTCGGTGTGTGCAGCGCCACGGGGATCCCACGGCGGGCCGCTGCCGTGATCGCGACCGCGCCCGCCTGGGCCGTGCCCATCACCGTCCGCACGTTGTGCTGGGCGAAGACGCGCTCCACCGCGACGGCGTCAGGGCGGTGGGCGTCGAGCCAGGCCTCGACCTGCTCCTCGAGGGCCACCAGGCGTGCGCCGAGCTCGGCGTCGGCGGGCGTTCGCACGACGCCAACCGCGACCAGCGCCACCCGACCGGGCCCGCCGTCGACGACCCCGAGCCCGCACCGCGTCAGCCCGGGGTCGACCCCCAGCACCCGCACCCGCCGACTCCCTCCTGGAACACCTGTTCGGGGAGCCTAGGGGGTCGGGCGCTCCCTGCCGGGGAGGCGACGCCCGGCGCGCCGCCGCCACTGCTACTGGCCGCTTTGTCACATTGTCGGAGTTCGAGGACAACCTGGGGGTTCCGTGCCACGCGCCGTGCAGGGCCTGGTCGTCGCCGTCGTGCTGTCCGCCGTGCTGGGGGCGTCGCTGGTGGTTGGGCTGCTGCCTGCCGGCGGCGGGACGGCGCTGCTGGTGTTCCCCGCCCTCGCCGTGCTGGCCGAGGTCGTGGGCGCCGACGTGTACGGGTCCTCGACGGTGTCGCTGTCCGCCGTACCCGTGCTCGCGGCCGCGACGGCGGGTGAGGCACGGGCGGCGCTGCTCGCAGCCCTCGTCGCGGGGATCGCCACCACGGTCCGCTCGGGCACCCGACGCGTGGAGCAGCACGTCTTCAACCCAGCCGCGCTCGCGGTCTGCGCGTCGCTCGCCTGCCTGCTGACGTGGCCCACGACCGGCCACCAGCTGCCCCTGGTCGTCGCGGCCGGTCTGCTCGCGGGCCTGGCGTACTTCGCCGTCGACAACGGGCTGGTCGCCCTCGCCGTCGGCCTCGACCAGGGCCGCGACCCACGGGCGGTGCTGCGCGAGGACCTGTCCTGGCTGCTCCCGTCCTTCGCGGCGTACGGCGTGCTGGGCGCCCTGCTCGGCTCCGCGTGGCTCACAGCAGCCGGGTGGGGCGTCCTGGCGTTCCTCGTACCTCCCGCGCTGATGCGCCACGCGCAGAAGGCGTACCTGCAGCGCACCGAGCACGCGGTCCGCGAGCTCCGGCGCTCGGCCGTGGAGCTCGAGGCGGCGCACGACGCCCTGGGCCACCACCACCGCGCGACCGCCGCGGCGCTGGCGCAGGCGATCGAGGCTCGCGACTCGGGGACCGGCGGTCACGTGCACCGGGTCACGGCCTTGGCCCAGTGCTTGCTGGAGGCCGTCGACCCCGTGTTGGCCGCAGACGAGCACCTGTCGTTCGGGTTCCTCCTGCACGATGTCGGCAAGATCGGCGTGCCGGACGCGGTGCTCCGCAAGCCGGGCCCCCTCGAGCCCCACGAGCGGCAGCTCATGGACGCACACCCCGAGATCGGCCACCGCATCGTGGACCAGGCCGGCTTCTCGCCGACTGTCGGCGAGATCGTGCTCACGCACCACGAGCGCTGGGATGGCACGGGATACCCGCGCGGGCTCGCAGGCGAGCAGATCCCGTTGGCCACCAGGCTCTTCGCGATCGCCGACTCGCTCGACGCGATGACGAGCGACCGCCCGTACCGGCGAGGCATGCCGCTCGAGGAGGCCGTCGCCGAGGTGGTGCGGCACAGCGGGACGCAGTTCGACCCGCGGGCCGTCGAGGCGCTCCTCGGGCTGGACCGCGCACGGGTCTCGTCGCTGCTCCAGCTCGACCGACAACGGGTCGTCAGCCTGGTCTGAGCGCGCCCTGGTGGATGCTCAGACCTCGTCGAGCTGCGCCACCTGTCGCAGCCGTACGACGAGCGCCACCGCCAGCGCAGCCAGCCCTGCGGCGAGGCCACCCCTGGTCGCCGCCGCGTACGCCGCTCCGACCACGTCCGGGCCACCCGGCTCCGTGAGCTCCCGTCCTGCCGCCACAGCCGCGACGACGAACGTCGCCCCGACGACCGCGGTTGCCGCCGCCGCCTTCAGGCCGGGCCCCGCCTCAGGCAGGCCGGTGCGGTCGGCACCGACCGGCGTACGGCGCCACCACAGCGCCAGCCACACCGCGAGGACGAGGCCGCCGAGGAGCCCGCTGGCGTACTGGCTCCACGTGTAGCCCGCCACGCCCTCGTGCTGCTCCGCCAACCAGGCCACGTGTCGTTCGCCCCAGCGTCCCGCGTGGGTGAACGCGTCCCACAGCACGTGGGTGGCGGCACCGACGGCCAGGGACACGACGACCAGCGCGAGCGCCCGGAGCGAGCGGAGCTGGTGGCGCAGCGAGAACGGCACACCGGCCGGGAGCCGCCGACGTGCGCCCGTGGGCGCCAGCACCACCGCGGCCGGCCCGAACAGCGTGTGCCACAGCAGGAAGCACCCCAGGCCCAACAGCACGTCCACCCCCACCACGCCCAGCAGCGTGTGGGTCGTGTCCGCGTCGACCGGCAGCGGGAAGAAGTACGGCAGGTCCGGGGTCATGCTGCCGATCACCAGCGCCGAGGGCACCAGGCCGAGCGGCACGAACGGCAGCACCGCTGCCGGATGGCTCCCCGTGAAGGGCACGGCGTCAGACCGACGCGAGGACCTCGTCGCTGACGTCGAAGTTGGCGTAGACGTTCTGCACGTCGTCCAGGTCCTCGAGGGCGTCGACGAGCTTCAGGACCTTGCGGGCGACGTCGTCCTCGAGCTGGTTGGTCATCGACGGCACCCAGATGACCTCGGCCGACTCGACCGGCAGGCCTGCCTCCGCGCACGCGGTCCGGACCGCGTGCGTGTCCGACGCCTCGCAGACGACCTCGAAGGCCTCGTCCTGCTCGTTGACCTCCTCGGCTCCCGCGTCGAGGACGGCCAGGAGGACGTCGTCCTCGGTCAGGCCGTCGGCTTTCGTGACGAGCACGGTCCCCTTGCGGCTGAACAGGTAGGCCACGGAGCCGGGATCGGCCGGGTTGCCGCCGTTGCGGGTGATGGCCGTGCGCACCTCGGCGTTGGCGCGGTTGCGGTTGTCGGTGAGGCACTCGATGAGGAACGCCGTCCCGCCGGGGCCGTAGGCCTCGTACGTGATCTCCTCGTAGCTGACGCCCTCGCCGAGCTCGCCGCTGCCGCGCTTCACCGCGCGGTCGATGTTGTCGTTCGGCACGGACTGCGACTTGGCCTTGGCGATGGCGTCGGCGAGCGTGGGGTTGCCGGCCGGGTCGCCGCCGCCGGTGCGGGCCGCGACCTCGATGGTCTTGATGAGCTTGGCGAAGAGCTTGCCGCGCTTGGCGTCGATGACGGCCTTCTTGTGCTTGGTCGTCGCCCACTTGGAGTGCCCGCTCACGACTGTCCTCCCTCGCTCCCGCTCCGGCCGATGATCCTACTGACGAACAGGGCGTGGACCCGGGCGTCGTCGGTCAGCTCGGGGTGGAAAGACGTGGCCAGCAGGTTGCCCTGACGGACGGCCACGGGGTGCTCCCCCACGCTCGCCAGCACCTCGACGTCGGCACCGACCCGCTCCACCCAGGGGGCGCGGATGAACACCCCGTGGAACGTCCCGACGCCCGCGAGCTCGACGTCCGACTCGAACGAGTCGACCTGCGACCCGAAGGCGTTGCGCCGCACGGTCACGTCCAGCCCGCCGAGCAGCTGCTGGTCCGGCCGGCCGTCCACGACCTCGTCGGCGAGCAGGATCATGCCGGCGCAGGTGCCGTACGCCGGGAGGCCGCCCGCGACGAGGGCCCGCAGCGGCTCGAGCATCCCGAACAGCCCCAGCAGCCGCCCGATCGTCGTCGACTCGCCGCCGGGCAGCACGATCCCGTCGAGGCCATCGAGCTCCTCCGGCCGTCGTACCGCGACCGCGTCGGCACCAGCGACGGCGAGGGCGGCGCAGTGCTCGCGCACGTCGCCCTGGAGGGCCAGCACGCCCACGCGCGGCAGCGACGGCGTGAGGCCCTCAGGCGCGAGGGCGTCGGCCAGGGACGCTGCTGTCACGACTCGCCCGCCGCTCCCTGCCTCACGGCAGCTCGCTCCTCCTGCTCGCTACCAACCCCGGTTGGCGAGCAGGTCGCCGGCCCCGAGCTGGTCAGCGGCGATGCCGACCATCGCCTCGCCCAGCCCGCGGCTCACCTTCGCGATGCGCTCGGCGTCGGTGTAGTAGGCCGTGGCCTCCACGCACGCCCGTGCCCGCGCTACCGGGTCGCCGCTCTTGAAGATGCCGGAGCCGATGAAGACGCCGTCCGCGCCGAGTTGCATCATCATCGCCGCGTCCGCGGGGGTGGCCACGCCGCCTGCGACGAAGAGCACGACCGGGAGCCGACCCAGCTGGGCGGTCTCGCGCACGAGCTCGACCGGAGCCCGCATCTCCTTGGCGGCCTCGAAGATCTCGGTCTCGTCCATGACCGTGAGGCGCTTGATCTCGCTCAGGATCGCGCGGATGTGGGTCGTGGCCTGCGACACGTCGCCCGTGCCCGCCTCACCCTTGGAGCGGATCATCGCGGCGCCCTCGGCGATGCGGCGCAGCGCCTCGCCCAGGTTGGTGGCGCCGCACACGAACGGAACGGTGAACGCGTTCTTGTCGATGTGGTGGGCCCAGTCCGCGGGGCTGAGCACCTCGGACTCGTCGATGTAGTCGACGCCGATCGCCTGCAGCACCTGGGCCTCGACGAAGTGACCGATGCGGGCCTTGGCCATGACCGGGATCGTGACCTCGGCCTTGATGCCGTCGATCATGTCCGGGTCGCTCATCCGGGCCACGCCGCCGTCACGCCGGATGTCGGCCGGCACCCGCTCGAGCGCCATGACGGCGACCGCCCCGGCGTCCTCCGCGATGCGTGCCTGCTCAGGCGTGACGACGTCCATGATCACGCCGCCCTTGAGCTGCTCCGCCATGCCGCGCTTGACGAGTGAGGTCCCGGTCTCGGTCATGAGCCCGAGTCTAGTCAGCGAAAGGCTGGCGCCTGTCTGCTCGGCAGGAGCATGACCCAGGTACGACCCGCCTTGAGCGGGATGTCGTTGCCGGAAGCGTCGAGGAAGCGGGTCGGACCGTAGCCCGAGCGCCTCCAGGTGCCCTCGACGCGCTGCCCGTCACGGAGCACGACGACGCGTCCGGACCCCACCGTGACGGTGAACGGCGTGTTCTTGCCGTGGATGTCGTAGAACCGGCTGGCCTTGGTGGTCACGTACTGGATGACCACGTTGGAGGGCGCCACGGGGATGACCCGACTGCCCTGGCTGAGGAGCCACGTGCCTCGCCGGGCGTCGTAGCGGCCTCGGACCACCGACACGGGCGAGAACGGGACGGAGAACGACGGCGTGGCGACACCCGCCACGGCGGGACCGAAGCGCCAGCCGATGTCCCGAGGCTCGGAGCCGCCGATGCGCGCCCCGAGACGCGCCGGGACGGCGAAGTAGTTGTTGGCGTCGCGACGGCTTCCGCCGAACCGGAACAGCGACGGGGCCTTGTCGCGCGAGGCGTCGTACACGTAACCGGCGCGCGCTGCGGCCGCGAAGATCGCCAGCACACCGGTGTTCGCGCCGGAGAAGGCGATCGCAGGTCTGCCGAACCCGCGAAGCAGCTCGATGTCCGACTCCCGCGCGCTGCGGATGGGCCCGACCTCCTTCGTGGCGGCGCGGCTCTCGAAGATGGCGAGGAAGCGGGTGGAACCGCCCTCGACCAGCTCCTGGTAGACGATCGCGGCCTGGGTCAGCCCGCGTTGGAAGGGCCGGGCGAGGACGGCGTTGTCGACCTTGACCCCCACGACCGGGCCGCTCACCGGCGCCCCGCCCGTGAGGGGATCGCCTGCGGATGTCGGCGACGGTGTGGCCGACAGCGTGGGCGACGGGCTGGTCGACGGTGCTACCCGAGCGCGGTTGTCGCCGTGGGAGCACCCGGCGACGGCGAACGTGGTGAGCACCACCAGCACGGTGGCGACGGAGCGTGACCTCATGGTCACGACTCTAGGTCGAGCGGTCCGCCGGCGACGGGCGCAACGCCGTCTCGTCGACGTCGAAGAACGTCGGCAGGCGCCGGTGGCCGGCCAGGCGCAGCAGCCGCGGCAGGCGGCGACGACGCAGGGCACGGGTGTCCGTGACCGCGCTGTTGTGGAAGGCACGGGCCAGCGCGACCCGTTCGCCGGCTGCCTCGACCTCCGCGAGCGCCGCGGCCGCCTCGGGGGTCTCGGGCAGCAGCGATGCGGCGCCGCGCAGGGACCGCACCAGCGCGTTCTCCACCACGTCGCGGCCTTCCTCCCCGGCGGCGAGCGCGGCCGCGGCACGCTCGTCGAGCGCGTTCGCCTCGGGGCCGGATGGGAGGTGCGCCAGCAGGTGGCGGGCGGCGGCTGCCCGCCGTACCAGCTGGGCGTCGAGCGCCGCCCAGGCGGCGTCGACCCGCGCGTGCATGCGGTCAAGACGGCCGGCTGTCCAGGTGACGTACAGGGCGTTGAGGACTGCGAGGCCGAGCAGGAGGAAGGTATCGATCACGGCGTGACCCGGTCGCGGACGACGGCGAGCCAGCGGCGCAGGGTCTCCGAGAGGCTGCCCGGGTCGTCCTCCTGCCCGAAGTCCTCCACGTCGGGCTCCTCGGCAGTGTCGTCGAGCTCGACCGGCGCGGCCGCGGCGACACTCTCGTACACCGCCTCCACCTGACGTGCGACGTGCCGCCAGTCGTAGGCCTGCACGACGCGAGAGGCCGCTGTGGCGAGCTGTCGGCGACGTTCCTCGTCGTGCAGCAGCGCCGCCACGGTCTCGGCCAGCCCGGCCGCGTCGCCCACCGGGAACAGCACCCCGGCGTCTCCGTCGTCGAGCACCCGGCGGAACGCCTCGAGGTCGCTGGCCACGACCGGGGTGCCCGTCGCCATGGCCTCGATGAGCACGATCCCGAAGCTCTCGCCGTGGGTGTTCGGCGCGACGTAGACGTCGCCGCTGGCGTAGACCCGGGGCTTGTCGGCCTCGCTGACCATCCCGAGCAGGTGCACGCGGTGCTGCAGCTCCTGGGGCACGCGCTCGCGCACCTCGTCCGGGTCCCCCGGGCCGGCGACGAGCAGCTGCACGTCCGGGACCGCACGAACCAGCGCGGGCAGTGCCGCCAGCAGCACCGAGAGCCCCTTGCGCGGCTCGTCGATCCGGCCGAGGAAGACCACCCGGTGACCCGGTGGCAGGTCGGCGAGCGGCTTCGCACCGTGGAACCGGTCGACGAAGACGCCGTTGGGCACCAGCACCGCGTCGTGGCCCAGGTGCTCCATCACCATCCGCCGAGCTGCGGGAGACACCGCGATGCGGCCCGTGATCTTCTCCAGCGCCGGCTGCAGCGTGGTGCCGAACACCTGCAGCGCCCGGCTGCGCCCCATCGCGCTGTGGAACGTGGCCACCATCGCGCCCTTCGCGGCGAAGCACGCGAGCATCGCCAACGACGGCACCGCGGGCTCGTGCACGTGCAGCACGTCGAAGCGCCCCTTGCGCAGCCAGCGGCGGGTGCGGGTCAGCGACAGCGGGCCGAAGGCCAGCCGGGCCACCGAGCCGTTGTAGGGCACCGGCACCGCCCGACCGGCCGGGACGAGGTACGACGGGAGCGGGGCCCCGTCGGGGTCGTCGACGGGCGCGAGCACCGACACCTCGTGGCCCAGCCCCACCAGGCTGTCCGCGAGGTCGCGCACATGCGCCTGCACCCCACCCGGGACGTCCCAGGTGTACGGGCAGACGATCCCCACCCTCATCCGACCGGCCTTCGCCGCGGGTCATCTTCGTCGAGGTCGTCGAGCCAGACCCGCTGCAGCATGTGCCAGTCCTGCGGCCGCGTCCGGATGCCTTCCTCGAAGGCGTGCGCCACCTGCTGGGTCATCGTGGCGAGGTCGGTGTGCGCGACCGGCTCGTGGAAGGTGACGTCCCAGCCGTCGTGCGTGAAGGCGAGGTTCACCGGCAGCAGCCTCGCACCGGTCTCGAGCGCCAGCCGCGCCGGACCGGCGGGCATCCGGGCCGCCGCGCCGAAGAACTGCACGTCCACGCCTCGCGGTGTGAGATCCCGGTCGCCGAGCAGGCAGAGCAGCCGGCCCTCCTCGAGCCGTTGCGCGAGCACGTCGTACGGCGGGCGCTCGCCACCCGTCAGGGGCAGCACCTCCATCCCGATCGACTCGCGGAACGCGACGAAGCGGTCGTACAGCGACTCCGGCTTCAGCCGCTCGGCCACCGTCGTGAACGGCACGCCGGTGCCGACCGCCCAGGCACCGGCGGCGTCCCAGTTGCCGCTGTGGGGCAGCACGCAGACCGTCCCCGTCGGTGCCGCGACCGCAGCTCGGAAGTGCTGCTCGCCGTGCGTGACGGTGCGCTCCACGAGCCGCTCCAGCGGCACGGAGGGCAGCCGGAAGAGCTCCAGCCAGTAGCGCGCGTAGGAGCGCATCGCGGACCGGGTCAGGTCCTGGCCGGGTGCGACGCGCTCGAGGTTGGCGCGCAGCCGGTCGACACGTGTGCCGCCCCGGGTGACGGCGAGGTCGGCCGCGGCACGGAACACCTGGGCCGCGACGGGCTCGGGCAGCGCGCGCACAGCCGTCCAGGCCGTCGCGTAGGAACCCGAGGTGAGCGCACCCGCGAGCCGGGCGACGCTGGCGCCGATCACGTGAGGGGAAGGCTCGCCTGGCGGTGCACCTCGCGCAGCCGCTGCCAGACCGTCACCGTCGTGAGCACCGCGAGCACCCACAACGCCGCCGACAGCAGCCAGTCGGGGACGCCCAGGCCGACGAGCCCCGCGGCGACGAGCACGACGATGAGCCGCTCCGGCCGCTCCGCGATGCCGACGTCGCTGGTCATCCCGAGACCCTCGGCCCGGGCCTTCTCGTAGGAGACCACCATGCTGGCCACCAGGACGTAGAGCGTGACGGCCAGCATGACGTCGTCGGCCCCCTTCCCGGCGTACCAGAGACAGAGGCTGCCGAAGACCGCGCCGTCGGCGACCCGGTCGCAGGTCGAGTCCCACCACGCGCCGAACCGGCTCGTCGTCCCCCGCTTGCGGGCGAGGGCGCCGTCGATGGTGTCGGTGAGCACGAAGAAGGTGATCACCAGGGTCCCTGCGAAGAACCAGCCACGGGGGAAGAACACGAGCGAAGCCGCGACCACGCCCAGCGTGCCCACCCCGGTCACCGTGTCTGGCGTGACGCCCCAGGCGTGCAGGCGGTTCACCAGGGGGTCGGCGACCCGACCGACGACGGGACGGAGCTGTGAGCCGATCACGTGCCGAACGATAGCCGCGCTTGTCGCAGCGGATGGGGGACGGCAGGCTGCGAGTGAGGCACAGGGAGGCAGCGGTGGCGAAGGCAGTGAAGCAGGCAGGGCCGGCACCCGAGCCGAGGGCCCCGGAGCTGGTCCGCAACGTCGTGCTCGTCGGGCACAGCGGCGCAGGCAAGACCACGCTGGTCGAGGCGCTGCTCGCCCGCACGGGGACGATCCCGCGGGCCGGCAGCGTGGCGGACGGCACGACGGTCAGCGACAGCGAAGAGATCGAGGGGCGGCTGCAGCGGTCGGTGGCGCTGTCCCTGGCCCCGTTGGAGCACGCCGGCATCAAGGTGAACCTGCTCGACTCCCCCGGCTCCGCCGACTTCGTCGGCGAGCTGCGGGCGGGGCTGCGGGCGGCGGACGCCGCGCTGTTCGTGGTGTCGGCCGTGGACGGCGTCGACGCGCTCACCGTGCAGCTGTGGAACGAGTGCGCCGCCGTGGGCATGCCGCGCGCCGTGGTCGTGACCCAGCTCGACCGGCCGCGGGCCGACTTCGACGAGTCCGTCGCGCTGTGCCAGCGACTGCTCGGCGAAGGGGTGCACCCCCTGTACCTCCCGTTGCACGGCGACGACGAGTCGGTGGCCGGTCTCATCGGCCTCGTCACGCAGCGCGTCTACGACTGGTCCTCGGGCGACCGCGTCGAGCGCGACCCTGACCCTGAGCACCTGCCGCTCATCGAATCCGCGCGCGGCGAGCTGCTGGAGGCGATCATCGCCGAGAGCGAGGACGAGACCTTGCTCGACCGGTACCTCGCGGGCGAGCAGATCGACACCAAGGTGGTGATCAACGATCTCGAGGTGGCCGTCGCCCGCGGCAGGTTCTACCCCGTGCTGCCGGCCGCGCCGCTGACCATGCTCGGCACCGACGAGGTGCTCGAGCTCCTGACGCAGGCGCTGCCCACCCCGCTCGAGCACCCCTGCCCGGTGGTGACCCGGCCCGACGGCTCCCCCGCCGAGCCCCTGACGTGCGACCCCGACGGTCGGCTGTGCGCCGAGGTGGTCAAGACCACCAGCGACCCGTACCTCGGCCGGGTCTCGCTCGTCCGAGTCTTCTCGGGAACGCTGCGTCCCGACCAGGTGGTGCACGTCTCCGGCCACGGGATGGTCGAACGCGGCCACCCCGACCACGACGCCGACGAGCGCATCGGCGCGCTGGCCACGCCGCTGGGCGCGGTCATGCGGCCCGTGTCGGAGTGCCGTGCCGGCGACCTGTGCACCGTCGCCAAGCTGACCACGGCCGAGACCGGGGACACCTTGTCGAGCAAGGACGACCCGCTGCTGATCACGCCGTGGGAGATGCCCGAGCCGCAGCATGCCGTGGCCGTCGAAGCCGCCTCACGCGCCGACGAGGACAAGCTCGGCACAGCGCTGCAGCGCCTGGTCGCGGAGGACCCGACCGTACGGCTCGACCGGCAGGCCGAGACCGGGCAGCTGCTGCTGTGGACGCTGGGCGAGGCGCACGCCGAGGTGCTCGTCGACAGGCTCAAGACGCGGTACGGCGTGAACGTGACCCAGCCCGAGGTGAAGGTGGCTCTGCGCGAGACCCTGGCCGCACCGGCGAGCGTCACCGGACGGCACGTCAAGCAGTCCGGAGGCCACGGCCAGTACGCCGTGGTGCACGTCGACTTCAGCCCGCTGCCGGCCGGTTCCGGCCTGGTGTTCGAGCAGACCGTGGTGGGCGGTGCGGTGCCTGGCAACTACATCCCCTCGGTGGAGAAGGGCATCCGCGCACAGATGGAGCGGGGGGTCTCCGGCGACCGTCCGCTGGTGGACGTCAAGGCGGTGCTCACCGACGGCAAGGCGCACTCCGTGGACTCGAGCGACGCTGCCTTCCAGGCGGCCGGCGCGCTCGCGGTCCGCGAGGCGTCCCAGGCCGCCGGGGTGCAGGTGCTCGAGCCCGTCAGCGCGGTCGAGATCCGGCTGCCCCCGTCGTACGTCGGGACGGTCATGTCCGACCTGGCCGGGCGGCGGGCCCGGGTGACCGGCAACGACGTCGTCGACGACGACGTCTCGGTGGTGACCGCCGAGGTGCCCGACCTGGAGCTGCTGCACTACGCCGCCGAGCTGCGCTCGCTGTCCCACGGGACGGGCTCGTTCACCCGCTCCTACCTGCGGCACGAGGCGATGCCGGCGCACCTGGTGCCCAAGGGCTGAGCGCCGCTCAGACCTCGGACCAGGCCTGCGCGAGCAGGGCCCGCGTGTCCGGCAGCAGCTGGGGCAGCACCTTGGTGTGCCCGACGACCGGCATGAAGTTGGTGTCGCCACCCCACCGGGGAACGACGTGCTGGTGCAGGTGCCCGGCGATGCCGGCGCCGGCGCTGATCCCGAGGTTCATGCCGACGTTGAAGCCCTGCGCGTCCGAGGCGTGCCGCACCGCCCGGATGGCGTGCTGCGTCATGGTCGCGACCTCCGTCGTCTCCTCGGCGGTGAGGTCGTCGTACCCCGCGACGTGGCGGAACGGCACCACCATGAGGTGACCGGAGTTGTACGGGTAGAGGTTGAGCACCGCGTAGCAGACCGTGCCGCGGGCCACGACGAGTCCCTGCTCGTCGGGCAGCGTGGGGATCTCGCAGAAGGCGCACTCCACGCCCTTGCCCTCGCCCTTGATGTAGGCCATGCGGTGCGGGGTCCACAGCCGGTGGAACGCGTCCTTGAGGCCCGCGCCGCGCTGCTCCTCAGGCTGCTCCATCACGTCCTGTCCCGGACCGCCGTGACGATCCGCTCGACGGCCTCGTCGACGGGGATGCCGTTGTCCTGGGTCCCGTCACGGAAGCGGAAGGAGACCGCGCCGTGGGAGACGTCCTCGGCGCCCGCGATGAGCATGAAGGGCACCTTCTGCTTCTGCGCGTTGCGGATCTTCTTCTGCATCCGGTCGTCGGAGGTGTCGACCTCGACGCGGATGCCCTGCCGCCGCAGCTTGTCGGCGACGTCGAGCAGGTACCCGTCGAAGTCCGAGTGCACGGGGATGCCGACCACCTGCACCGGCGCCAGCCAGGCCGGGAAGGCGCCCGCGTAGTGCTCGGTGAGCACCCCGATGAAGCGTTCGATGGAGCCGAACTTGGCGGAGTGGATCATCACCGGTCGCTGCCGGCTGCCGTCAGCGGCCTGGTACTCCAGCTCGAAGCCCTTGGGCTGGTTGAAGTCGTACTGGATCGTCGACATCTGCCAGGTGCGGCCGATGGCGTCCTTCGCCTGCACGGAGATCTTCGGGCCGTAGAACGCCGCCCCGCCCGGGTCGGCGACCAGCTCGAGGCCGGTCTCCTTGGCGCACTGCTCGAGGACGGCGGTCGCCGCCGCCCACTCCTCCTCCGAACCCACGAACTTGTCCGGG
>JBKOVB010000111.1:0-16343 GCA_046723735.1 Actinomycetota bacterium | reverse complement strand
GGGGTAGGGGTTCCGGGTGTGTGGTGGTGCAGGGACAGGAACCGCTCGGGGTGCGGGAGCCGGTCGCGGCCTGTGTCCAGCCACTCGCCCGCCGCGCCGTGGGCTCGCTCGATGAGCTCGTGGGCACGGCTGAAGTCGGCTGGGGAGATGCTGAGCGGGCACAGCGGCGGGATCACGTGCAGCTCCACCTGGTCGGCGAAGGCGCTGACGTCGTGGATCAGCCGTTGCTGAGTGAGGAAGCTCAGTGCCTGCAGAGCGGAGGAGAAGGCGTTCTGCGGCGGTGCGGGCAGCGCACAGGCGAATCCCGTCGGGAGGACGAACACGCGGTCCGCGCCGAGGGCCACGGCTTGCGAGATGGCTGCGTTGTTGGCGAGTCCGCCGTCGACGAGGGTCTTCCCGTCGCGTTCGATCGCGGGGTGGAGTCCAGGGATGGCCGTGCTGGCCAGAACGGCGCTCACCGTGTCGCCTCTGGAGAGGAGTACTTCCTCGCCGGACTGGAGGTCCGTAGCGACGACGTGGATCGGGACCCGCGCGTCCTCGAGGCGCCGGTACGGCAAGTTCTCGGTGAGGAGCTGCCGCAGTCCGTCGGAGGAGAAGATCGACGGCCGGGCCCCGACCAGAGCGAGCATTTGTTGGCGGGCGCCGAACGGAAACACCTGACGACGCCGGAGTCCAGTCCACAAGGCGGCGAGGGCGTCGAGGGATTGCTGGCCGGTGCCGTACCCGGCCGCGTACGCGGCGTTGATGGCACCCGCCGAGGTCCCGACGAGCAGGTCAGGCTCATGTCCGCGCTCGTCGAGTGCCTGCAGCATCCCGACCTGCGCGGCCCCCAGGCTCCCGCCGCCGGAGAGGACGAAGGCGGTGGTCATGGCGCGGCTCCCGTCCCTCGTCGGCTACAGGCGAACTGCGGGCTGCCGGCTCGAGAACGCCGTGGCGAGGCGAGCCAGGGTGAGGGCGGCCAGCAGGAGCCCGAAGTCGCGGAGGGCCACATCGGCGTAGCCCCCGATGCTGAGCAGGTTGACGATGATCCCCAAGAGCCAAGCTGCCACGAGGTAGCCGCCGAACCGCGGCACGACCAGCACGGCGAGACCGGCCACGATCTCGATGACCCCGACCACGTACATGGCCTGGTGCGCCGTCCCAGGAACCAGGTCGTTGACCCACGGCGCCAGGTACTTGTCCCAGTCGGTCATCACGTGCGCGAACTTGTCGATCCCGAACAGGATCGGCGCGACGGTGAACCCGATGCGGAGCAGCCAGAACGCCTGGAAGGTCTGGTCGCTCTTCAGCCGTTCGCCCGTGGACAGGTGGCTGGTGGCGGTCTGAGCCGGGGCGGTGATGACACTCATGATGTTGCCTCTCCCTCTAACGGAAACTACGATGGACGTTAGACCTCTTGCCCTTCTAACGTCAAGGAAAGTTTCTGTTAGACGCTTGATCCACAGGAGCCCGCCGTGAACACCCACGACTTCGACCAGCGCGTCACGAGCGTCGCGGCCCTTGCCGAGCCGGTCCGGCGCGCTCTGTACCTGTACGTCGTGGCCCAGCCCGAGCCGGTCAGCCGGGAGCAGGCAGCAGCCGGGGTCGGCGTGGCCCATCACGCCGCAAAGTTCCACCTCGACAAGCTCGAGGAGGACGGTCTGCTCGATGTCGAGTTCAGGCGCCCGCCCGGGCGCCGTGGGCCCGGTGCGGGACGGCCCGCGAAGCACTACAAGCGGACGGCGCGCGAGATTCAGGTCAGCTTGCCCGAGAGGCACTACGACCTTGCGGGCCAGGTGATGGCTCAGGCCATCGTCACGACGGAGGTGACGGCCGTGCCCATCGGCACGGCGCTCAGTACCGCGGCGGCCGAGGCGGGCAGGTCGATCGGACAGGAAGCTCGGGCGCAGGTCGGCCCGCGCCGCAGCGCGAAGGCGCTCGTGAGCGCCGTCGGCGAGGTCCTGACCGGCTACGGGTACGAGCCTCGCACCGACGGCAGGACGATCACTCTCGCGAACTGCCCGTTCCACGCCCTGGCCGAGAACCACCGCGACCTGGTGTGTGGCATGAACCGCGACCTCATCGAAGGCATGCTCGAAGGCCTGGGCCCCTCGGCGCTGCAGGCACGGCTCACCCCGTCGCCAGGCATGTGCTGCGTGTCGATCGCCACGTCCTGACGGTCGGGACGGCAGCGCGCACGCAGAAGACCTTGAGTGACATCGCGTGCCGCCCAGGGTCGGTCCCGGCGGCGTTCACAGGCGCACGCATCACGTCGTCATTCCTGTGACTGGCCCGCGTTGCAGACGCAGAACTCGTTGCCTTCAGGGTCCGCCATGACGACCCAGCGGTTGCCGTGCTCATGGTGGTCGTGGGCGTCGATGCGCGAGGCTCCAAGAAGGAGAAGTCGTGCGACTTCTGCTTCCACCTCACGCGTCTCGATGTCGAGGTGCATGCGGTTCTTGGCAGCCTTCGGCTCGGTGACCTTCTGCAGCAGCAGCTTGGGGCCTGCACCCGCTTCGGGTACGAGCAAGGCGTAGTTCTCAACCGCGCCAAGGTAGGTGTAGCGCAGTGCGGGACCCCAGACCTGCGCGAGTGAAACGGGGTCGGCGCAGTCGAGGACGAGGCCCATGCGTACTGTGTCATCGGTCACGTCGTGAGTCTGGCAGGGAGCGTGACGAGGCCCTCACAGCGGCTTCTGGGCGAGCAGGCAGATTTGTTGATCCCGTACGTCTGGGCTGCGCCCTGCGGCTGAGTCGGAGAGAACGCGTACGCGGGGGTCGACTACCTGTACGACGCCGGCGGCAACCGCGTCGGGAAGAAGGTCAACGGCAGCCTGTCCCGGATTACCTGTGGGCCGGTGGGCAGCTTGTCGGCGAAGCCGATGGCAGCGGCACCAGGGTGATGGCGGTCCGAGCCGCTGTGAACTGGGCATGCGCGGGGAGCGGCTCTCGGCTCGAAGGCGGCCTCCGCGAGGCTGTGACCTGCGGGGTTGCTTCCTCCGCCGGATCTGACCCAGGCCCCTGGCCATGCGAGCCCTGTCTCGGTCGGTCGGTCGGTGCCCCCGGAGAGAATCGAACTCCCGACGCCCTCCTTAGGACGGAGGCGCTCTATCCACTGAGCTACGGAGGCGTGGGCAGGACAGCTGCCCGACAGCGGATCCTAGTGGGCGGCGATAGCGTCCCGCTGTGGTCGACGGGCGCAGCATGCGGGAGCGGATGCTGGCTGGCGACCTGTACCAGGCCGACGACCCCGAGCTCGTCCGCGAGCACTTGCTCGCGATGGCGCTCGTGGAGGAGCTCAACGGCACCCCCGCCACCGACCCGGACGCGCGACGCAGGGTGCTCACCACGCTGCTCGGCGCGTACGGCGAGGGGTCCGAGATCCGGTCGCCGTTCTTCTGCGACTACGGCTACCAGCTGTACGTCGGGGCCCGGACCTTCGCGAACTTCGGGCTCGTCGCACTGGACGTCGGGCGCATCACGATCGGCGACGACGTGCAGATCGGCCCCAACGTGCAACTGCTCACGGCCACCCACCCGATGGACCCTCGGCTGCGCCAGGAGAAGTGGGAGCTGGGCGCCCCGATCACCATCGGCGACAACGCCTGGCTGGGGGGCGGCGTGGTCGTCTGTCCCGGCGTGACGGTCGGCGCCGGCACGGTGGTGGGAGCGGGCTCCGTCGTGACCGTCGACCTCCCGCATGAGGTGCTGGCCGTGGGATCGCCGGCACGCGTGCTCCGGCAGCTCGGCTAGCTAGCCGCCGCCCCTCGGGCCCTTCGAGGGCACCAGCTGCTCGGCCTTCTTCCCGAGCGAGTCGATCGTCCCCGAGAACCTGCCGCGGGTCGCCCGGTTCGCGAGGTCGCCGGCCTTGCCGATGCCCGCCTTGACCTGGTCCGCGTGGTCCACCGCGAAGTGCTGTGCCTTGTCGGCGAAGCCCTTCGCGCCCTCTTTGGCGTTGTCGAGAAGTCGCATGCCGCACTTCTTCCCCGCTGGACCTCGGCCACACTGGGGGTGTGCCGCCCGAGGAGAAGCCCAGACCGCGTCGACGTCGCCGCGCCGTGGGACCGCCTGGCGCCCGACCCGCCGGCGAGGAGCCACGGCCCGAGCCGCGGCCGGAGCGTCCGGACCCGACGGAGCTCGAGCGGTACCTGGCCGAGCGACCACCCCACCACGAGCCTCGTTAGCGCCTCAGTCGAGCAGCACGCCCGGGTTGAGCACTCCCGCGGGGTCGAGCGCTTGCTTCGCCGCGCGAAGGGCGAGCGCGAACGGGTCGGGGCGCTGCCCGTCGTACCAGGGCCGGTGGTCACGCCCCACAGCGTGGTGGTGGGTGATCGTGCCGCCCGCCGCGAGCAGCGCGGCACTCGCGACCGCCTTCACCTCGTCCCACTGCGCGACCTCGCTGCCGCGCCTGGCGGGCGCCAGGACGGTGAAGTACGGCGCCGCGCCGTCGGGGTAGACGTGGGTGAGCCGGGTGCCAACGCGGGCGCCTGGGCACGCCTCGTGGACCGCGATCTGCACGTCCGCGACGAGGTCGGCGAGCCGGTCCCAGGTCACCGCGGTCTCGAACGTCTCGACGAGGATCCCCAGCAGCACCAGGGACTCCCGCAAGTACGGCGCCTGCAGGAACGTCGACCGCCAGGCCTCACCGGACTCGCCCCTGGCGCCCTCACTCAGAACCCGGAGGCCGGCGGTGCGGGCCACGTCGAGGACGAACGAAGCGGTGTCGTCCAGCGGTGCCCCCAGGGACTCCAGGCCGAGCAGCACCACGGCCTCCCCGGTGGCGAGGCTGCCCGCGAGGGCCGCCTCCACCGGGTCGAGCACCCGGGCGGTGGCGGGTCGCAGGCCTGCCTGCACGACCGTGCGCAAGACGTCGGCGCCGGCGAGCAGGTCGCGCGCCGCGAAGGTGCCCTGCCACCTCGCCGTGGGCCGGGGCTGCGCGCGTAGCCAGGTCTCGGTGACGACGCCGAGCGTGCCCTCATTGCCGAGCAGCAGCCGGTCCGGGGACGGGCCGGCGCCGCTGCCGGGGAGCCGGCGCGACTCCCAGACGCCCTGGGGCGTCACGGCCCGCACCGACTGCACCAGGTCGTCGACGTGGGTGGGCCCGCTCGAGAAGTGCCCGGCCGCGCGGGTCGCGACCCAGCCGCCGACCGTCGAGCGCTCGAACGACTGCGGGTAGAACCGCAGCGTCAGCCCGTGCTCGGCGAGCGCCCGTTCCGCCTCCGGACCCGTCGTCCCGGCGCGGAGCCGGACGGCGCGCGAGACGGCGTCGACCTCGACCAGCCCGCTCAGGCGGCTGAGGTCGAGGCTCACCGCGGCGTCGAGGCCGCGTGGCTCCACGCCGCCGACCACGGAGGTGCCGCCGCCGTACGGGACGACTGCGGTGCCGCTTGCGGCGGCCCAGTCGAGGACGTCCACGACGTCCTGCTCGCAACCCGGCCGCACGACGACGTCGGGGACCTCCGTGAGCGCGCCGCGGATCCCCCGAACCAGGTCGCGGTACGCCCTGCCGATCCCGTGCCGGGCGCGGTCTGTCGGCTCGACCGAGCCGAGGTGAGCGAGCGAGGGCGGCAGCGCGCGGCGCGGCGTGCGCAGCTCCACGAGCGGTCGTGGCGTCTCCGGCTCCTGCGGCGCGATGCCGGTGACCTCCGCGACGTACGGCGACAGGTGAGCCAACGAGGTCGGCGTCGGCTCGTCGCCAGGCCCGCCCCAGCCCCACACCGCGTAGCTCATGACGCCAGCACCGTCACGGACAACCGGGCGCCCACCGCCGCGGCCGCGAGCCGGGCAGCGGTGGCAGGGGTGGCTGCGAGCACGACCAGGGCGCCTTCCGCTCCGGTGTCCGTCGTGGACGGGACGGCGAGCACCTGCACCGCGGACGCCACCGTGACCGCCGTGGTGGCGGGCTCCGCAGTGCCCGTGGGTGCGGCGAGCACGTCGACCCGGTCGCCTGCGTGCAGCAGGGCGGCCGTCGCCGGGTCCGCCAGCCGTACGGGCGCGGCCACCAGGCCCTTGCCCTGGACCAGTCCCGAACCGAGCAGCCGCACGTCGGTGAGGGTCTCGCCGTGCCGCACCGGCCCGGCGACGCTGCGCCCGACTGCGTCCTGGGCGTCGGTGAGGGCGCCGGCCGGCACCAGCCGCTGCGGGACCGCCACGGTGGTGAGGTCGTCGGCCACGAGGGGCGTGCCCGGTGCCAGGTCGTGCGCGGCGGCCACGACGCGCTGCGTCGCGGCCGCTGGCGGGGCCAGCACCGGCAAGGCAGTCGCCACGGCTGCGGCGGTCAGCCCGGCGGCGAGCAGCGCCCGGTGGCGGCGCGCGGTGCGGGACAGGTCGCGGAGGAAGGCGGACGCGTTCACGGCAGCACCAGGTCGTGGTCGATGGCGTCGAGGGCCGTGGCGCAGGGGCAGGTTCGCTCGGACGGGAGCGCGGTGACGACGTCGAGCAGGAGCTCGCGCAGCCGGGCGGTGTTGTCGGCGAAGACCCGGAAGACCTCCTCCTGGGTCACCCCCGAGCCACCGTCGACCCCGGCGTCGAGGTCGGTCACGAGCGCGATCGCGGTGTAGCAGAGCTCCAGCTCTCGGGCGAGCACGGCCTCCGGGTGCCCCGTCATGTTGATGACCGACCAGCCCTGCTCGGCGTACCAGCGGGACTCGGCCCGGGTGGAGAACCGCGGGCCCTCGACCACGACCATCGTCCCGCCGTCCACGGCGGGCCAGCGCGAGGCCGTCCGCAGCACCACCTCGCGACCCACCGGGCAGTACGGGTCGGCGAAGGACACGTGCACCGCGCCGGTGTCGTGGAACGTCTGCGCGCGGCCGCTCGTGCGGTCGACGAGCTGGTCGGGAACCACCAGCGCGCCTGGGCCGAGCTCCGGCCGCAAGCCGCCGACCGCGCAGGGAGCGAGCACCTGGCGCACGCCCAACGAACGCAGCGCCCACAGGTTGGCCCGGTAGGGGATGCGGTGCGGCGGGAACCGGTGATCTGCGCCGTGCCGCGGCAGGAAGGCCACCCGGCGCCCGCCGACGTCGCCCACGACGACCGGGTCGCTGGGCTCGCCGTACGGGGTGCTGACCTGCACCCGCTCGATGTGCTCGAGAAAGGCGTAGAACCCGGAGCCGCCGATGACACCGATCTCGGGAGAGGTCATGGCGGCACCCTAGGGGTGTGCCCGCGGCCGGCAGCGTCGGCCGTCCACAGCTCAGCTGGCGGCGGGCGTGCTCGTCGTGCTGGACGTGCCGGAGCTGCTCGTCGAAGAGGAGCTGCTCTCGGTCTTGCTGCTGGACGAGGACGCGGGCGAGGAAGCGCTGCTCGCCTTGCGGCTGTCGGTCTTGTAGAAGCCGCTGCCCTTGAAGACCACCCCGACCGCCGAGAACACCTTGCGCAGCGGGCCCCCGCACTCGGGACACTCGGTCAGGGCCGCGTCGCTGAACGACTGCACGGCCTCGAGCTCGTGCCCACATGCGGTGCATGCGTACTGGTACGTCGGCACGGTCCCCTCCTGGCACTCCTGCTGGTCGAGTGCCAAGACTACCCGGTGGGTTGTCGGTGCCCTCGTCGTTCGAGGGCGTCACCCGGGCGGAGCCGCGCGTATCGGGTTCACGTGAAGAGCCCGAGGACTGGCCGCTCCCGGCGTACCGTCCGGCCATGGCCTGGGACCTGCTCGTCGACCACGCCGACCTGGCGACCACGTCGCTCGTCGAGGTCCCCACCCCGCCGGTCGGGGACGGGCAGGTCCTGTTGCGGGTCGACCGCGTCGGGATGACGGCCAACAACGTCACGTACGCCGTGTTCGGCGAGGCCATGCACTATTGGGACTTCTTCCCCGCGCCGACGGGCTGGGGCCGCGTGCCTCTCTGGGGCTTCTGCGAGGTGCAGACCTCACGCGTCCCGGGCGTCGAGGAGGGCACGCGGCTCTACGGCTACCTGCCGACGAGCAGCCACCTGGTGGTGCAGCCCGAGAAGGTCGACACGCGCGGCTTCCGGGACGCCAGCCCGCACCGGCAGCACCTGCCCTCGCCGTACAACGGGCTGACGACCACGGCCGCCGACCCGGCGTACGAGCGTTCCCGCGAGGACTTGCAGGTGCTGTACCGGCCGCTGTTCATGACGTCGTTCGTGCTGGCCGACTTCCTCGCGGACAACGGCTACTTCGGCGCCCGGACGGTGGTGCTGTCGAGCGCGTCCAGCAAGACGGCGTACGGCACGGCGTTCCTGCTCGAGGGCGTCCGGGTCGTGGGCCTCACCTCGACGGGGAACGTCGCGTTCACCCGGTCGCTCGGCTGCTATGACGAGGTCAGCTCGTACGACGACCTCGAGCTCCCCGGCGGACCGACGGTGTTCGTGGACGTGGCCGGCGACGCCGCCCTTCGACGCCGGGTGCACGAGCGGGCGCACCTGGTCCACAGCGCCGTCGTCGGAGCCGCGCACCACGACGCCGCTCCTGACCTGTCGAACGAGGCGCTCCCCGGCCCGCGGCCCGCGTTCTTCTTCGCGCCGGACCAGATGCGCAAGCGCTACGCCGACTGGGGGCCGGACGGCGTGGAGAAGGCCCACGCCAAGGCCTGGGCACGGTTCGCGCCGGTCGTCGAGGGCTGGGTGAAGGTGCGCGTCGGCCACGGCCCGGAGGGGCTGGACCGGGCGTGGAAGGAGGTGCTCGCCGGGCGGGTCCCGCCCCGGGTCGGGCACGTCGTGCAGCTGTAGCTACTCCACCGGCGAGAGGCGTCCGGTGCGGACGTCGTAGAAGAAGCCGGCGACCTCGACGCCCTTCGGCAGGTACGGCGAGCTACGGACCTTCCGGACGTCGTGGAGCAGCGCGGCGCGCTGGTCGGACATCGTCCGGAACTCCAGGGAACGCGTGTCGATCCCCGAGGTCGCGAGGATCTGCTCGTGCACCTGCTCGTCGGTGGCGCTGGCCATCTTGCAGTCGGTGTGCTCGACCACCATGACGCGGTCGACGCCGAGCAGGTGCGTCGCCAGCACGAGGGTGCGCAGGACGTCGTCGGTGACCCGGCCGCCCGCGTTGCGCAGGATCTTCGCGTCGCCCTTCTGGAGCCCGAGCATCGACAGCGGGTCGATGCGGGAGTCCATGCAGGTCACGACCGCGAGGCCGCGGGCGGCCTGACCCGGCCGGCCCGAGAAGGCGAAGGAGGAGGCGTACTCCTCGTTGGCGGCGAGCACGTCGTCGAAGGCACCCACGACGGACATCCTCCCTGAGCCGGCTCGGGGAGGTCACGACGGGGTCAGGCTCCGAGCATCACCAGCCCGGAAGGCGTGCAGGCCGCCCTCACCTGGACGTCGTGCGGCTCGTGCGGCACCGCCTCCACCAGACCACCCTCGTGCAGCAGTGCCACGGTGAGCCCCGTCGCGCGAGCCAGCGCCCGGTCGTAGGAGCCGCCGCCCCGCCCGAGGCGCCAGCCCTGCCGGTCGACCAGCAGGGCGGGGACGAGCAGCACGTCGCAGGTCGCGACCGCCTCCACGCCCAGCCGCGGGCCGACGGGTTCCTGCACCCCGCGCGGGCCAGGGGCCAGCTGCCCGTCGTACACGGCCCAGTCCAGGTCGCGGTCGGGAAGCAGCACCGGAAGGAGCCAGCCGAGACGGGGCGGCACGTAGGACTCGTGACCGAAGCCGACGTACGACGCCACGCGAGCGGCGCCGTCGAGGAGCGCGGCGAGGTGCTCCGACAGGTCTGCGGGGGCATGCCGGGAGCGTGCGGATTCAGCCTGTCGGCGCATGTTTTGCTTCTGGTCCACGGTGGGAGAATCGCAGCACACGATCCCGGAGGCTGCGGTGAGCTTGCGATGGCGGCTGACCCTGTCCTTCGCGTTGGTCGTCCTCGTGCCGCTCCTGGTCGGAGCGGCACTTCTGGCTCAAGCCTTCCCCGCCGCGGTGCAGAACCGCCAGCAGGACGCCGTCGCGGCCGGGGCTCGGCTCGTCGACCAGGTGCTGCGCGACTACTGCGACCGGGGCCGGATCGCGGCTGAGGCCGCGGGTCTGGTCACCACCACCGGCACGCCGGCCGCCGCGCAGGCCGAGGCGATGGGGCTCATCCGCCGGGGGCTCGCCGACGGCGTGCGCGTCACCGGTCCCGGGGGTCGGGTCGTCCTGGCGGTTGGAAGCCTGCCCGCGAAGGACAACGACTGCACCGCCGGGCTCGCCGAGGACGGCCACCTCGCCGCCGTCGTGCCGCTGCTCACTGCCACCGGGCGTGGCGCCGGCGTCGCCGTGGCGAGCTTCGACGTGGACGGCTCGCTGCTCCACCGGCTGCGGGCCGCTCTGGGGGACAGCGACGTCGCGCTGCTGGCGGCCGACGGCACGGTCGTCGCGACCACCCGGACGCCGCCCTCCGGGGTCGTGCGCTCGGCGCTGCGGCACGCCATGGGCACGACCGCGCGTGGCTTCGTGGTGGCGGGGCTGCAGGCCGACTCCGGCCAGCCGTACGCCGTGGTCACGTTCGAGCAGCGGTCCCGTCACACGGGCCTGCTACTCGACACCGTGCTGGTCGTCGTCATCGCTCTGGCGGGAGCCGTCGGCATCGCCGTCGTCTCGGCGCGGGCCACGACGCGTCCGCTCGAGGAGCTCGGCCAGGCGGCGGCCCGCGTGGCAAGCGGTGATCTCACGCCCGTCATCGAGGTGCGCACCCGCGACGAGGTCGGCCGGCTGGGGCACGCGTTCAACCGGATGACGGAGGACCTCAGGACGTACGTCGGGCAGCTGCAGGCGAGCCGCGACGAGCTGCAGAACGGGCTCGCCCGGCTGGGCGAGAGCCTCGCGAGCTCGCACGACCTGGACCGGATCCTGCACGTGGTGCTCGAGTCCGCGATCGCCTCGACACGCGCGACGGGCGGGATGGTCATGCTGCTCACGCCGAGCCGTGACGAGCTCGTGCTGGCCGCCTCGCACGGCGTGGACGTGCCGCTCGACCTGCGGCTGTCCGTCGGGCAGGGGGTCACCGGCCGGGTGGCGGAGACGGGCGAGCCGCTGCGCGGGCGGGTGGGCCACGGACCCGGGGAGCTGTGGCCGATGCCGGGCGAGCCGACCGCGACGAGCTGCATCGGCGTACCGCTGAAGTCCTCGGGCCAGGTGATCGGCGTGCTCGACCTGTTCGGTTCCGAGCTCCCCGGCGGCTTCGACGACAACGACCTCGCGACCATGCGGACCTTCGCGTCGCAGGCCACCGTGGCCGTCGACAACGTGCTGCTTCACGAGGAGGCGCAGCGGCTGTCGATCACCGACGGCCTGACCGGGCTCTGGAACTACCGCTACTTCACGATGACGGTCACCAAGGAGATCGAGCGCGCCTCGCGGTTCGGGCGGCCACTGTCCCTGCTGATGCTGGACCTCGACCACTTCAAGGAGGTCAACGACAGCTACGGGCACCAGCGGGGCGACGCGGTGCTGGTGGAGCTGGCCGGGCGGATCCGGGCGGAGGCCCGCGACGTCGACACGGTGGCGCGGTACGGCGGCGAGGAGATCGTCGTGGTGCTGCCCGAGACCGACGAGGCGGGGGCCCGGCAGGCGGCTGAACGCATTTGCGCCGCGGTGCGGCGCAAGCCCTTCGGCGAGGCGGGGACGCCCGCGATCCAGCTCACCGTGTCGGCCGGCGTGGCCGTCTACCCCCGCCACGGGGTGTCGGCCAGCCAGCTGCTCGCGGCTGCCGACGCGGCGCTGTACGAGGCCAAGCACGCAGGTCGCGACACGTGGCGCGTCTCGCGGGAGCCGGCAGCCGGATAGGTTCTCGTCATGCCGATCCGCAAGGCGGTGATCCCCGCTGCCGGGCTGGGTACCCGCTTCCTGCCCGCGACCAAGGCCGTGCCGAAGGAGATGCTGCCGGTCGTCGACACGCCGGCGATCCAGTACGTCGTCGAAGAGGCCGTCCGCGCCGGGCTCACCGACGTGCTGATGATCACCGGTCGCGGGAAGCGTCCCCTCGAGGACCACTTCGACCGGGCGGTGGAGCTGGAGCTCGCCCTGGAGGCGAAGGGCGAACAGGCGCGGCTGGACGCCGTACGACGGGCGACCGACCTCGCGCAGGTCCACTACGTGCGGCAGGGCGACCCGAAGGGGCTGGGGCACGCCGTGCTCGTCGCGGAGGGTCACGTCGGGGCCGAGCCGTTCGCGGTGCTGCTCGGCGACGATCTCGTGGACCACGACGACAAGCTGCTCGAGCACATGATCGAGGTGCAGGAGCGCGAGGGCGGCAGCGTGGTGGCCCTCATGGAGGTGCCGCTCGAGCAGGTGACCCTCTACGGCTGCGCCGCGGTGGAGGGTGACGGCCCCGTCGTCCGGATCACCGGGCTCGTGGAGAAGCCCGCGCCGGAGGAGGCGCCGAGCAACCTCGTGATCATCGGCCGGTACGTGCTGTCACCGCGCGTCTTCGAGGTGCTGCACCGGACGGCGCCGGGGCGCGGCGGCGAGATCCAGCTGACCGACGCGCTCCAGGAGCTGACCACCCTCGAGCCGGTGCACGGCGTCGTCTTCCGTGGTCGCCGGTTCGACACCGGTGACCGGTTGGAGTACCTCAAGACCGTGATCCAGCTCGCTGCCGAGCGCGAGGACCTCGGGCCGGAGCTGCTGGCCTGGTTACGGACGTGGCTGGCGCAGCGGTGAGGTCGGTCGACGAGCACCTCGCCGAGGTGCTGCAGGTGGTCCAGCCGCTGGCCCCGCTGGAGCTCGGGCTGCTGGACGCGCACGGCTGCGTGCTCGCCGAGGACGTCGTGGCGCCCGCGCCGCTGCCCGGTTTCGACAACAGCGCGATGGACGGCTACGCGATCCGGTCCGCGGATGTGACCCACGTCCCGTCGGTGCTGCCGGTGGTCGGCGACGTGCCCGCCGGGCCGGCCTCGCCGCTGCGGGTGCAGCCGGGGCTGAGCGTGCGCATCATGACCGGCGCCTGCCTGCCCCCCGGGGCCGACACGGTCGTGCCGCTCGAGCACACCGACGGCGGGCTGGCACAGGTGCGCATCGACCGCATGCCCGTGCCGGGCCAGCACGTCCGGCGCGCCGGCGAGGACGTCCAGGCGGGCGAGGTGGTGCTGACCGCCGGAACCCACCTGGGCTCGGCGCAGGTCGGCCTCGCCGCAGCGGTCGGCCGGGCGCGGGTGCTGGTGCGACCGCGCCCTCGGGTGGTCGTGCTGTCCACGGGGGACGAGCTCGTCGAGCCCGGCGCGCCGCTGCAGCCGGGACAGCTCCACGACAGCAACAGCGTCACGCTGACGGCGGCCTGCACCGAGGCAGGGGCGATCGCGTACCGCGTAGGGATCTTGCCGGACGACGGGCGTCAGCTCCTCGACGCGCTCGAGGACCAGCTGGTGCGCGCCGACCTGCTCCTGACCAGCGGGGGCGTGTCCGTCGGCGCCTACGACGTCGTCAAGGAGGTGTTGTCGCGGCTCGGGACGGTGGGGTTCCACAAGGTCGCGATGCAGCCGGGCATGCCGCAGGCCTTCGGGGTCATCGGCCCCGACCGCACCCCGGTGTTCGGCTTGCCGGGCAACCCGGTCAGCGCGATGGTGTCGTTCGAGGCCTTCGTGCGCCCAGCGCTGCGCCGGATGATCGGCGCGTCGACGGTCACCCGCCCGCTGGTCTCGGCGATCACCACGGAGGACCTGCGCTCGCCGGCCGAGAAGCGCTCGTTCCTGCGCGTGCGGCTGGAGGTACGGGACGGGGCCTACGTCGTCGTCCCCGTCTCCGGGGCGGGCTCGCACCTGGTCGCCGGGCTGGCGCGTGCGAACGCGTTGGCCGTCGTGCCCGAGGGCGTCACCGACGTGCCCGCGGGCTCGGCGGTCACTGTCATGGTCCTGGAGCGGCGCGGCTCATGAGCGGGCATGCGAGCTCGGGCAGCGGGGGAGCGCCGCAGCGTCCCGGGCTCTCGCACGTGGACGAGACCGGCGCGGCCCGGATGGTCGACGTCACCGACAAGGACGTCACGGTCCGTACGGCGGTTGCCGCGGGACGCGTCGACCTGTCGGCCGAGTGCGTGCAGCTCCTGCGCGGCGAGGGGGTGCCCAAGGGCGACGTGCTGGCGGTGGCACGGGTGGCCGGGATCATGGCCGCCAAGCGCACTCCCGAGCTCATCCCGCTGTGCCATCCCCTTGCGCTGCAAGGAATCTCGATCGACCTCGAGGTCGACGACGACGGCGTGTCCGTCACGGCAACGGTGCGCACGACCGACCGGACCGGGGTCGAGATGGAGGCCCTGACCGCGGTGTCGGTGGCCTGCCTGACGGTGGTCGACATGACCAAGGCCGTCGACCCCCGCGGCGTCATCGGCGAGGTCCGTGTGCTGTCCAAGACCGGCGGGAAGTCGGGCGCGTGGGAGCGGTAGCGGAGCTGCCCCCCGGCGCCCGGGCAGCCGTCGTCACGGTCTCGGATCGCTCCTTCGCGGGCGAGCGCCCGGACACCTCCGGGCCGCTGCTCGCGGAGCTGCTCCGCGAGCTCGGCTTCGGGGTGGGCGACGTCGTCGTCGTACCCGACGACCTGGACCGCATCACGGCGATCGTCGAGGTGCTCGCGATGACGCACGACCTCGTCGTCACCACGGGCGGCACCGGCCTGGGCCCGCGGGACGTCACGCCCGAGGCGGTGCGTCCCCTGCTCGACCGCGAGGTGCCCGGCCTCGCCGAGGCGCTGCGTCAGGACAGCCGCGCTGCTGTGCCGGCGTCGGTGCTCTCCCGTGGCGTCGCCGGCACGATCGGCACCACGCTCGTGGTGACCCTGCCCGGGTCGACCGGTGGTGTCCGAGACGGCGTCACCGTGCTCGCACCTGTCCTGGCGCATGCGCTCGCGCAGCTGCGAGGCGGCGACCACTGATGGGTGCGCCCGGGTGGCCGCACACCGCGTACGACGGCAGGGTCGGCATCCGGCCCCTTCGGCTGCGCGACGCCGGCGCCTGGAGCGAGCTGCGGCTGCGCAACGAGCAGTGGCTCACGCCGTGGGACGGGCGGCCGCCGGACGCCCCCGACACCAGCTGGCAGGAGCGCAACAGCCCTGCGGCGTACGGCGTGGCGCTGCGCGCCTACCGGCGGGAGGCGAGGTACGGACGCTGCCTGCCCTTCGGCGTGGTGCTGGACGGCGACCTGGTGGGGCAGGTGACCGTCCACAACATCGTGCGGGGAGCGCTGCAGAGCGGCGCGGTCGGTTACTGGGTCTCGGAGCACGTCGCGGGGCAGGGCGTCATGGCCACGGCGCTCGCGCTCGTCGTCGACCACTGCTTCGGACAGGTAGGGCTGCACCGGGTGCAGGCGGACATCCGCCCGGAGAACGTGCCGTCCCGGCGACTGGTGGAGAAGCTCGGCTTCCGCGAGGAAGGGCGGCACCCGCGGCTGCTCCACATCGACGGCGCCTGGCGTGACCACCTCTCGTTCGCGGTCACCGTCGAGGAGCTCCCCGAGGGGATGCTCGCCCGCTGGCGTGGTGTCAGAGGCCGCTGATATGGCGACACACCGACAGAGGTCCACCGTGTTGCACCGCGGCATCACTACGGTCAGATGCCGTGGGAAGCGGGCTGATCCTCCTTGTGATCGTGGGTGCGTGGCTCGCCGTTCTGGTGCCGATGGCGGTGAAGAGCCACGACACCAGCACGTCGTTGAAGTCGGCTGACCGGTTCAGCGACGCGATGCGTGTGCTGTCCTCCCGACGCACCCCCGTCGAACGCCGTGAGGTCGTCCGGGTGCCGCGCCCCTCGGACCGTGTCGTGCCCCCGCTGACCGCCGCTGAGCGCCGCCGTCGGACCTTGCTCGTGCTGCTCGGCGCAACGCTGCTCTCGCTCGGGCTGGGCCTGCTGGGAGCCACCGTCTTCCTCGTGCTCCACGCGCTGTGCGACGTGCTCCTGGTGGCGTTCGTGGTGCACCTGCGTCGGCAGGCGGTGCTTCGTGCCGAGCGGGCCGCCCGGGCCCGCCGTACCCGGCAGCCCGCGGCACCGGTCGAGCGCCCGGAGCCGGTCGTCGCACCCCGGGTCGCCGGTGTGCTGGACCGGATGCCGCCCCGCCCGGCGCCGCTGACCGCGCCCCTCCCGGCGCCCGCCGCCCGCTACGACGACGTCCCGGCCGTGCCGGCCGCGACGGGCACCGACGGCTCCTGGAGCCCGGTGCCGGTCCCGCCCCCCACGTACGTCGGGAAGCCGGTCGCGCCCCCGCGTCCGCCGCGAGTGCTCGACCTCACCAAGCCGGGGGCGTGGAGCGCCGGGCTCGAGGACGCCGGGCTCGACATCCTCGACGAGGGCCCCGAGCTGGAGGAGATCCTCGACCGACGGCGCGCGGCCAACGGCTGGTAGCCTCTTGACCTCCGCACCACCGCGGGGCTGTGGCGCAGTCCGGTAGCGCACCTCGTTCGCATCGAGGGGGTCAGGGGTTCGAATCCCCTCAGCTCCACTGG
>JBKOVB010000118.1:0-50313 GCA_046723735.1 Actinomycetota bacterium | reverse complement strand
CTCGGGATGGAGTACTCGGGATACGCCCCGTACTGGGACCAGGTCGTCCTGCGTGGCGACCCGGCCGGCCGTGAGTTCATCGCCTTCTGGCTGCGCGCCGGAGTCGTCATCGCCGGCATGAACGCCAACGTGTGGGGCGTCCGCGCCGCCATCCAGCAGCTGATCAGCCGACGCGCCGTGATTGACCCGGCCCGCCTCGCCGACCCTGACGTCCCGCTGACCGCCCTTGCCGAAGGCTCTCCCTGACGCCGGCAACGACTCCCGACCCGAGGGCTCTCCCACCAAGAAAGGAGGCGAACATGTGCCAGGAATGCGGCTGCTCCACGGCCACCAGCCCAGCACCGACGGGTAGGTAGCACGCCAGTCGTCGGGCGTCCCGCGGCCCCCTGGCGGGGCGCCCGACCCACGTCGGATCGACCGCGGACGGCTACCGCGAGCGGTGCCCAGCCTGCTATCCAACGGGTCATGTCTCTGAACGCGGCAGCTCGCGATCTCATCCGCTCCGGAGCGCTCGGACACCTGGTGACCGTGAACGCCGACGGGTCGCCCCAGGTCTCCGTCGTCTGGGTGGCGGTCGAGGGGGACGAGCTCGTCACGGCGCACCTTGACCAAGGGCAGCAGAAGGTGCGCAACATCCGCCGCGACCCGCGCGTCGTCCTGTCGTTCGAGGCGGGCACCGCCAACGACGTGGGCATGCGCCACTACCTGGTGGTCCACGGGCGGGCACGCATCACCGAGGGCGGCGCCCCGGAGCTGCTGCACGAGCTGGCCCAGGTGTACGTCGGTCCGGGCACGACCTTCCCGCCGTTCCCCGACCCGCCGCCCGGCGTCCTCACCCGCATCACCGTCGAGCGCGTCGGCGGCCACGGGCCCTGGTTCGACTGAGCCTTGCCCGCCCCGCGACGGCGATGCGGCAACTCTCGCAGGTGGCACCGGCGCGGCTCACCACGAACCTCCTTTGGTGGCTCCGCCCGCGCCACCCCAGCCCCCGAAGCAGCCGCGGCAGCGGCGGTCGGTGAACGGATCCCGTGCCTGGTGCGTGTGACATGGCGGGGTGCGACGAGAGGAGCGTCATGGTGACCAGCACCGGCCAGGCGGTAGCGGCCCTGCGCTGGCGGGCCGCTCCCGTACGGCTGCTCGGCGCAGGGCTGCTCGTCGCGATGGCCTGGCTCCACCTGCACCTGTGGGACCTGGGCTACCGGTACATCCACGTCATCGGGCCGCTGTTCCTCGTCAACGCGGTGGCCGGCTTCGCGGTGGCGCTCGCGCTGCTGGTGGTGCCCGGCCGGCTGCTGCCCTGGATTGCGCTGGCGGGCGGGCTGCTCGCCCTCGGAACGCTGGGCGGACTGGTGCTGAGCACGACCACGGGCCTGTTCGGCTTCGAGGAGACCTGGCAGGCCACGGACGTCCCGCAGAGCGTCGCGGTGGAGGCCGCGGCAGCGGTGCTGCTGCTCGGGTACGCCGGGACCGTCCTCGTCAAGGCTCGACGGCGCTGACCTGTGCGAGTGACGAGGGGAGACATGGGTCCGGCACGGCGCCCTGCTGAGCGTGCGCGACACTCGACCTGTGACCAGCGCGCCGGTGGCTCCGCCGTCTGACGGGGTGGTGCTCGCCGGCGGCCGTGCCCGGCGCATGGGAGGCGCTTCGAAGCCGGCCCTGCGTATCGACGGACAGCGGCTGCTGGACATCGCTCTCCAGGCCCTGCAGGGCGCGGGGAGGCGGATCGTGGTCGGTGGGGAGGAGCCGCTGCCTGAGGGCGTGCTGCGCGTGTGCGAGCAGCCGCCCGGCGGCGGGCCGGTCGCTGCCCTCGCGGCGGCGCTACCCGTGCTCACGGCCGACGTCTGCGTCGTGCTCGCCGCGGACCTGCCGTTCGTGACGCCGCGGCACGTGCACCAGCTGCTCACCGCGCTGGACGGCGAGGCCGCCGTCGCGGTCGACGACGTGGGCCACGAGCAGCCCCTTCTCGCGGCCTACCGCGTCGACGCGCTGCGCCGCGCGCTGCCCCCCGACCCCGCCGGCACCGCGATGCGGGCGCTGCGCGCCGGGTTGCGCGACGTGCGCACTGTCCGGCTCGACGGCACCCCCTCGCCGTGGTTCGACTGCGACACGCCGGAGCAGCTGGACTCGGCCCGGGCGGCGCGGCGCGGGCCCTAGGGCACCCGGCCAGAGGACCTGGGTCCCTTGGGCGGCCACCCGGAATCGGGGCAACCTGCCCTCATGGACGCCACTCCTGCGCGGGCCGGACGCCCCGGCCTCATGCTCGGCCTCGCAACCGTCGGGTTCGCCCTCAACTTCTGGGCCTGGGCGCTGCTCAGCCCGCTGGGTCCGCGGTTCAAGGAGGAGCTCGAGCTCACGTCGTTCCAGCAGGCCCTGCTCGTCGCGGTGCCCGTGATCGTGGGTGCGCTGGGGAGGATCCCGGTCGGGGCTCTCACGGACCGCCACGGCGGCCGCGTGATGTTCCCCCTCGTGTCGCTCGCCGCCGTGCTGCCGATCCTCTACCTCGCAGCGCAGGGCCACGAGTCCTACGCCGGCCTCCTGGTCGGCGGCTTCTTCCTCGGCATCGCGGGCACGGCGTTCGCGGTGGGTGTGCCCTTCGTCAACGCGTGGTTCCCGCCGGAGCGACGTGGCACGGCCATCGGCATCTTCGGGGCCGGCATGGGCGGCACGGCGATCAGCGCGCTGACGACCGTGCGGCTCGCGAAGCACTACAGCATCGAGATGCCGTTCCTGCTCACCGCCGCCGTCCTCGTCGTGTACGGCGTCGTCGCCGCCCTCGTCCTGCGCGACGCCCCAGGGCGGCTCGCCCCGACCGAGCCGGTGCTGCAGCGACTCGGTCGGACCGTGCGACTGCGGATCACCTGGCAGGCGAGCGCGCTCTACGCGCTGGCCTTCGGCGGGTACGTGGCCTTCTCGGTGTACCTGCCGACGTACCTGAAGACCGCCTACGAGCTGACGCAGACCGACGCGGCGAACCGGATGGCCGGGTTCGTCGTCGTCGCGGTCGTGATGCGCCCGATCGGTGGCTGGCTGTCGGACCGGAGTGCACCCGCGTCCGTCCTCGGCGGCGCGCTCGCCGTCGTCGCCGCCATGGCCGCGGTCGTCTCCTTCACCCCCGAGCTCGCCCCCGTGGGCACAATCGGGTTCCTCGCCCTGGCCGGCGCTCTCGGCGCGGCGAGCGGGGCCACCTTCGCCCTTGTGGCGCAACGAACCCCTGTGGGTATGGTCGGCTCCGTGACCGGTGTCGTCGGCGCTGCGGGCGGGCTGGGCGGGTTCGTCCCACCGCTGCTGATGGGCGCGATCTACGGGCATTGGTCCGACTACGGTCTCGGGCTGGCGCTGCTCGCCGTCGTCGCAGCCGTCGGCGCGGCCTACGCCCTCACCACCGTCCGTCGCCCCGCAGTAGCGCAGGCATGAGCAGTCCGAGCGCCGGCCTGGACGGCCCCGCATCGGACGCCCTGCTACGCCTCGGGCGCTTCTTCCGCCGTACGTCGGAGGTCTCGCCGGACCTGCGGCTCGTCGAGCACCTCGGCGGCCGGGAGGGCGACGTCTTCTACCGGGATCGCTGGAGCCACGACAAGGTCGTGCGCTCGACCCACGGGGTGAACTGCACCGGCTCGTGCTCGTGGAAGGTCTACGTCAAGGACGGGATCATCACCTGGGAGAGCCAGCAGACCGACTACCCGTCGGTGGGGCCGGACTCACCGGAGTACGAGCCCCGCGGCTGTCCTCGCGGCGCCGCTTTCTCCTGGTACACCTACTCCCCCACCCGAGTCCGCTTCCCGTACGCACGGGGCGTCCTCGTCGAGATGTACCGCGAGGCGAAGGCGCGGCTGGGCGACCCGGTGCTCGCGTGGGCAGATGTCGTCGACGACCCGGAGCGGCGCCGCCGCTACCAGCAGGCGCGCGGCAAGGGCGGGCACGTGCGGGTGTCGTGGGACGAGGCCGTCGAGATCATGGCGGCAGCGCACGTGCACACCATCCAGGCGCACGGTCCGGACCGCGTCGTCGGGTTCTCGCCGATCCCCGCCATGTCGATGGTGTCGCACGCCGTGGGCGCGCGGTTCATCGAGCTGCTCGGCGGCGTCATGACGTCGTTCTACGACTGGTACGCGGACCTGCCGGTCGCCTCGCCGCAGGTGTTCGGGGACCAGACCGACGTGCCGGAGTCGGGCGACTGGTGGAACGCCACGTACCTCGTCATGTGGGGCTCGAACGTCCCCGTCACGCGCACCCCGGACGCGCACTGGATGGCCGAGGCCCGCTACAAGGGCCAGAAGGTCGTGGTCGTCTCGCCGGACTACGCCGACAACACCAAGTTCGGCGACGAGTGGCTGCCGGCGCAGCCCGGCACCGACGGCGCGCTCGCGATGGCCATGGGCCACGTGGTGCTCAAGGAGTTCTTCGTCGAACGGCGGGTGCCGTTCTTCGTCGACTACGTGCAGCACTACACCGACCTGCCGCACCTGGTCCGCCTCGAGGAGCGGGACGGCGCGCTCGTGCCGGGCCGGTTCCTCACCGCAGCCGACCTCGGCGACACCGGCGAGGGCGCGGCGTGGAAGACGGTCGTCCTCGACGGCCGCTCCGGCGAGCCGGTGGTCCCGAACGGCTCGCTCGGCTTCCGGCACACCGACTCGGGCAAGGGCCGCTGGAACCTCGACCTCGACGGCGTCGCACCCCAGCTCACCCTGTACGGCGACCAGCCGGCCGAGCTCCTGCTGCCCGCCTTCGACGCCCCCGAGGGGACCGGACGCGTGCTGCGCCGCGGCGTGCCGGTGCGACGCGTCGGCGGGCACCTGGTCACCACCGTCTTCGACCTCCTCCTCGCGCAGTACGGCGTGGGGCGGGAAGGGCTGCCCGGCAGCTGGCCCCGCGGGTACGACGACCCGGACGAGCCCTACACCCCCGCATGGCAGGAGGCGATCACGTCGGTGCCGGCGCAGCAGTGCCTGCGGGTCGCGCGGGAGATGGCCCGCAACGCCGAGCAGTCCGAGGGGCGCACGATGGTCGTCCTCGGGGCCGGGGTCTGCCAGTGGTTCCACGGCGACGCGACGTACCGCGCGATCCTCACGCTGCTGATGCTCACCGGCTCCATGGGGCGCAACGGCGGCGGTTGGGCGCACTACGTCGGGCAGGAGAAGTGCCGGCCGCTCACCGGGCACGCGACGATGGCGATGGCGCTGGACTGGGTCCGTCCGCCACGGCAGGCGATCGGCACGGCGTTCTGGTACACCCACACCGACCAGTGGCGCTACGACGGCTACCGCGCGGACGCCCTCGCGTCGCCGCTGGCACGCGGCTCGCTCGCCGGGATGCACACCGCGGACACCCTCGCGCTGTCGGGGCGGCTGGGCTGGATGCCGTCGTACCCAACGCTGGACCGTAACCCGCTCGACCTCGCCGACGAGGTGCGTGCGGCCGGGGCGGACCCTGGGTCGTGGCTCGCCCAGGAGCTCCAGGCCGACCGCGTGCGCTGGGCCGCCCAGGACCCTGACGCGCCCGAGAGCTGGCCGCGGGTGCTGACGCTGTGGCGGGCGAACCTGCTGGGGTCCTCCGCCAAGGGCAACGAGTACTTCCTGCGGCACCTGCTCGGGACGCACTCCTCGCTGCGGGCCGAGGAGACGCCGCCCGACCGGCGGCCGCGCGACGTGGTGTGGCGTGAGGAGGCGCCTGAGGGCAAGCTCGACCTGCTCGTGGCCATGGACTTCCGGATGACGAGCTCCACGCTGCTCGCCGACGTCGTGCTGCCCGCGGCCACCTGGTACGAGAAGCACGACCTGTCGTCGACGGACATGCACCCGTTCGTGCACGCCTTCACGCCGGCCATCGACCCGCCGTGGGAGACCCGCTCGGACTTCGACGCCTTCCACGCGGTGGCGCGCAAGTTCAGCGAGCTGGCGCGCGAGCACCTCGGAGTACGGCACGACCTGGTCGTGACCCCACTGCAGCACGACAGCCCCGGCGAGACCGCGCAGCCGGGCGGGGTCGTGCGCGACTGGGCTGCGGGTGACGGCCAGCCCGTGCCCGGCAGGACGATGCCGGTCGTCACGCTGGTCGAGCGCGACTACGGTGCCGTCGCCGACCAGCTCGCGAGCCTCGGACCGCTGGCCGAGGGGCTCGGCCTCACGACGAAGGCGCTCACCGTGGTGCCCGACGAGGAGGTCGAGCAGCTGCGACACAAGAACGGCGTGCTGCTCGGCGGTGCGGGGGACGGGCGGCCGGCGCTCGACACCGACGCCAAGATGGCCGAGGCGATCCTCGCCCTGTCCGGCACGACCAACGGCCGGCTGGCGGTCCAGGGCTTCCGGCGGCTCGAGGAGCGCACCGGCGTGCGGCTCGCCGACCTCGCTGAGGGCAGCGAGGAGAAGCGGATCACCTTCGCCGACACCCAGGCCCGCCCCGTGCCGGTCATCACCAGCCCTGAGTGGTCCGGCAGCGAGACGGGAGGACGTCGGTACGCGCCGTTCACCATCAACGTCGAGCGGCTCAAGCCCTGGCACACGCTGACCGGCCGGATGCACTTCTTCCTCGACCACGAGTGGGTGCACGAGCTGGGGGAGGCGCTCCCGACGTACCGGCCACCACTCGACATGCACCGGCTGTTCGGGGAGCCGCAGCTGGGGCGCGACGGCGAGCGGCAGGTCGTGGTGCGATACCTCACCCCGCACTCGAAGTGGTCGATCCACTCGGAGTACCAGGACAACCTGCTCATGCTCTCGCTGTCGCGCGGCGGACCCACGGTATGGATGAGCGCCGAGGACGCGGCGGCGATCGGGGTGTCCGACAACGAGTGGGTGGAGTGCGTCAACCGCAACGGCGTGCTCGTCGCACGGGCGATCGTCAGCCACCGGCTCCCCGCCGGGCTGGTCTTCGTGTACCACGCGCAGGAGCGGGTGGTGAACGTGCCGATCGCGGAGACGAGCGGCCGGCGCGGAGGCATCCACAACTCGCTCACGCGGATCCTGGTGAAGCCCACGCACCTCGTGGGCGGGTACGCGCAGCTGTCGTTCGCGTTCAACTACCTGGGCCCCACCGGCAACCAGCGAGACGAGGTGACGGTCGTCCGCCGACGCAGCCAGGAGGTGCGGTTCTGATGCGGGTCATGGCGCAGCTCGCGATGGTGATGAACCTCGACAAGTGCATCGGCTGCCACACCTGCTCGGTGACCTGTAAGCAGGCGTGGACCAACCGCACGGGCGTCGAGTACGTGTGGTTCAACAATGTCGAGACCCGGCCGGGGCAGGGCTATCCGCGGCGGTACGAGGACCAGGAGCGGTGGCGGGGCGGGTGGACGCTGAGCCGACGGGGCCGCCTCACGCTGAAGGCCGGGGGCCGGGTCCGCAAGCTGCTCAGCATCTTCAGCAACCCGGTGCTGCCGCAGGTCCACGACTACTACGAGCCCTGGACCTACGACTACGAGCAGCTCACGTCGGCGCCGCTCGGCGACGACTTCCCGGTGGCGCAGCCCCGCTCGCTGCTGACGGGCAAGCCGACGTCGATCGAGTGGAGCGCCAACTGGGACGACGACCTCGGGGGCGCACCCGAGCACGGGCACCTCGACCCCGTGGTCGCGGGCATCTCGGAGAAGGTGCGCTTCGCCTACGAGCAGGCGTTCATGTTCTACCTGCCGCGCATCTGCGAGCACTGCCTCAACCCGTCCTGCGTGGCGTCCTGCCCCTCAGGCGCGATGTACAAGCGCACCGAGGACGGCATCGTCCTCGTGGACCAGGACCGCTGCCGCGGATGGCGGATGTGCGTCACCGGCTGCCCCTACAAGAAGGTCTACTTCAACCACCGCACCGGCAAGGCCGAGAAGTGCACCTTCTGCTACCCACGGGTCGAGGTCGGGCTGCCCACGGTGTGCAGCGAGACCTGCGTCGGGCGGCTGCGCTACATCGGCCTCGTGCTCTACGACGCCGACCGGGTCACGGCCGCCGCCACGACCCCGGACCCTAAGGACCTCTACGAGGCGCAGCTGGACCTCATGCTCGACCCGCACGACCCCGCCGTGCTGGCAGCCGCCCGTCAGGAGGGGATCGCCGAGGACTGGCTCGAGGCGGCGCAGCGCTCCCCGGTCTATGCGCTGGCGAAGACCTACCGGGTCGCCCTGCCGCTGCACCCGGAGTTCCGGACCATGCCGATGGTCTGGTACGTGCCGCCGCTGTCACCGGTGGCCGAGGCGCTGCGCGACAGCGGCCACGACGGCGAGGACGTCGACAACCTCTTCGGCGCGATCGACACGCTGCGCATCCCGGTGGAGTACCTCGCCGGCCTGTTCACCGCGGGCGACACTGCGCCGGTCACCGCGGTCCTTGAGCGGCTGGCCGCCATGCGTGCCTACATGCGGCGGGTCAGCCTCGGCGAGGAGCTCGACGAGGGCATCGCCCAGGCCGCCGGCATGACCGGCTCCGAGGTCACCGCGCTCTACCGCCTGCTGGCGATCGCCAAGTACGACGACCGGTACGTCATCCCCTCCGCATATGCCGAGCAGGGCCATGCCCTGGAGGAGACCGCGTGCTCGCTCGACGTCGAGGGCGGACCCGGGATGATGCCGAGCGGGCCGTTCGGGGAGTCCTCCGGGCGGCCGGTGCCGGTGTCGATCGAGACGTTCCACGCCCTGAAGGCCCGGCAGACCGACGACAGCAGCGGCGACCAGGGCGCCCGCGTGAACCTGCTCAACTGGGACGGGCGAAGCACCGCAGGGCTGTTCCCACGGCGTACGTCGGTGCCTGAGGAGAAGACGTGAGCCCGCCCGCGACCGTCCTGCAGGCGGCCTCGATCCTGCTGCAGTACCCCGACGAGCGGGTGGTCTCGTCGTACCCGGTGGTGCGTGCGGCGGTCGACGACCCCGAGCTGCTGGCCGCGCTGGACGGACTGCAGCCCCGCGACCCGCTGGCGCTGCAGGAGCACTACGTCGAGGTTCTGGACCAGCGGCGCCGGTGCTGCCTGTACCTCACGTGGTGGTCCGAGGGCGAGACCCGGCGCCGGGGGCTGGCACTCGCGCGGCTCAAGGAGCTCTACCGATCCCGTGGCTTCGAGCTCGTCTCCCCCGAGCTCCCCGACTTCCTGCCCGTCGTGCTCGAGTACGCCGCCGGCGACGTGGCCCCCGGGCTCGCCCTGCTGCAGGAGCACCGTGCCGCGCTGGAGCTGCTTCGGATCGCCCTGGCCGAGGCCGGCACGCCGTACGCGCACGTCCTGGAGGCGGTGTGCGGACTGCTGCCCGGGCCGTCTCCGCAGGACGAGGCAGCTGCACGGGCGTTGGCCAGGACCGGCCCTCCGTCGGAGACCGTCGGCCTGGAGTCCCTGCCGCCCTACGGAGGCCCGCGATGAGCTTGCTGCTGTGGGGAGTGCTGCCCTACGTCGTGCTCGCGATCCTCGTCGGTGGGACGGTGTGGCGCTGGCGGTACGACCAGCTCGGCTGGACCACGCGCTCGTCCCAGGTCTACGAGTCGCGGCTGCTGCGCATCGGCAGCCCGCTGTTCCACTTCGGCGTCCTCGTCGTGCTCGTCGGCCACGTGATCGGGCTGGTGGTCCCGAAGTCCTGGACCGACGGTGCGGGACTCAGCGAGCACGCCTACCACGTGCAGGCGCTCGCGCTCGGGCTCACCGCCGGCATCGCGACGCTCGGGGGAATCGCGGTGCTCATCTACCGGCGCCGCACGACCGGGCCCGTGTTCTCCGCGACCACCCGCAACGACAAGGCGATGTACGTCGTGCTCGTGGCCGCGATCGTGGCGGGGCTGGTCGCGACGCTGCTTGGCGCCACGAGCGGCGAGGAGCACAGCTACCGGCTCACGGTCTCGCCGTGGTTCCGCTCGCTGTTCGTGCTGCAGCCGGACGTCGACGCCATGGCCGATGCGGACGCGGCGTACCAGCTTCACGCCCTGATCGCGTTCCTGCTGCTGGCGTCCTGGCCGTTCACGCGGCTGGTCCACGCCTTCTCGGCACCGGTCGGCTACCTGTTCCGCCCGTACGTCGTCTACCGGCGGCGCGAGCCTGCCGACTCGACGCGGTCCCGGCGCCCCCGTCGGGGCTGGGAGCCGGTCCGGCGCTGAGCTCGCGTCAAGGAGCACCTTCGTGACCGGGGCTCCGGGCGCTGAACGACGCGCCGCCTCCGTCCGTGTGCCCTGGTAGGACGAACGGAGGTGGCGGGGATGACGGGCAGCCGGCACAGCGTCGTGGAGGCAGGGGCCGTCGGCCTGCAGGCTCGACAACCAGCCCGGCGCTGCTGACGATGGGACGCATGGGCCGGGCGCGCGGCGAGGTCGCCGACGAGGCCGCGCTGCGGGCGGTGTGGGAGGAGCACGCCGGGCCGCTGCTCGCCTTCGCACTCCGGCTCACGGGCGGCGACCGCGGCCGCGCCGAGGACGTCGTGCAGGAGACGCTGCTGCGCGCCTGGCAGCACCCCGAGGCCCTCGACCCGACGCGCGGCCCGGCCCGGCGCTGGCTGCTGACCGTGGCGCGCCGCATCGTCATCGACCAGCACCGGGCGCTGCGAGCGAGGCCGCTGGAGGTGGTCGAGGCGGAGCTCCGCGACGCCCAGGAGGACGACCAGATCGACCAGGCGCTCGACAGCTGGCTCGTCGCGGACGCCCTCGCCGCGTTGACGCCCGCGCACCGCGAGGCGCTGATGAGCACGTACTACGCGGGACGCACCGCCGCCGAGGCCGCCTCCGTCCTGGGCGTGCCCGAGGGCACGGTGCGGTCGCGGGTGTTCTACGCCCTGCGCGCCCTGCGCGTGGCGCTCGAGGAACGGGGAGTGACGCCATGACCTGCCCGACGACCCCGTCGGTGGGGGCGTACGCGCTCGACCTGCTCGAGCCCGCGAACCGGGCCCGGCTGGAGGAGCACCTCGCCGGCTGCGCCGAGTGCAGGACCGCCCTCGACGAGCTGACTCCGCTGGTGCCGCTGCTCGCGCGGGCCCATCCCGTGGTGCCCGACGAGAGTGGCTACGAGCGGCTGCACGCGGCGGTGGCGGCCCGCTCCCGCCGTACCCGGGTGCGGTGGGCGCTGGCCGCGGCCGCGGTGCTGCTCGCGGTCCTGGCGGGCGCGGCGCTGCTGGTGGGCGGGCACGAGCGGTCCACGACGACCGTGAGCGCCACAGCCGGCACGGTGCATGCGCAGGCCGCGGTGACGGACAGCGCCTCCGGGTCGCGCATCCGGCTGCAGCTCAGCGGTGTCGAGGCGCGGGAGCGTTGCCAGCTCGTGGCGGTGGCGCGGGACGGGCACCGCGAGGTGGCGAGCACCTGGATGGCGGGGTACGCCGGGACCGCGACCGTCACGGGCGGCGTGAGCCTCTCGGACGAGCAGATCGACCGGCTCGTGGTGGAGACCCTCGACGGGCAGCAGCTCGTCGCGCTGCCCTTGCACGGCTGACCCTCAGCGGCGAGCGCACCCAGCGGGGCCGGTCAGGTGTCGCAGGGTCGCGTGAGCGATGTCCTGCCCGCTCACGGTGACGTTCACCCGGTTGCCGTCCGTGAGCGACGCAGACGGGACACGGAGGGCCTCCCCGCAGTCCGGGCACGGAACCGTGACCGCCAGCTCCCCCTCCGGAGTGCGGACGTGTCCCGCGTCGCGGCCGTGGTCGTGCAGGGCAAGCTGCACGTCGGTGGCGAAGACCAGCAGGTCAAGACCCGCGCTCCGGGTGCTGTCCCAGTGCCGCCACAGGACAGGTTGGACGGCCCTGCACGTGAGGCAGTGGACGGACACGTTGATGCCGGTCCTGCTCGAGGAGTGAGGCACCTACGCGGGCACCTCGTGCAGGTGCCGGGAGGCGTGCAGCCGCGCGTGCTCGATGGCCTCCGGGGTGGTGTCGAACAGATGCCGATCGTGGCCCAGGCTGGCCATGACCCCCAGTGCCTCCAGGACCGGTGCGTGGCGGTCGGACAGCCCTGAGACGAGCACCGTGACACCCCGCCGCTCCAGCCCCGCGATGGTGTCGCGCAGCACCGCGGCGCCGGTGGCGTCGATCGACGAGACGCGCGCCATCCGCAGCACCACGACGCGCACGTCGCCGAGCGCCGCGAGCTCGCGCAGGGCCTGGTGGGCGCTGGCGAAGAAGAGCGGCCCGTCGATGCGGTACGCCACCACGTGGGCGTCGAGCAGGGCGTGCTCGGCCCGCACCTGCTCGGGTTCCTCGTGCGCGACCGGCACCTCGTGCAACGCGACCGACCGCGCCATCGCCCGCAGGGCCAGGGCGCCGGCCGCGACCACCCCGAGCAGCACCGCCTGCACCAGGTCCAGCAGCACCGTGCCGCCGACGGTGCCGACGAGCACGGCCGCCTCGCCGCGACCCGACCGGCTCAGCGACCGGACGGCGTGCAGGTCGACCATCCGGACGGTGGTCGCCAGCAGCAACCCGGCGAGCGCGGCCACCGGCACCTTGCTGACGACCGGTCCGATCGCGACCACGACCAGCAGGATGAACGCCGAGTGCGTGAGCGCCGCGAGCCGCGAGCGCCCGCCGCTGCGCACGTTGACAGCGGTACGGGCGATGGCCGCGGTCGCCGGCATTCCGCCGACGAACGAGCTCGCGAGGTTGGCCAGGCCCTGACCGGCAAGCTCGCGGTCGGGGTCGTGCTGCTCCGACACGCTCATCGCGTCGGCGACAGTCGCGGACATCAGGCTCTCGAGCGCGGCCAGCAGCGCCACCGCCACCGCGGGCAGCACGAGGTGGGTCAGGTCGCCCCAAGGCAGGCCGCTCAGGTGCGGCACGGGCAGGCCCGGCGGGAGCTCACCGACCCGTCGTACGGCGAGGTGCGCAGCCTCGGCCACCACGGTTGCGGACACCACCGCCAGCAGCGACATCGGGAGCCGGGGACGCCAGCGCCCGGCGAGGAGCATGAGGGCGGCGACCCCGAGCGCCAGGAGCAACGAGGTCCAGCGGGGGTCCGACGCCCAGGCCCGAACCGCGTGCGCGGCCTGCTGCACCGGGGTGCTGCCACGGACCGTGACGCCGAGCGCGTTCGGCAGCTGCTGCAAAGCGATGACGACGGCGATGCCGATGGTGAACCCCTCTACGACGGGCAGGGGCACGTAGCGCACGTAACGGCCGAGCCCGGCCGCGGCCATGGCGAGCAGCATCAGCCCGGCGAGCACGCCGACGACGAGGACGCCGCCCGTCCCGTGGGAGGCGACGATCGGGACGAGCACCACGGTCATCGCACCCGTCGGACCGCTGATCTGGACGTTGCTACCCCCGAAGAACGCCGCCACCGCACCGGCCACGACGGCGGTCGCCAGGCCCGCGCCCGCGCCCATGCCGGAGGTGATGCCGAACGCCAGGGCCAGCGGCAGCGCGACCAGGCCGACGGTGATGCCGGCCAGCAGGTCGGCCCGGGGCGCCCACGTCATGCGGCGCAGGTCGGCCGCGGTGGGGAGCAGCCGCCCTACGGTGCTCGCGACGCCGGTCATCGCACCGCCGGCTGCCGGCTGATCTCGTCGACGAGCTCGACCGGCGCGCTCAGCTTGTCGGTGAGGATGGTGCGCGCGGCCCGGAGCAGGTCGCGGACCTCGGGCAGCGCGAGCGAGTAGATCACCTGCGAGCCCTCGCGCCGCTGCACCACCAGCCCGGCCTTGCGCAGCACGGTGAGCTGTTGGGACAGGTTGCTGGGCTCGATGGAGATGGCATCGAGCAGGGCGTGCACCGGGGCGTCGCCCTCGGAGAGCAGCTCGAGCACCCGGATCCGGGCGGGGTGACCGAGGGTGCGGAAGAACTCCGCCTTCGCCTGGTAGAGGGGAACCGGCACAGCACCTCCATCTGTCAACGACTTGAAGAATAGTTCATGTTGTCAAGATCTGAGTGGGGCCATGGGGCGAATCGGTGGCATCTCCCCGGAAGCGGGCACGGCGCCTACTGTGGAAAGCCACCGATGAGAGGACCCAGCACGGATGACGCTCAAGCCCGGTGACACCGCTCCCGACTTCACGCTGCTCGACGAGACCGCGACACCCCAGACGCTGTCCGCGCTTCTCGCGCAGGGCCCGGTGGTGCTCTTCTTCTACCCGGCGGCCAACACGCCCGGCTGCACCGTCCAGGCCTGCCACTTCCGCGACCTGGCCGCAGAGTTCGAGGCCGTCGGGGCGCAGCGGCTCGGCATCAGCGTGGACAGCGTCGAGAAGCAGAAGGCCTTCTCCGTGAAGCGCGGCTTCGACTACCCCCTGCTCTCCGACGCGGCCGGCGAGGTTGCCAAGGCGTACGGCGTGAAGCGCGGCCTGCTGGGCGCCCTCTCCCCGGTGAAGCGCACCACGTTCGTCATCGGCCCGGACGGCATCATCAAGGACATCATCGCCAGCGAGGTGAACATGAACGTGCACGCCGACCGCGCGCTCGTCGCCCTGGGAGCGCCCGAGAGGGCATGACCACTCTCACGATCCCGGGTCGGTTCAACGGGCCCCCGGGCTCGGCCAACGGCGGCGTCACGTGCGGGCTGCTCGCCCGCGCCACCGGGCTGTCAGAGGTGACGCTGCGGCTCCCGCCACCCTTGGAGCGGCCGCTGCGCCTGACGGACACCTCGTTGTACGACGACGATGCGCTGGTCGCCGAGGCGCGGGCCGGTGTCGTGGACGTCGTGCCGCCCGGCCCCGTGTCGGTGGACGAGGCGAGAGCAGCGGAGCCGTCGTACGGCGGGTTCCTCAAGCACCCGTTCCCCACCTGCTTCGTGTGCGGCCCGGAGCACCCGACGGGCCTGCACCTGTTTCCTGGACGCGTCGGGGAGGGACGGGTCGCGGCGGCGTGGACGCCCAAGGACGTGGACGAGGTGCTGGTGTGGGCGGCACTCGACTGCCCGAGCGGCTGGGCGTACGACATCACGGGCCGACCCGCGGTGCTCGGCCGGATGGCGTGCCGGGTGGAGGCGCTGCCCACGGTCGGCGCGGAGCACGTGGTCGTCGGCTGGACCCGGGGCGAGGAGGGCCGCAAGTTGCTGACCGGCTCGGCGCTCTACGACGCGTCGGGCTCCTTGCTGGCGGTGGCGCAGCAGACGTGGCTCGCTATCAGCTGAGCCCGAAGAGCGTCCCTTCACCACGCCTCAGCCACGGCACCTCACCACGGGCCTCCTGAGTCCGGACGATCATGTCTCAGACCCGGTGTTGCGCTGACCCGTTGAATCCGCCGCACATAGCCCCGTTCTAAGGACGGCCCCTTCTCCTCGGTCGGACAGGTCAGTCATAAGCCTTGGTGCCCAGCTCCACGCCGTTGTTCCAGCAGTACTGACGACCGAGCGAGGGGGGCATGCTGGAACCTGCCACGACGACTCTTTCGTCGCCGACTGGTCCGATCAAGATGCGGTCCACGGGTGCTTTGTGGTTGGGGTCGCACACCGACACCCACGAGACGAGCAACCGCAGCCCGGAGGGCGGCACGATCAAGCCGCTGACCACCTCGGGGTCAGGGTCAGCAGTGCCGTCGATGGCCGGGTCAGGCCCGTAACCGCTATCGATCACGGCACTCGGTCGTGCGGCGAACGTGCAGGGCTGGCCGCTCTTTGTACGCACGCGGAGCCAGAGGCCGACGCCGCTGGTGCCGTGACCTTCTACGAAGACGCCATCAGGCGAGGCGCTGAGACTCCCGGAACGACAAGTCAGCGGTTGTGTTGAGGCGGCGTGGGTCGACCCATCGGCGGATGGAGCGGCTGTGTGCCCACAGCCAGTCAGTGAAACGGCAAGGGCGCAAAGCGCGAAGGCACGAACTGGGTTGGCCACGGACCGGAAGGCTAGAGGCATTGGGCCTCTCAGATGTGCTGATAACGGCTCCCCTCTCTTGCCTGCGGTGTCAAGCGAGCACTTTCGGGCCGGGTCTGCGGGTCGTACCTTCGTGCTTGGCGGGCCTGGGTTGTGACTGATCCGAAGGGCTGACCATCGGGGTTGGGTCAGACGCGCTGGATTGAAGAGTCGCCCCCGAGTGTCCTTCCAGGCCCGCCGCTTGCTGCCCGTGTTCGAGGTCGGCGAGCAGGGCGCGGAACACCACGTCGGACAGTCGGCGCTTGAGGCAGCGCATGGCTTCGAGCGGGCTCTTGCCGGCGCCGCGCTTGCGCAGGTAGTAGTCCTGGCCGGGTCCGGGGAAGCGGATCTGCACCAGGGCCGCGACGTGCAGGGCGTCGTTGAGCCGGCGGTTGCCGCCGCGGTTGAGCCGGTGCCGCACGGTGTCGCCGCTGCTGGCGTCGATGGGGGCGGTGCCGGTGCAGCTGGCGAAGTGGTCCTTGCTCGGGAACCGGCGGACGTCGCCGACCTCGCCGAGGATCACCGCTGTCGTGACCGGTCCGAGGCCTTGGATGTCCGTCACCTTCGAGGGTCGCTCTGCGAGGACGGCCTCGATGCGCTTGGCCATCGCCTTGAGCTTGGCGTCGAGCTCGGTGACGTCGGCGACGTGTTCGAGGGCGAGCTGCTTGCGGGCCTTGCCGACCTGATCCCGTGGGCGCACCCCCGCCAGGATCTCCTTGGCCTTGCTGGCGGTCAGACGCCGCGATGCCCCGCCGGGCAACAGTTCTTGCAGCAGCTGATGCAGCCGGTTGACCGCGGCGATGCGCTGCTCGACCAGCTGCTGGCGCCGGTCGGCGAGCATCTTCAGCACCCTCACGACGTCGTCGGGCTGCACCGACTCCAGGTTCTTGCCGCGTAGCCCGGCGACCGCGACGGTGTAGGCATCGGTGTCGTCGGTCTTGCGGCCACTGCCGCCACCCAAGGCACCGACCCGGGCAGACAGCTTCGCCGGCACGTTCAGCACCTGCTCGCCCTCGGCGGCCAACCGCTGCGCCAGGCCGAGCCCGACACCCCGCGCTCCCTCGACCGCCCAGGTCCGGTCCCGCCAGGGCCTGGCGAACGCCTTCAACGCCCGGTAACCCTCCCGGTCGTTGGGGAACCGCTGCTTGGCGAGCACGTTCTCTTGCCCGTCGAGGACCAGGGCGGTGTTGCTGCGCTTGTGCGGATCGACCCCGATCATCACTGCCGTCATCACGTCTCCCTTGCCGAAGGTCGGCAAGGAGGGCAGTGCTACAAACGATGGTGACAGGCTTCCCGGCCCCAACCGCAGCCTGGCATCCGAGCGAGCTCGCTTCTCATCTCTTTGGGGGCTCGGGCCGGACGCCCCTCTCGAGCAGGGTCCGGATCCGCTCAGCGAGCTCCAGGTGGGCGGCACGCCCCGTGCGGTAGGCGTACGCGAACAGCGGCGTCGGCGCCCGCAGCACCACGGTGACCGCGATCCGGACCGTGTCTCCCTCAGGGTGGAAGCGCACCGTGCTCCGCAGCGTCGTGCGCGGTCGCTGCCGCGCGACGGTGACGACCTCCTTGTCGGACACTGCCAGGACGTCGGCGTGGTAGGTGATGCGAAACCTCACCGGTCCCCAGCGGAGTCGGTCGGTGACGGCGTAGCTCTTCAGCGCCCCTGGCACCGGCGGCACGGCTTCGACCTTGGTGATGAGCGGGTGCAGCTCGCCCTGCCGCTCGACGTCCGACAGCAGCGCCACCGCGTCGGCCAACGCGCAGCGCGCTGTCACCTCGTAGTCCCACGTCCCCTCGCGCACGAGGAGCAACCTAGAACACGTTCCGAAGGCCTACCCCACCTCAGCCTCGCTGACCGCCTCAGGGTGGCGGCTGTCGTAGGCGAGGAACGCCGGCACCAGCGCCGCCACCAGCAGCGTCAGAACCATGACGAGCACCCCGCCGATCACCACCGACTGCTGCACCCCCAGCCAGGCGCCCATGGCCCCAGCGCGCCCGTCGCCGAGCCGCGGCCCGCCCGCGACCACCACGATGAACACGCCCCCGAGCCGGCCGCGCATCTCGTCGGGCGTGGCGGCTTGCAGGATCGCGGTGCGGAACGCCGCGGAGACCATGTCGGCCATTCCCGCTCCTGCGAGCAGGACCAGCGCGACCGCCAGGCTGGAGGTGAGGCCGAACCCCACGATGCAGGCGCCCCACGCCACGATCGCGGCGACCACCGCGACGCCCTGCCGGTGCACCCGTCCGAACCACCCGCCGAACACCGCCCCCAGCAGGGCTCCCGCAGACAGCGCGGCGAAGAGCAGCCCGACCGTCTTCGCGCCCCCGTGGAAGGTCTGGTCGGCCAGCGACGGGAACAGCGCCCGTGGCATCCCGAACACCATGGCGATGATGTCGACCACGAACGTCAGCAGCAGCACCTGCTTGGTCCAGAGGAACCGCAGCCCCTCCACCACCGACGCCAACCCGGCCGACCGGCCGCCGCCCTCCGGCGCCATCGCCGGCAACGACGACACCGCCACGAACCCGGCCACGAACGACAAGGCGTCCAGCGCGTACGCCGTCCCGAACCCGAAGACGCCGACGAGCAGACCGGCCAGCAACGGGCCGAGGGTCAGCCCCAGGTTGAAGACGGCGAGCCGCAGCGCGTTCGCCGAGGGCAGCAGCTCGGTCGGCAGCAACCGCGGCACGAACGCCGACCGGGCCGGGTGCTCGAGCGCGAACAGCGCCGACTGGAGCGCGATGATCACGTACAGCAGCCAGGTCCACCCCAGCCCCGCGAACGCCTGCAGAGCCAGGACCGTCGACAGCACCGCCTGGCCGGCCGTGACGAGCATGACGAGCCGACGGCGGTCGACCGCGTCGGCCACCGCCCCGCCGTACAGGCCAAGAACGACGAGCGGGACGAGACCGACCAGCCCGACAGCTCCGACCGCGGCCGCCGAGCCGGTCTGGCGGTAGACCTGCAGCGGGATGGCCACGGCCGTGACCTGCGTGCCGACGATCGAGATCGAGTCCCCGACCGTCAGCCGCCGGAAGGCGGGCGAGACCCGCAACGGCGAAAGGTCGAGCACCCACTTCCTCACGGCGCGAGCCTTTCGACGGCCCACCCGTCGCCGGTACGCCGGAACCGCAGCCGGTCGTGCAGCCGGCCCGCACGTCCTTGCCAGAACTCCACCGTGTCGGGCACCACGCGGTAGCCGCCCCAGTGCGGGGGCCGGGGTACCGGCACACCCTCGAAGCGCGCCACCACCTCCGCCAAGCGCTCCTCGAGGAAGGACCGCGAGACCAGCACCGACGACTGCTCCGACGCCCAGGCACCGAGCTGGGCGTCCCGGGGCCGGCCCGCGAAGTAGGCGTCCGAGTCGACGTCGTCGACGAGCTCCACCCTGCCGACCGCCACCACTTGGCGCTGCAGCTCGTGCCAGGGCAGGACGAGCGACGCGCGCGGGTTCTCGGCGAGCTCGCGGCCCTTGCGGCTGCGCCGGTTGGTGAAGAAGACGAGACCGCGGGCGTCGAACCCCTTCAGCAGCACCGTCCGGGCACTCGGCGTGCCGTCCGCCGCGGCGGTGCCCAGGACCATCGCGTTCGGCTCGTCGAGGTGCGCCACGTCGGCGAACCATCGCCGCAGCTGCTGCTCCCAGGTGGGCTCGAGGTCCTCCTCCGTGAGGCCCGACCGGACGTACTCGCGGCGCAGCGAGGCGAGGTCGGGGTGCACCCGGACAGCCTCTCGCACACGTCGTCCTGGACGCACGGCAGAATGGGGCGCGGACGGGTCACCCCCTACGAACCTGGAGCCGCACAGACATGGCTGACGAGACCTTCAAGCCGGGTCTGGAGGGCGTCATCGCCTTCGAGTCCGAGATCGCCGAGCCCGACAAGGAAGGCTCCGCGCTCCGCTACCGCGGTGTCGACATCGAGGACCTCGTCGGCAACGTGTCGTTCGGCAACGTCTGGGGCCTGCTCGTCGACGGCAAGTTCCGTCCCGGCCTGCCGCCGGCCGAGCCGTTCCCGCTGCCGGTGCACTCCGGCGACATCCGCGTGGACGTGCAGTCGGCCGTCGCGATGCTCGCCCCGGCCTGGGGCCTGCAGCAGACCCTCGACATCGGCCTGGAGCAGATCCGCGAGGACCTCGCCCGCGTCTCCGTCATGGCGCTCGCCTTCGTCGCGCAGTCCGCCCGCGGCCTCGGCAGGCCGATGGTGCCGCAGAGCGAGGTCGACAAGGCGTCCACCATCGTCGAACGGTTCATGATCCGCTGGAAGGGCGACCCCGACCCGCTGCACACCAAGGCCGTCGACGCCTACTTCGTCTCGGCCGCCGAGCACGGCATGAACGCGTCCACCTTCACTGCGCGGGTCATCGCCTCGACCGGCGCGGACGTTGCTGCGGCGATCTCGGGCGCCATCGGCGCGCTGTCCGGCCCGCTGCACGGCGGCGCACCGTCCCGCGTGCTGCACATGCTCGACGACGTGGAGCGCTCCGGCGACCCGACGGCGTACGTCAAGCGCGAGCTCGACGCGGGTCGGCGCCTGATGGGCTTCGGCCACCGGGTCTACCGCGCCGAGGACCCCCGCGCCCGCGTCCTCCGTCGTACGGCGAAGGAGCTGGGCTCCAGCCGCTACGAGGTGGCCGAGGCCCTCGAGAAGGCCGCCATCGAGGAGCTCACCGACCGCTACCCGGACCGGCCGCTGCGCACGAACGTCGAGTTCTGGTCGGCCGTCGTGCTCGACTTCGCCGAGGTTCCGGCGCACATGTTCACCTCGATGTTCACCTGCGCCCGCACGGCCGGGTGGAGCGCGCACATCCTCGAGCAGAAGAAGCTCAACAAGCTGATCCGCCCGTCGGCCCGCTACGTCGGGGCCGCCCCCCGATCCATCGACGACGTGCCGGTCGGCGAGATGCCGGCGCGGAACTCGCTCTGATGACCATCGAGATCCCCAAGCAGCTGCTGCCGTCCGACGGGCGCTTCGGCTCCGGCCCGTCCAGGGTGCGCCCGGCGCAGCTGGACGCGCTGCGTGCCCACGCCGCCGTCATGGGCACGTCTCACCGGCAGAAGCCTGTCAAGGACGTGGTGGCGCGCGTGCGCGCCGGGCTCGCGGAGCTGTTCGGCCTGCCCGACGGCTACGAGGTCGTGCTCGGCAACGGCGGGGCGACCGCGTTCTGGGACGTCGCGACCTTCTGCCTGGTCCGCGACCGGGCCCAGCACCTGGTGTTCGGCGAGTTCGGCGGCAAGTTCGCGGAGGGCGTCGCGGCCGCGCCGCACCTCGGCGAGCCGGTTGTGATCAAGGCCGAGCCGGGCACGGCGCCGGACTTCGCCCCCGTCCCGGGCATCGACGTCTACGCCACCCCGCACAACGAGACCTCCACCGGCGTGGCCCGTCCGGTACGCCGGCCGGCTGGTGCCGACACCGACGCGCTGCACCTCGTCGACGCCACCTCCGGCGCCGGCGGCCTGACCGTCGACGTCAGCGAGACCGACGTCTACTACTTCGCCCCGCAGAAGTGCTTCGCGAGCGACGGTGGGCTGTGGGTGGCCCTCATGTCACCGGCCGCGGTCGACCGGGTCGCGGCCCTGAACGACCGCTGGACGCCGGCCTTCCTCGACCTGCAGACCGCGATCGACAACAGCCGCCTGGACCAGACCTACAACACGCCGGCGGTCGCCACCTTGCTGATGATGGCCGACCAGGTCGAGTGGATGAACGCCCAGGGCGGTCTGGACTGGTGCATGTCTCGTACGGCGGACTCGGCACACCGGCTGTACGGCTGGGCCGAGGCCTCGCCGTACGCCACGCCGTTCGTCACCGACCCGGCGCTGCGCTCGAACGTCGTCGGCACGATCGACTTCAGCGAGGACGTGGACGCGGCCGCTGTGGCCAAGGTGCTGCGTGCCAACGGCGTGGTGGACGTCGAGCCCTACCGCAAGCTCGGCCGCAACCAGCTGCGGGTCGCGATGTTCCCGGCCGTCGAGCCGGACGACGTCGAGGCGCTGACGGCGTGCATCGACCACGTGGTGAAGAACCTCTGAGCGAGCGTTTGCCGCAGGCCTGGGTGCCGCGGGTCGTCAACCTGGCGATGGCGGCGTTCCTGCTGCTGTTCCTCGTGCCGCTGTTCGCACACCTCGCGGACGTCCCGGTCTCGGCCCGGGTTGTGCTGCTCGTCCTGTCCGTACCGTTCGTCCTGCTCGCGCTGGCCTGCCTGGCGTCCGCGCTGCGCCCGGGCTCGCTCGGGCGGCTGGTGCGCCGGCTCCGGCGTACCGGCTGAGGGACCACCCGACCGGGTGGTGACGCGTCTCATCCGCCGTTCGGCCTTCAGGACCTCAGCAGACCTGACGAAGCACTGATCGACCCCTCACGAGGAGCGATCAGGTGCGACTGGCGACGCGTTCCGTGCCGAAGGCGGTGTCGACCGCCCTCGGCCTGACCGCGCCTGCGCTCGCGGCGCTGCTGCTCACCTCGAACGTGACCTCGGCCGCGGCGCCTGCCCCGGCCTCCTCCACCGAGCCCGTGGTCGCCGTAGCACCGGCGGCCACGCCGACGTCGACGCCCACCCCCGCCGCGACCCCGCGGGTGACCGTGGCGCCGCGCCCGGTCGTGACGTCAACGCCCCGTCGTACGGTGGTGCGGCCTTCGGCCCGGCCGGTCACCCGCCGTACGACGGCGCCGCGGGTCACGACCACACGCACTGCCTCGCAGACCGCCCAACCGCGAGGCGTCGACGACTACCCGTACCGCACCCAGACCGACTTCTACGCGATCGACCGCTGGGGCTTCACGCAGCGGCAGTGCGTGAGCTTCGCGGCGTGGCGACTGGCCCAGCACGGGCACGCGATCGACAACAGGGACAAGTGGGGCAGCGCCTACACCTGGGACGACACGGCGCGCCGCCTCGGCATCGGCATCAGCGCCAAGCCGCGCGTCGGGGCCGTCGCGCAGTGGAACGCCCACGAGAGCGGCGCCTACTACGGCAAGGGCTCGGCCAAGCCCAACGGCCGGTTCACCGCCGGCGGGTACGGCCACGTCGGCTGGGTCAAGCAGGTGTACGCCGACGGCTCGGTGCTCGTGGAGCAGTACAACCTGGGCGGCGACCGCAGCTACAGCGTCATGCGCGTCAAGGCGCCGCGGTACCTGCTCATCGCCTGAGCGGCGACGCCAGCTCGCCCAGCGAACGAGCGCCGGAGCGAAGAAGGGGACGCTCGGCCAGCAGCGCGCCGGCGACCAGGGCGCTCAGGGCGCACACCGCGCCGCCGGCGACGAGGCTGATGCGAACGCCGTACTGCTGCGCCACCCACCCGATGACCGGCGCCCCGACCGGCGTGCCGCCGAGGAACACCAGCACGTAGAGCGCCATCACGCGCCCGCGCACGGCCACCTCGCTCCCGAGCTGCACGATGGCGTTCGCGGTGGTGGTGAACGTGAGCACGGCCGCGCCGGTGGGCACCAGCAGCAGCAGCATCGAGCGGAACGTCGGGGCGACGCCCACCACCATCTCGAGCACCCCGAACACCACCGCAGCGGCCACCATCCGCGAGGCTCGCGGTGCCGTTGTACGGCGGGCGCTGGCCAGAGCGCCGAGCAGCGACCCGACGGCGAAGGCCGAGGTGAGCAGGCCGAAGCTGGACGGCCCGGTGTGGAACACCTTCTTCGCGACCAGCGACAACGTGATCTGGAAGTTCAGCCCGAAGGTGCCGACCATGAACACCAGCAGGATGGGCACGAGCAGGTGCCGGCGCTCGCGCACGTAGCGGATGCCTTCGCGGACCTGGCCCTTGGCGGCCGGCTGGGGGGTGCCGGGGAACAACTCTGCGGAGCGCATCATCAGCAGCCCAGCGATGACGGCGACGTAGGAGAGCCCGTTCGCGAGGAAGACCGAGGCGGTGCCCCACTGGTGGATGGCCAGGCCGGCGAGGGCCGGGCCCACGATGCGGGAGGCGTTGAAGGTGGCGCTGTTGAGGCTCACGGCGTTCGGCAGGTCGTCGTGGCCGACCATCTCGCTGACGAAGGCCTGCCGCGTCGGGGTGTCGACGGCCGTGGCGATCCCGAGCCCGAGGGCGAGCGCGTAGACGTGCCAGAGCTGCACCAGGCCGGTGAGGTCGAGCACGCCCAGGACGAGGGCCAGCACCCCCATGGCGGCCTGGGCACCGACCAGCAGGCGGCGCTTGTCGTACCGGTCGGCCAGCACCCCGCCGTACAGGCTGAGAACAAGCACGGGCAGGAACTGCAGCGCCGTGACGACGCCGAGCGCGGTCGCCGAGCTGTTGGTGAGGTTCAGGACCAGCCAGTCCTGGGCGACGCGCTGGCCCCAGGTGCCGGACAGCGAGACCGCCTGGCCGGTGGCGAACAGGCGGTAGTTGCGCACGCGCAGCGAGCGGAAGGTCGGGCTCACAGGCGGCCCAGCTTGTCGAGCACGGCAGCGGCCTCGCGGAGCACCTGGCGCTCCTCGGGCGTGAGCTCGCAGAGCCGCTGAGCGAGCCAGGCCTCGCGCCGGCGGCGGTCGGCGCGCAGCAGCTCCTGGCCGGCCGGGGCGAGCGCCACCACGACCTGACGGCGGTCGGTCGGGTGAGGCTGCCGGCTGACGAACCCCTCGGCCTCGAGCGCCTTGACGATGCGGGTCATCGAGGGGGGCTGCACCCGCTCGTGGGTCGCCAGCTCGCCCGGGGACAGCGGGCCGTGGCGGTCCAGGGTGCCGAGCGCGGCGAGCTGGCCGAGCGAGAGCGTGGTGTCGGTGCGCATGCGACGGAGCCGGCGCGCGAGGCGCATGACCGACGTCCGCAGCTCCGAGGCGAGGGCGGGGTCGGCAGGCATGTCCTAAGCATAACTCATTACCTGTGCTAACTAAACCCCCTCCTCCGTGATCAACAGGAGAACCTGACTCGACACGCCCGCGTGTCCCGGCGCAGAAGTCCTGTTGATCAAGGGCGGTGCGGGAGCTGCTCGACGGCAGCGCGTACCGTCTCCCCGTGGAACGCCGCCCCGACCCGCCGCCGCTCGAGACCGACGACGTCCTGATCGTCGCGACCGGCACGGCGCTGTGGGCGGTCGCCCTGGTGGTGCTGCTGGTGCTGGCGGCGGCTGGCGTCGACATCCACCGCTGGTGGTGGCAGATGTGCGCGGCAGGGGCCGGGCTCGGGCTCGCGGGCGTGGAGTACTGCCGGCGCCGCCGCGCCGCCCTCCAGCGCGCCGCCTGACAGCGTCCTCAGCCGCGGGCGACCAAGGCGTCGGTGAGCAGCCCGACGAGGGCCTCGAGCTGGACGTCGACCGACGACGCGACTTCCTCGTCGGAGCCGTCGAGGCTGCGCGCCGCGAGTCCGGCCTTGCGGTCGATGAGGTCGGTGATGCGCGCGTCGACCGTCTGTGCGGCGATGACCCGCCACGCCGTGACCGGCTGGTCCTGGCCGATGCGGTGCACCCGGTCGATCGCCTGCGTCTGCTCCGCGGCGGTCCAGGACAGCTCGGCGAGCACGACGTTCGAGGCCACCTGCAGGTTCAGGCCGACGCCCGCAGCGGTGAGCGAGCACACGATCACGGACACGTCCGGGTCGTTGGTGAACGCGTCGATCGCCTGCTGACGCGCCCTCGCGGTCTGGTCGCCGCGGACGGAGGTGGAGCGCAGACCCCGTTGGGCGAGGACCCGCTCCGCGGTGTCCATGACGTCGACGTGCTTGGCGAAGAACACGACCTTGCCGGCGTTGTGGGACAGCTGCGCGGCGAAGTCAGCGGCGAGCGAGGCCTTCGCCTGCCCGATCCGGCGCAGCAGGCTGAACACGTTGCCGTCCGAGGTCTCGCTCCCCTCCTGGCGTTCCCAGGCGGCGACCTGTCGGACCAGCGCCTCGTCGATGCCGACGAGCTGTTCGCCCCGAGCTGCCGCGAGGCTGTCGTAACGGCGGAGGAGCCGGCGTACCAGAGCCTGCTCGGCCTGCTGGATCGAGCGGCCGACCGCGCCCTCGAGCTCGACGGGGAGGTCGGCGATGCGTCGGGAGGGGATGTCGGCGGCGACGTCGACCTTGCGTCGGCGGACGATGCCCAGGTCGATGACCGCGGACCTTGCCGCCGGGTAGAACTCCGTCTCGGCGGGCGTGAAGCCGTTGTCCTCCAGCGCGTGCGTCAGCACGGGCCCCGGGTCGCTGGGCGTGATCCAGCCGAGGAACTCCCAGATCGCGAGGAAGTCCTCGATGTCGTTGATCAGCGGGGTGCCGGTGAGCGCCATCAGCAGCGGGCGGACGGTCCGCTCCCGGACCCGACGGGACAGCTCGAGGACGTGCCGGGAGCGCAGCGACGTCTTGTTCTTGATGAAGTGGGCCTCGTCGACCACCATCCCGCGAAAGCCCAGGTCGCCGAGCCAGCCGACGTGCCGGTCGAGCAGCTCGTAGTTGACCACGACGATGTCGGCGAACGCGTCGACGGTCTCACCGTCGCTGTGCACGACCGTGACTGCGCGCTGAGGCGTCCACAGGCTGACCTCGCGCGCCCAGCTCGTCTTGACGACGTTCGGCACCACCACCAGCAGCGGGTAGGCGTTCGCGGCGTGCGCCGCCAGCAGTGCCTGTGCGGTCTTGCCCAGCCCCGGCTCGTCGGCGAGCAGGAAGGTCCGGTGCCCCTCTTCTACGGCGGCGACGACCTGCCCCTGATGCGGCATGAGCTCCAGACCGCCAGGGGTCGCGAGCGTCCACGGCTCGGGCAGCCGCATGCACGACGGGGCCCCGCTCGAGGCCTGCTCGAACGCGCGCAGCAGCGGCTCCAGCAGGTCCCACCCCGCGAGCAGCCGCGGCCGGGCCTTCGTCGGCAGCGGTGCGCTGAAGTCGGGTTCGAGGAACGGGTTCGCGAGCTGCCGCGACACGACGGAACGGGGCACGACCTGCCGTGACGCCGGGCGCTCCTCGTCCACCGGAGCCTCCGCGACCACGGGTTGCTGCTGCTCCTCGATGCCGGCGGCCTGACGCATCTCGCGCATGAGCACGGGGGTGTCGGGCAGCAGCGGGGCGTCGTCGGCGAGCAGCGCGAGGAACGTGTGGTTGCGGGCGGCCGTCCGTGCCATGGCGGTCGCCACGAGGTCGATCTTCTTCTGCTGCTCGGTGCGTCGGGACTGGGGCATCGCGGCGGTCTGCAGGCGGTCCCGCTCCTCACGCAGCAGCAGCGCCGCGGCCTGGAACGACGCGCGGGTGGAGGGACGCACCTGGCTGCGCGCCACGGCCTGCTCGACGTTGCGCACCGTGCGTGCGAGCACCTCGAGCAGGTCCCGGTCGGCAGGGCGCGTGCGGGCACGCTGAGTCGGGGCGGAGCTCCGGTGTCGCGTGCGACGGCCCGTGGCCACGTGTCGGGCTCTCCTTCGGCGTGATGTCGTACCGGCGCGCACGCACAGCACCCGAGCGGCCGATGCCTCGGTTCCCTTGCGAGAGGGTTCGGTTTCCCTCTCCACGCGCGAGGCCTGGGAGCAGAGCGGATCGTCGTCGACGCTCGGCGGCCGGGTGGTGCTGCACGCAGCACCACCATCCTAGTCGCCGGCAGCTCCGAAGGGCTCAGACGGGGTCGAGGTCGGTCTCGTCGGGGTCGGCGTCGCCGCGCAGCCGTGCCAGCACCGCGTGCCGGTCGGCCCACCGACCGAGGCGCCACGCGAGCGCCCGCGCCCTGCCCTCCATCCCGACCACGTGGTCGACGTGACCCACGGCCACCCAGGGCACCTCGACCGGCTCACCGCCGGCGGTGAGGACGTCGAGGCGCTCGTGCTCGACGTACCCGCCGGGCACCTCCCCCCACGGGACCGGCGTGCCGGCGAGCGGCGGCGGCCCGAGCACCTCCGAGGCCAGCGGCAGGTCCAGGGCCTGCGCCAACGACGACGCCAGCTCGAGGGGCACCGGGACGACGGCGTACGGCGACACCCGGGGCAGCAGGTCCGGCCGGTCCACCACGAGCGCGTCCTCGGCCGGCACGACGACGAGCTCACCGTCGGCGACGGCGCGCACGCGCTCGGGCAGCGGCAGGTGGTGGCAGCCCGCCAGGTGCGCGTGCAGCGCGCGAAGCTGGTCGCGCTCCACCGAGCGGGCCGGGTCGGCGAGCCGGTCGAGGAGCACAGCCGGGTCGAGCTCGGCCACCGAGGTGAGCGTCACCAGCGGGTGGTCCGACTCGTCGACCAACCCGGCCAGCAGCGGTGCGGTGCCCTTGCGGCGCAGGCGGTCCGGTCGCTCGCCGTCCAGCACGGGGTGCCGGCGCAGCCACCACACGGCGTACGGCGGCAGGTCAGGTCCCAGGAGCGCGAGCGCCTCGGGCCAGGCCTCGGGCTTCACGAGGTCGAGGTCGCGGACGACCAGGCCGGGCTGCTCGTCCGGCCCCAGCCCGGCGAGCCACTCGTCCAGCCCGTCGACCCCCTCGGCCTCCTCCACGGGCACGAAGGCGAAAGAACGCAGCACCCCGACTGCCCCCAGCACGTCTGGGTGCGCCACCCCGTCGGCGACCACGCCGAAGCCGGCCTCCTGGTCCACCACTGACGCGAGCGGACCGCCGGGCAGCAGCAGCTCGCCTGCCGGGCGCAGGTCTCCGTCGACGGTCGGGAGCGGGAGGGCGCCCAACCACGGCAGCTGCCCCGGCCGCAGGTCCGCGGCCCCCACCAGGTCGAGCACCGCGGCCGCGACAGAGGCGCACTCCTCGTCGTCCGCCTCCTCCAGCGACTCGACCGCGGCCCGCACCCGCGGGTCCTCGAGCAGCGCCCGCGGCTCGCTGTGCTGGGCACCCAGCCGAAGCAGCAGGTCGTGCGCCGCGTCCGGGTGCACGACCCGGAAGCCGAGCGGTGACAGGTCCACGTGGCTCTCGGTGAGCAGCAGCCCGCGCGGGGCAGCCGCGAGCCGGCCGTCGGTGAGCGGCACCGGCAGCGCACCCAGCTGGTCCGCGTCGGGCGGCAGCGCCGCGTAGAGCTCCCCCCACCAGCTCGGCTCCCGCTCCACACCGGCGAGCACCTCGGTGAGCTCGGCCAACGACAGCCGTCGGGCACCCAGCCGGGCGAGCGGAGCGGCCCAGCGCGAGGCCGACCACTCGCTCGGGAGCAACCCGTCCACCACGTCCTCGAGGAGCGCGCAGAGCTGTGGACTCGCGCCCTCGAGCACCACCGGACGCGGGTGGCCCAGCACGACCTCGGGCCGACACACCTGCAGCACACATGACGCGAGTCGGGCGTCGACTTCGCCGGCCGCGAGCGGCGGCGGCACGAGGAGCAGGCGGGACGGGTCCAGCGGCAGCGCCGCCACCAGCTCGCCGAGCAGCTCCGCCGCGTGCCGGAGCACCTCGTCGGCGAGCGGCCCGAGGGCCACGCGTCGCCGGTCCGGCCCCAGCGGCAGCGAGGCCGCCAGCACCGCCGGGAGCGAGAGCGGGTCGTCCGTGGGCGTCGGCGCCCGAAGCACCGCAGACACCCCGGTGGGCAGCGGCGCCGGGCGGCCGTCGGCGAGCGGCACCGCCCAGGTGACCGACCAGCGGTCCTGGGCCCGTTCCTCGACCGGCCGCTCTGCCAGCAGCGCCGGGTCCACCGACCCCTCCGCTCGGGCGACCCGCCACCGCGTGCCGCCGAGGAGCAGGTCGTCCCCGTCGCGCACCGCCGTGGTCTCGCGGTCGAGCACGCTCAGGGTGGTGAGCCCGGGCAGCACGAGCAGGAGGGTCGGGTCGATGCCGTCGAGCATCGCCCGCACCCGCTCGCGGGCCTCCGGACGCACCGTGACGCGGACCTCGACCCCCTCGGTCGCGGTCGCGTCACTCTCGAAGGGCAGCCGCAGCAGCGGCACGTGTCCGTGACGGGCCGCCAGCTCCGCGGCGAGCTCCGGGACGCCGTCCACCACCTCGCGGGCCCGCGCCCGCGAGAACAGCACCGAACCGGTCGGCGAGGCCACGACCACCTCGTCAGCCACCGCCGCCACCGCCGCGAAGCCCACGCCGAACCGACCCACCGTCCGCCCGGTGCGCTTGGCCGAGGCCCGCAACGACGCCAGCGCCGCAACGCCCTCCGCGGTCAGAGGGGCACCGTCGTTGGCAGCGACCAGAACCCCGTCATCCAGTACTAGAGAGAGCCAGGAAGCCCCTGCATCGCAGGCGTTCTGGGCCAGCTCAACGACGAGCCGGTCACGGTAGGGGCCGGTGGCGAGGTCGTCCTCGGCGTTCGCGTCCTCCCGGAACCGCGCCGGCGCGGCTCGCCAGGCGGTCAGGACCGCCGCCCGCAAGCCGGCGAGGTCGAACGACCTCAGCTGGCGTGCCCGTCAGGCGTCTCGTCCTCGGGCGCCTCTGCCAGCACCACGAGGTCGAGCACCTCGTCCTCGACGACCATCCCGGGCGTGGCCGCGACCGGTGCCTCCACACTCGCCTCGCTGTGCGCCCCGCACCCGTGGTCGAGGGCCACGACCTTGCCGTCGTCCGGCGAGAAGGCGTTGGCGCACACCCCGAACGCCGCGCTCAGGGCGCCGGCGAGCGGGACCCGGAAGCCGCAGTCGAGGCAGTGCCCGGGGGCCTGCCGAGCCATGGGGGTGGAGGGGCCTGCGTCCCCGTCGTACCAGCGCTCGGCGGCGTCCAGCCGCCCCTCGACGGACAGCGTGCGTGGCCGGCCGAGCCCGAGCTCCCAGAACGTCTCGGCGGCGAGCTCGTCCTCCGCAACCGTGTACGACGGGACGAGCCGCAGGTCGTCGACCTTGGTCGGCAGGATGTCGCCCGGGGCGAGGTCGCCGGGCTGGACCCGCTCGCTCCACGGCACCCACTCCGGCGCGAGCAGGGCGCCCTCGCCGGGCAGCAGCACCACCTCGTCGACGGTCACGACGTCGGAGTCCTCGGCCCGCGCCACCGTGACGGCCCAGCGCCACCCGACGTACGCGGGGTCCTTGCTGGCGAACGAGTGGGTGACGACGAGCACGTCGTCCTCCTCGATGCCGAGGTGCTCGCCGACCTTGGTGCCGGCGGCGTCGCGGGCCGCCCGCCGGGCGAGATCGACCGCGCCCGCGAGGAGCGGGTCGACCGTCGCGGCCGACTCCTGGGGCGCCGGCTCGACGGGCTCGACGGGTGCCGGAGGAGCTTCCACGACCGCCCCCGATACCCTCGTCGTGATGCCGCGCAGCCTGCGGCGCATGCTGACCATGCCTCAAGTGTGCCTCCTCCGCACACGGGACCTCCGGAGTACCTCGATGCGCGCCCGTCCCCTCGCCCACGCCGCCGCGGCCGCCGTCGCGCTGGCCGCGCTCGCCGGCTGCCAGAAGCCCACGCCGGGCGTGACGGTGAGCAGCGGCTCGGAGTCCGCGCACTCGGAGGCGACGGTGTTCTGCCGGGACGGCCAGACCGTCCAGAAGCGGGACTGCGTGGAGCACCTCGACCGGGTCTCGGTGGTGAAGGTGAAGCCCGGCGAGCGGGTCGGCATCGACGTCGACAGCGCGCTGGCCAAGCACGGCTGGGTGCTCGTCGACGCCGACGCCCAGGCCAGCTCGGGCGTGCAGGACGAGCGCTACTTCAGCTACACGCCGCAGTTCGCGCAGAACAAGGGGGTCGTCAACCTCGAGGTCCGGTCGCTCGACCACGTGGCCGACGACGCCAAGGTGACCGGCGTGTGGCGCATCCAGCTGGTGCAGGACTGACGCAGCCGTGACGCTGCTGGCGGTGGTCGCGACGCCTCAGGAGCGCACCGCCCTGCTGCGTGACGTCGCGGCGTCGCCGGCGGACGTGGGGCCGTTCCGCGCCGCCCGCACCGCCTCGGCCGACGTGCTGGTCTGCGGCATCGGCCCCGCCGCCGCTGCGGCGTGCACGGGGGTGGCGCTCGTTAGCGGGTCCTACGAGGTCGTGCTGTCGCTGGGCCTGTGCGGCGCGTTCCGCGGTACGGCGGGCCCCGGCGACCTCGTGGTTGCAACCGAGCTCGTGGCCGCCGACCTGGGCGCCGATTCCACCGACGGCTTCCTGTCGATGAGCTCACTGGGGTGGGCTGACGACGTCGCGGCCGTGGACCCGGAGCTGCTCACCGCGGCGGTGAAGCGCCTCGGCGAGATCGTGACCGGGCCGGTGGTGACGGTCTCCACCGTGACCGGGACGCGGGCCCGGGCCGACGTGCTGGCCGAGCGGTACGGCCCGGTCGGCGAGGCCATGGAGGGCTGGGGCGTGCTCGAGGGGGCTCGGCCGTTCGGCACACCAGTGCTCGAGGTCCGGGCGGTCAGCAACCTGGTCGGCGACCGCGACACGTCCACCTGGGACTTCCCAGCCGCCTTCGCGGCGTTGAGCCGTGCAGGGTCGCTGCTGCTGGAGGACGCGTGGCTCTGACACTCGGGATCTCGCCCTGTCCCAACGACACCTTCGTGTTCTCCGCGTGGGTGCACGGCCAGGTGCCCGGGCCCGCTGTGGACGTGACCTTCGCCGACATCGACGTGTGCAACCAGACCGCCCGCTCGTTCGACGTCGTGAAGGTCTCCTACGCCGCGCTCCCGGCGCTGCTCGACGACTACGCGCTGCTGCCATGCGGCGGAGCGCTCGGTCACGGAGTGGGGCCGCTGGTCCTCGCGCGCACCCCCGACCAGCCCCTGGAGGAGGCCCGGATCGCCGTACCGGGTGAGCAGACGACGGCGTACCTGCTGCTGCGGCTGTGGCGCCAGGGGTACGACGTGGAGGTCATGCCCTTCGAGAAGATCATGCCCGCGGTGCGTGACGGGGTGGTCGACGCGGGGCTGGTGATCCACGAGTCGCGGTTCACCTACCCGTCGTACGGGCTGGTGTGCCTGCAGGACCTGGGCGAGTGGTGGGAGGCCGAGACGGGACTGCCGATCCCGCTCGGGGCGATCGTGGCACGGCGCTCGCTCGACGTTGATGGGCTGACCGAGACGGTGCGGGCGTCGGTGGAGCACGCGTGGGCCTCGCCGTCGGCGTCGGCGGCGTTCGTGGCCGAGCACGCGCAGGAGATGGACCCGGACGTGTGCCAGCAGCACATCGACCTCTACGTCAACGAGTTCACCCGCGAGCTCGGCGAGGACGGCTACGCCGCCGTCGAGGCGCTGCTCACGCGTGCCGCGGCCGAGGGGCTCGTGCCGCCTGTGGCCGGCCCGCTCCGCTGACCCCGTTACGTCCTCACGAACTCTCCCACGCCCACGCTCGCGCGCCTGAGGACGCAAGGAGAGGACTAGGCGTCGAGCTCGTTGGCGATCGCGCGCAGGATCTGGGCGACCTTCTTGCCGGCCTCGCGGTCGGGGTACTTCCCCCGGCGCAGCGCCGGCTGGACCTTGAGCTCGATGAGCTTGACGGTGTCCTCCACCATCACCTGCAGCTCCTCGGCGGGGCGACGAGCGCCGGCGACGGTCGGTGGCGCGTCGAGCACGATCACGGACAACGCCTGCTCGCCCTTCTTGCCGGCGGCGACGCCGAACTCGATCCGGGTGCCGGCCTTGAGCTCGTCCATGCCGGAGGGCAGCGCTGTCTTGGGCACGAACACGTCCCCGCCGTCGTCGCGGGTCGCGAAGCCGAAGCCCTTGTCCTTGTCGAAGAACTTGACCTTGCCGGTGGGCACGTCGCACGTCCTGTCTCGAGATCTCCCTCGTCAGGCTAAAGGGCCGATCCATCTCTGTGCACTTGCTGGTCGGCTGCACTCTGCCCCAGGCCCCTGGACACCTCCGGTCGCCGGGAGTCTCATGGGTCGAGAGCCGGCTACGGCTCGGCGCCCGCCGGCCGGACGGCTCGGGAGGGAAGTCACCATGGGACAGGCACGGCAAGTGCTGGACCAGATGACCGCCGCGTTCGAGGCCAAGGACATCGACATGCTCGCGAGGCTCTACGCCCCGGACGCCGTCGCGGTCACACCCGACGCCGGCGAGGTGAAGGGCCGCGACGAGATCGCGGAGTGGGCGCGGCAGTTCTTCGTCGCGTTCCCCGACGTCACGTGGGAGATGCTCGCGGAGCACGAGGACGGTGACGCGGCCATCGACGAGGGCTACGTCGTCGGCACCCACACCGGGCCGATGGCGATGCCGGGCGGGGACGTAGCGCCCACCGGCAAGCGCATCCACCTTCGCGAGTGCGACGTCGCTGTCGTGCGCGACGGGCTGATCCGCGAGCACCGGTTCTACTACGACCAGGCAGAGATGCTGGAGCAGCTGGGGCTCACCCCCGCATAAGCGCGCTCGGGCCTTCCCTACCCTGGTCGCATGGCTCCACGCGACCGCGCCCCCGGTGACCTGCTCGTCCGGGGCGGCGCCGTGGTGTTCGCGATCGGCGTCGTGGCCGTCGTGGCGATCGTCGTGCCGTTCTTCCTGGGGCAGCACGACGCTCCCGAGGCGCTGAACCTCGTCGCGCTGCTGCTACCGGTGGGCTTCGGGCTCGCGCTGCTCGGCCTGCTCCGGGGCGCCAAGCACCACTGAGTTCATCGACCCGGACCGGAAGACACGCGTCGTCACCGGGTCGAACCCCTCCGCCCGCACCGCCGTCTCCGCCGTCCCGTCCCAGCGCGCGAGCGCGTCCGGGTCCAGCTCGACGCGGGCGCTGCCGTCCCCGAGGTCCCGCACCCGGACGTCCGTCGGCTGCAGCAGCGCGCGCAGCGCCGTTTCCGCACGGTCCACCCGAGCCAGCCGGGTCAGGGTGACCGGCACGCCGTAAGCGATGCGGGACGCGAGACAGGCCAGTGCCGGCTTGTCGGCCGTGACGAGGCCCCACTCCCGCGAGGCGGCCCGCACCTGCTCCTTGGTCAGGCCCGCGTCGAGCAGCGGCGTGACCGCTCCGCGTTCGGCCGCCGCGCGGATGCCGGGGCGGAAGCCGGCGACGGCGTCGTCGGCGTTGGTGCCGGTGACCACGACGGCCCCGTCCGCGAGCGGGACAAGGGTCTCGAGCAGCGTGGCCTTGCAGTGGAAGCACCGGTCGGTGCCGTTGGCGACGTAGCCCTCCCGGTCCAGCTCGTCGGTGCCGGGCGTGACGTGCCGGACCCCGAGGCTCGCCGCGAACGCCTGCGCTGCGGGCAGCTCCGCCTGAGCCAGGCTGGGGCTCACCGCCGTGGCGGCCACCACGTGGTCGGGTCCGAGGGCGCGTACGGCGGCAGCCAGCAGGAACGCGCTGTCGGCCCCTCCCGAGAACGCCACGAGCACGCTCCCGAGCTCGCGCAGCCGGCGGTCCAGCAGCTCCAGGCGACGCTCGAGGACGAACGCGTCCAGCCAGCCCGCGAAGCCGGTGAGGTTGTCGAGCAGGACGTCGGCCCCGGTGGGCTCGCTGCCGCCTGTGCGGACGCCGATGGCCACGGCCTGTGCCCCGCGGGCGGCGTCGACGTCGTGGGGGTGGTCGCCGACGTACAGGTGCGCACCCCGCTTGCGCAGCACGTCCCCCTTGGCCTCGCGCCAGACCCAGCCGACGACCTCGTCGACCTCGATGCCGAACAGCGCGAGCGTCTGCTCGGCCAGCACCCGCTGCTTGGCCGTGACCACCAACACCTGACCGCCGTGCCGACGCACCGCCGCGACCGCCTCGCGCGCGCCCGGCAGCAGCTCGCTCCGGGCGACCCCCAGCTCGCGCATCAGCGCGCGGTAGCGGTCAGCAACCCGGTCGACGTGCTCGGGGGCGACCCAGTGCGCCAGCTCCTGCTCGAGCGGCGGTCCGAGCCGGCTGGCCCAGAGGTCGCCGTCGATCAGCACGCCTTCTTCGGCGGCGAGGACCTCGGCGACCGCGACGACGCAGGGCCGCGAGTCCACGAGCGTCATGTCGAGGTCGAAGCCCACGACGAGGTCCACGAGCGCCACCCTACGGGCCCTCCCCCGCCCCCCCGATCGGCCCCCTTCCCCGCCGATCATGGAGTTGTGGCACACGCCGCACGCTCAGCACCCGTGCCACAACTCCATGATCGGCGAGATGAGGGGGGCGCGGGACAAGGCGCGGGCGTTGCGGGACCCGACTACCGTGGGTCGGATGTCCACCAGGGAGACGCCGCGCAGCCTCGCCGAGGCTCTGCGCTCCTGGCCGGACGACCGGCTGGCCCGCCTGCTCCAGGCGCGCCCGGACCTCGCCGTACCCGTCCCGCACGACCTGAGCGTGCTGGCCGCCCGCGCGGCGGTGCGGCTGTCGGTGCTGCGGGCCCTGGAGACTCTCGACGCCCACCAGCTCGACCTGCTGGAGCGGCTTGCTGCCGGGGAGCCAGTGGACGACGACGACCCCACGCATCTCGAGGACCTGGCCCTGGTGTGGGGCGACCGCCACGTCGTCGGGACGGTGGCCGATGTGCTCCAGGGCACCGGTCTCGGGCGCCCCCTCGCCACACTTCTCCCGTTCGCCCCACTGGTCCAGCTGCGCGAGCGCCTCGACGCCGACGACGTCGCGGCCGCCCTGACGCCCGAGCGCATCCGCGAGATCGTCGACACCGGTCCGGAGGGCACCCAGGAGGTCGTGGCGCAGCTGGCCAACGGCACCCCTCTGGGCCGGGTCCGCGGCGCGCGCCGGCCCTCGTCCGAGGACTCGCCGGTGCGCTACCTGCTGGCGCACGGCCTCGTGATCGCGATCGACGACGAGACGGTGGAGCTGCCTCGGGAGGTGGGCAGCCTCTACCGCGACCGCCCGCCCTCGGCGCAGCCCTCCTTGCCCACCAAGGCGATCGGGGAGGACGCGGTCGACCGTGCGGCCGCCCACCACGCCCACGATGCCGTGCTCAAGGTGGAGGCTCTGCTCGAGTCGTGGTCCGCCCAGCCGCCGCCGGTCCTCAAAGCGGGCGGGCTCGGCGTGCGTGAGCTCAAGCGCACCGCCAAGGAGCTCGACGTCGACGAGGGAACTGCGGCGCTCTACGTCGAGATCGCCTGGGCTGCAGGGCTTCTCGACCAGACCGGCAACCTGGTCGAGCCCGAGTGGGTGCCCACCGTCCGGTACGACGGGTGGGCCGCCTCCCCGCCGGAGGACCGCTGGGTGAGCCTCGTGAAGGCCTGGCTCGGCATGACCCGGCTGCCCGCGCTGGCCGGTATGAGAGACGAGCGGGACAAGCCGCTTGCGCCGCTGAGCCACGAGCTCGAGCGGCCCTCGGCCCCCGTCGACCGCTGGCGGGTCCTCGAGCTGCTCTCCGACCTGCCGCCCGGCCACGCGGTCACTCCCGACGACGTCGTCGACGTGCTCGCGTGGCGGGCCCCCCGCCGCGGTGGCCGGATGCGCGACACGCTGCCCCGCTGGACGCTCACCGAGGCGGCCACCGTGGGGGTGACGGGTCGCGGGGCGCTCGCCGGGTTCGCCCGGCTCCTGCTGGAAGGGCAGGACAAGGACGCCGCTCGAGCGTTGCGCGACCTGCTCCCCGAGCCGCTCGACCACGTGCTCGTGCAGCCCGACCTCACCGTCGTGGCCCCGGGCCCGCTGGAACGACCGTTGGCCCGCGAGCTGGCGCTGGTCGCCGACGTCGAGTCGACCGGCGGCGCCACGGTCTACCGCGTCACCGAGGCGACGGTCCGCCGCGCCCTGGACGCCGGCCGCAGCAGCGCCGACCTGCACGAGCTGTTCCGCACGCGCAGTCGCACTCCGGTCCCGCAGGCGCTGACCTACCTCGTCGACGACGTGGCCCGGCGGCACGGCCGGCTGCGGGTCGGGGCCACCGCGTCCTACCTGCGCTGCGACGACGAAGCGCTGCTCACCGAGGTGCTGGCGTCCAAGGCCGCGGGCCCGCTGAGGCTGCGCCGGCTGGCGCCCACCGTCGTGACCAGCCAGGCCCCGGTCAGCCAGGTGCTGGAGGTGCTGCGCAGCCTGGGGCACGCGCCGGCGGCAGAGGCCCCCGACGGGGCGGTGCTCGTCGCGGACCAGGACGCCCGTCGCACGGCGGGACGTGCCCGCCCGCACCGGCACGGCGAGCCGACGGCGATGTCCGACGAGCAGGCGGCGCTGGCCGTCACGGCGGTGCGGGCCGGAGACGCCGCCGCCCGGGCCGCGCGCCAGTCCCCCGTGACGGTCCGGCACGCGGGCGACGCCCTGGCGTTCCTGCAGGTGGCGGCCCGGGAACGACGTGCGGTCGTGCTCGGTTATGTCGACGCGCAGGGCCAGCGCAGCCAGCGCGTCGTGCAGCCGCTGCGCGTGGAGCGCGGCTTCCTGCACGCCTTCGACCCGCTCCGGCGCGAGGAGCGGACCTTCAGCATCCACCGCATCACCGGCATCGGGGAGGTCGAGCATGACTAGCACCCCACGACAGCGCTCGCTGCGCTCGCGCTTGCGCGGGGGCCCGCATGAGTGACGGGCCGCTCATCGTGCAGAGCGACAAGACGCTGCTGCTCGAGGTCGACCATCCCCTCGCCGACGAGTGCCGCCAGGCCATCGCGCCGTTCGCCGAGCTGGAGCGCAGCCCCGAGCACGTGCACACCTACCGGCTCACGCCGCTGGGCTTGTGGAACGCGCGGGCGGCCGGGCACGACGCCGAGCAGGTGGTCGACGCCCTCGTCCGCTTCTCGCGCTACGCCGTGCCGCACGCGCTGCTCGTCGACGTCGCCGACACGATGGACCGCTTCGGCCGGCTCCGGCTCGAGAACGATCCCGTCCACGGGCTCGTGCTGCGCACCAGCGACCGCGCAGTGCTCGAGGAGGTGGTGCGGTCCAAGAAGGTCGCCCCGATGCTCGGTCAGCGCCTCGACCCCGAGACGGTCATCGCCTTCCCCAGCGAGCGCGGACGGCTCAAGCAGGCACTCCTGAAGGTGGGATGGCCGGCCGAGGACCTCGCCGGGTACGTCAACGGCGAAGCCCACCCGATCGAGCTGGAGCAGGACGGCTGGCACCTGCGCGACTACCAGCACCTCGCCGTCGAGGGCTTCTGGCACGGCGGTTCCGGCGTGGTCGTGCTGCCCTGCGGCGCGGGCAAGACGCTGGTCGGCGCCGCGGCGATGGCGAGGGCGTCCGCCACCACGCTGATCCTGGTGACCAACACTGTGAGCGGTCGTCAGTGGAAGCACGAGCTGCTCAAGCGCACGACCCTGACCGAGGAGGAGATCGGCGAGTACTCCGGCGAGAAGAAGGAGATCAAGCCGGTCACCATCGCGACGTACCAGATCATGACGACCAAGCGGAGGGGCGAGTACGCGCACCTCGAGCTGTTCGGCGCACGGGACTGGGGCCTGGTCGTGTACGACGAGGTGCACCTGCTCCCGGCGCCGGTGTTCCGCATGACGGCGGACCTGCAGAGCCGACGCCGGCTCGGCCTCACCGCGACGCTGATCCGCGAGGACGGCCGGGAGGGTGACGTCTTCTCGCTCATCGGGCCGAAGCGGTACGACGCGCCGTGGAAGGACATCGAGGCGCAGGGCTACATCGCGCCCGCGGACTGCACCGAGGTCCGGGTCACCATGACCGACGCCGAGCGGCTGGCGTACGCGACGGCCGAGCCCGAGGAGAAGTACCGCGTCGGCGCCACCGCCCGCACCAAGCTCGCCGTCGTGCGCAAGCTCGTCGACCGGCACAGCGACGACCAGGTCCTCGTCATCGGCGCGTACCTCGACCAGCTCGACGAGCTCGGCGAGAGCCTCGGGCTGCCGGTGGTGCAGGGCTCCACGAAGAACGCCGAGCGCGAGCGGCTGTTCGACGCCTTCCGCAACAGGGAGATCCCGGGCCTGGTCGTGAGCAAGGTGGCGAACTTCTCCATCGACCTGCCCGAGGCGGCGATCGCGATCCAGGTGTCCGGGACGTTCGGCTCCCGGCAGGAGGAGGCCCAGCGGCTCGGCCGGGTGCTGCGACCCAAGGCGGACGGCCGGCGGGCGCACTTCTACACCGTCATCAGCCGGGACACGGTCGACCAGGAGTACGCCGCCCACCGGCAGCGCTTCCTCGCGGAGCAGGGCTACCCGTACACCATCGTCGACGCGGACGACGTGCTCGCCGAGAGCTGAGGACGGATGACCCTGGAGGAGGCCCGCGAGGCGGTACGACGGGATCTCGCCGACCCGTCCCGCGACGCCGTCCTGGACGCCTGCGTCGAGGAACGGCGGTGGTGGGTTGCGCAGTGGGCCGAGGGCGAGATCTACCTGCCCTGCCTGCTCGCGCAGGACGTGCAGGAGGCGGTGCACGAGACACTGGACCCGACCTGGCCGGTGTGCCCCGAGCACGGCGACCACGCCCTCGTGGTGGAGCCCGACCTCGGCACCGACCCGTTCTGGGTGTGCGAGGAGTCAGGACTACCCGTCGCCCCGGTCGGTTCCCTGCACTAGGTCCTGGTACTCCGGGTGCTTCTCGATCCAGCCCCGGACGAACGGGCACCGGGGGATGACCCGGAGCCCGCGAGCCCGCACGTCGTCCAGCGCCGCGCGCGCCAGCCGACCGCCGACGCCCTTGCCCTCGTAGGCCTCGTCCACCTCGGTGTGGGTGAACACGACGGTGCGGCCGTGCTCCTCGACGTACGCGTGCCCGGCCACCGCGCCGTCGACGGTGATCTCGTAGTCGCTCGGCCTCCGCCGTACCTCGATCACCATCACGCGCACCCCACGGACTCGCAGGTGCGGGCGTCGCGCACCACCCGCCAGCGGCCGTCGCGGTGCACGAGGGTGAGGTGCAGCGCCACCGGCTTCCCGCTACGCGTGAGCACCACGTCCGCGGACGCACGGGCGTCGCGCCGCACGACGCGTCCGAGCCGCAGCCCGATACGAGACGACTCGTTCCGGGCGGACGCCGTGGCGTGGCGCAGGTCGCGGCACAACGCGCGGTCGGTGCGGGTGTCGGGGACGTCCCCCGCGGCAACGGAGTAGCGCAGGTAGTCGGTGCAGTCGCCGAAGACCGCGGCCTGCACCCAGGCGAGCGCCGTGCCCCCGGGAGTGCGCAGCCGCCGCAGGTCCACGGCGGCCACAAGCCCGAGGCCGAGCACAAGCGTGTTGACCACGACGAGCAGGATCACCGCCTGCCGGCGGCTGCGTGCGGAGTCGGTGGGGGATTGCGGCTGCACAGCCCCCATGCTGTCAGGACGGCGCGCCGAACACGGAGCTGGGCTGCCGCGGCACCGGTACGACGAGCGGTGCGCTCTCGGTCAGCCAGGCCCAGAGCTCGGGTGCCGGCAGCGGCCGGCTCACGAGGTAGCCCTGCGCGGCGGTGCAGCCGAGCCGCCGCACGTGGGCGAGCTGGTCCTCGGTCTCGACGCCCTCCGCGACCGTCGTCAGCCCGAGGGCCTGAGCCAGCTGGACGATGCCCTTGACGATCGTCTCGTCCTCCGGGTCGGTCCCGAGCCCCTGCACGAAGGCGCTGTCGACCTTGAGCTCGGACACGGGCAGCCGCTTGAGGTAGAGCAGCGACGAGTACCCGGTGCCGAAGTCGTCGATGCTGATGGTGACCCCGAGATCGGTGAGCCGCATCAGCGTTACGTTCGCCAGCTCCACGTCGTCCATGATCACGGTTTCTGTGAGCTCGAGACGCAGCCGGTGCGGCGCCAGCCCGCTGGAAGCGAGTGCCTGCTGCACGACCGCCACGATGTCGGTGCGGGAGAGCTGACGCGCGGACACGTTGACGCTCAGGGCCAGCGGCCGACCGGACAGCGCCCACTGGGCAGCCTGCTGGCAGGCTGCCCGCAGCACCCAGTCGCCGAGAGCGCCGATCAGACCGGTCTCCTCAGCGAGCGGTACGAACACGTCGGCCGGCACGAGACCCACGCCTGGCCGGTGCCAGCGCACGAGCGCCTCGACGCAGGTGACCTCGCCGGTGGCGACGTCGACCTGGGGCTGGTAGTGCAGCTGCAGCTGTTCGGCGTGCACGGCGGCCCGCAGGGCGCTCTCGAGGTCGAGCCGGTCGTGCGCGAGCTGCTGCAGGTCGGCGTCGAAGACCTCCGCGCGGTCGCGGCCAAGAGCCTTCGCGCGGTAGAGCGCGGTGTCGGCGTGCGAGAGCACCGTCTCGGGGTCGTCGTCCAGCGGGGACGCCACGGCCGCCCCGACGCTGACGGTCACGACCCGGTCGGCGCCCCCCACGACCATGGGCTCCCGCACGGCCCGCACGAGACGCTCCGCGACGAAGATGACCTCCTCCTCGGAGTGCAGGTCGGTGGCCAGGACGACGAACTCATCGCCGCCGAAGCGCGCCACCGTGTCCCCGGGGCGAAGCAGGTGCTGGATGCGCGTGCCAACGTCACGCAGCAGCTGGTCGCCGACCGAGTGTCCCAGCGTGTCGTTGACCAGCTTGAAGTTGTCGAGGTCGCAGAAGAGCACGGCAGTGAGCCGCCCGTTGCGCCGCTCCGCCTGGAGGCACTGCCGGAGCCGGTCGAAGAACAAGGCCCGGTTGGGCAGGCCAGTCAGCTCGTCGTGCAGCGCCATCTCGAGCAGCCGGTCCAGGTGGCCCTGCCGGTCGAGGGCGATCTGGGCGAGCGACTGAGCCACGTCGAGCACGTCCTGCCCCAGGAGCGGCAGCAGCCCGGCGTCGGGCACACAGACCGTCAGGACGCCGAGCAGGTCGCCCTCCGTCCGCGTCAGCAGGGGCACGGCGGTGCTCGCCCTGTGGCGCGAGCCGTCCTCGTCCGGGAAGGTCACGCGGGCGGCGCTGCGGGCGCGCACGGCCTCCGCGACGACATGGGCGCACTGCGCCGCAGCCAGCTTGCTGCCGACGTCGCCCACCACCACGACCACCTGCACGTCCGCGGTCCCGTGGGCCGCCACCGCGACCTGCACGACAGCGTCGGGCAGCTGCTCGCGCACCAGGTCGCCCACCGCGCGCAGGCAGTCCTCGAGCGGCTCGCCGGTGGCGATCCGCAAGAGCACCTCCCGCTGGGCTGCCCGCAGCTTGGCCGAGCGGACCCTGTCGGAGATGTCGTGGACGTTCACGACGATGCCGCGCACCGAGGGGTCGTCCAGGAGGTTCGTGGAGATGCCCTCGACGTCGTGCCAGGTGCCGTCGCCGTACCTCACCCGGTACTGCGTCCACTCCCCCGCCACGCCCTCCACGTGCGCCCTCTGGTTGCCCAGCGCCCGCTCCAGGTCGTCGGGGTGCACAAGGTCGAACAGAGTGCTGCCCTCGGGCAGGCTGTCGCCGCCCAGCGCCTCCGCGGCGGCCGGGTTGGCATACGTCACGCCGCCCTCGGGCGAGATGACGAGGATCATCTCCGAGGAGTTGGCGACGAGTGCGGCCAGACGCGCTTCGCTCTCCGCGAGCGCCTGCGTCACCCGCCGCCGCTCGGTGACGTCGCGGACCGCCGCGGAGACGTAAGTGCCATCGCTCGTGTCCAGCGGCGCCAGGCTGATCTCGACGGGGAAGGTGCTTCCGTCACGCCGGCGGCCGTGCAGCTCGAGGCTCGCCCCCATCGGCCGCGGGCTCGCGTGCCGCGAGAAAGCAGCCCGGTGGTGCTCGTGCTTGCCCCGCACCGCGTCCGGCACCAGGACCTCGACAGGCTGGCCCACGAGCTCGGAGCGGTCGTAGCCGAACAGGTTCTCCGTCTGGGCGTTGACCAGCGCGATGCGCCCGTCCTGACCGACGATCACCATGGCGTCGGGCGCAGCCTCGAGCAGCCCCCGGAAGAGCTGCTCGCCTCCCGCCCTGACCAAACCGTCACTCCTCGTCACGACATCCTGACGCTGGGCGACCCGGCGGCCGGACGTACGCCCTGCTCGTCACGATACGGCGAGCAGGTACGGGCTCGGACCACCCGAAGTGACACCCTCACCTGGCCCGAAGTGGTCATCAATTTCCCGATCATGACATCTCGGGCACAGCTGTGAGGCCGGAGAACGCCGACGGGCGGCTCCCCTCGCGGGGAACCGCCCGTCGTACGAGCTTCGTCGACCATCGCTCGCTGAGGCGAGCTCCGGCTCTCAGAAGTCCATGTCCCCCATGCCGCCGCCCGGCGCCGCCGGCGCGGCCTTCTCCGGCTTGTCGGCGATGACCGCCTCGGTGGTGAGGAACAGCGCCGCGATGGACGCCGCGTTCTGCAGCGCGGAGCGCGTCACCTTCGCGGGGTCGAGGATGCCCTCGGCGATCATGTCGACGTACTCGCCCGTGGCGGCGTTCAGACCCTGGCCCGTGGGCAGGCTGCGGACCTTCTCCACCACGACGCCGCCCTCGAGGCCGGCGTTGATCGCGATCTGCTTGATCGGGGCCTCGAGCGCCAGCTTGACGATGTTGGCGCCAGTGGCCTCGTCGCCCGTCAGGTCGAGCTTCTCGAACGCCGTGGCCGACGCCTGCAGCAGCGCCACGCCACCGCCGGCGACGATGCCCTCCTCGACGGCCGCCTTCGCGTTGCGGACGGCGTCCTCGATGCGGTGCTTGCGCTCCTTCAACTCGACCTCGGTGGCCGCGCCGACCTTGATGACGGCCACGCCGCCGGCCAGCTTGGCGAGCCGCTCCTGCAGCTTCTCGCGGTCGTAGTCGGAGTCGCTCTTCTCGATCTCGGCGCGGATCTGGTTCACGCGACCCGCGATCTGCTCGGCGTCACCGGCGCCCTCGACGATGGTGGTCTCGTCCTTCGTGATGACCACCTTGCGGGCGCGACCCAGCAGCGAGATGTCGGCGCTGTCGAGCTTGAGGCCGACCTCCTCGGAGATGACCTGGCCGCCGGTGAGGATCGCGATGTCCTGCAGCATCGCCTTGCGGCGGTCGCCGAAGCCAGGGGCCTTGACGGCAGCCGACTTGAAGGTGCCGCGGATCTTGTTCACGACGAGCGTGGCCAGGGCCTCGCCCTCGACGTCCTCGGCGATGATCACGAGGGGCTTGCCGCCCTGCATGACCTTCTCCAGCAGCGGGAGCAGGTCCTTGACCGAGCCGATCTTGGAGTTGGCGATGAGGACGTAGGGGTCCTCGAGCACCGACTCCATGCGCTCCGGGTCGGTGACGAAGTACGGCGAGATGTAGCCCTTGTCGAAGCGCATGCCCTCGGTGAGCTCGAGCTCCAGGCCGAAGGTGTTGCTCTCCTCGACCGTGATCACGCCCTCCTTGCCGACCTTGTCCATGGCCTCGGCGATGATCTCGCCGACCGTGGTGTCAGCAGCGGAGATCGACGCGGTCGCGGCGATCTGCTCCTTGGTCTCGACGTCCTTCGCGGCCTGGCCGATGGCCTCGACCACGTTCTCGACGGCCGCCTCGATGCCCTTCTTCAGGCTCATCGGGTTCGCGCCGGCCGCGACGTTGCGCAGGCCCTCGCGCACGAGCGCCTGGGCGAGCACGGTCGCGGTGGTGGTGCCGTCACCCGCGACGTCGTCGGTCTTCTTCGCGACCTCCTTGACGAGCTCGGCACCGATCTTCTCGTACGGGTCCTCGAGCTCGATCTCCTTGGCGATGGAGACGCCGTCGTTGGTGATGGTGGGGGCGCCCCACTTCTTCTCCAGGACGACGTTGCGGCCCTTCGGACCCAGGGTGACCTTGACGGCGTCGGCGAGCTGGTTCATGCCGCGCTCGAGGCCGCGGCGGGCCTCCTCGTCGAAGGCGATCAACTTGGCCATGCTTGGGATCCTCCCGGTCGGGGTGGTGCTGTGCGATCTCCACGCGGCGCCCGCGACGGACGACCGGATGGCCGGTCTCGCCGAGAGATCTAGCACTCAGGGTACCCGAGTGCTACCCGCCATGTTGGCACTCTGACCCCGAGAGTGCAAGGGCGACCACGGGCTCGGCCGGGGGTGTCGATGACGATGGGCGCTCTGCTCGACTCGTGTCACGCCGGAGGCGTGATCACTGGTCTTGGCTTCCTGGCGGAACGCGGCCGCGGCGTCACGTGATGACCTACTCCGCGCCGCCCACCGCCAAGGCGCTCAAACCCGTGAGTACCCGCGACACCGTGGGATCTGACGGGTCGCGCACCACAACCTGGGTGTGGTCCGGCTCGCTCTCGTCCGCTGTGACGAACAGCGCCTGTCCATGGTGGTCTTGCACGACGGCGAACAGGAGGGTTGCGGCGACCGGTGTCACGTGGAGTTCACGTTCGGCGCGAAGCGTGTCGGGATCGACGCGTGCCAGGTCGCTCGTGGTGACTGACCCGCTGCCTTCGGCGCAGTGCTGCACGACGAACAGGCCCGCGGCGCTCCATCGTGGTTGGTCAGCGTTGGCCGTGCCCCTGCTGCATGGGGTGCCGGTCACGGTCTGAGCCTGCGGGAATCCGGTCGCGATGGGAACCAGCAGCAACCGGCGGGGGAACGCGTCAGTGGGCACGACCGCGAGGGTGGAGCCGTCGGGCGACAGAGCAAGGGGGAGGATCTGGGGCCCGGCGTGGACACCGTTGAGAACTCGTTCATCACCCGAGCGGAGGTCATGCACGACGACGGAGGCCGCCGACGTGTTCCCGTCAACGCGCGGCACCCACTCGTACGCGAGTGTGGAGCCGTCGGCGCTGACCGTGATACCTACCATCTGACCTGGGCGGCTCACGAGGTGGTACCGACGGCCGGTCAGGACGTCGAGGTAGCCGAGGTCCCTGCCCCCGTTCCAGGTCGTGAAGATCCGCCGTCCGTCAGCGGACAGCACTGCATCCTTCTGACCTGCTTCCGCATCGGTGGCGACGCGGGCCACCACCTCGCCCGTGGTCGCGCGGACATAGACCAGCTCGGGCTCGCCGACGGGCCGGGTCCGTCGGTAGGCCGGCACGTCCGTGCGTGGGTCGAGAGGTGCGCTCGCGATCGGGACGGGGTCGGCCGACGCGGCTCCGAACTGGCCGGGGCGTGCGCCGGCACCCAGGCCGCTCGTCGCGAATCCGATGGCACCGAGGACTGCGACGACGGCCGCAGCGGTTGCCGCGACAGGCACCAGTCTCGACCGGGGCGGAGGTGTCGCCAGTCGCGCCTGGATGCGCGATCGACTGCTCAGGTCTGGCTGGATGTCTTTGGTCCAGGCCTGGAGGGCCTCCTCCAGCAGCCGCTCGGTCATGCGACTTCCCCCTCGCTCATCTGCGCGCGCAGCGCCCGGATTCCCTTGTGATGCGATGACTTCGCGGCCGCGACCGAGATGCCGAGGGCGGCGGCCGTCTCGGCCTCCGTCAGTCCTGAGAGGTGACGCAGCACGAGCACCTCGCGTTGCCGGGTTGGCAGCACCCGAAGGGCCGCGAGCACGCGGCGGTGCTCGTCGGAGAGCAGCACCGCGTCCTCAGGACCAGGCGCGGGCACTTCGTGCGGTGGCACCCAGAGTCGTCGGACCCGGCGGCGGCGGAGCCGATCCCGTGCACCGTTGAGCACGGCGCGGCGTAGGTAGGCGGCGGCGTCGTCGACGGGCAGCCGACCGCGTCGCAACACGTCGAGGAACGCCTGCTGCACAACCTCCTCAGCCGCCTCCCGACTGTCCACCAGCACGAAGGCGGCACGCACCAGAGCGACGTAGTGCTGCTCGTGCAGTACGGCCAACCGCTCGGCCCACGTCAGGTCAAGCGCTGGCATCGCGGGTGACGTCACTTCGTGCTGCAGCAGGTCCACGCCTCTCAAGACGTACGACAGGCCGTGAGGTTGCCCGTGCCCTCCCGGAGTGCGGCCAGCACCGCCTCAGTGGCGCGGGTCGCGTCGTCCACGCCCGGGGCTAGCGGCCCTTCCAGATCGGGGCGCGCTTCTCGGCGAACGCCGTGGCGCCCTCCGTCGCGTCCTCCGACACGAACGCCGGCAGCGCGATCGCCCCGGACTCCTTCCAGCCCTGCTCGATGGTCCAGTCGAAGGTGCTGCGCGCGATCTGCTTGCTGAGCTGCACGGCGAGCGGTCCGTTCTGGGCGATGGCGCTGGCCAGCTCGATCGCCGCGTCCAGGGCACCGCCCTCCGGCACGACCCTGTTCACCAGGCCGACCTCCGCCGCACGGGTCGCCGTGATCGGGTCGCCGGTGAGGATCAGCTCGAGCGCGATCGCCTGCGGCACCCGGCGCGCGAGCAGGAAGGCGCCGCCGCCCGCCGCGATCAGGCCGCGCTTCACCTCCGGCACGCCGAACTTCGCCGTCTCGGCGGCCACAACCAGGTCCGCGGCGAGAAGCAGCTCGAAGCCGCCCGCCAGGGCGTACCCCTCGACGGCCGCGATGAGCGGCTTGCGGGGCGGCGTCTCGGTGATGCCGCACAGCCCACGGCCTTCGATCGCCGGCGTCTCACCACGCAAGAACGCCTTGAGGTCCATGCCGCTGGAGAACGTCCCGCCGGCACCGGTGATCACGCCGACCCACAGCTCGTCGGAGGCGTCGAGCTCGTCGACCGCAGCGGCCACCGCCTGGGCCACACCGGCGTTGAGGGCGTTCTTCGCCTCCGGCCGGTTGATCGTGATGACCTGCACGGCGCCACGCCGCTCGACCAGGACCTCGTCGCTCACTTCCACTCCCTCGTCGCTGATGGTGCGGCGGACGGTACAGCCCCTACGCGGCGCCCGACTTCATGAACGCGCCGTACGAGGGGGCGATGGTCACGGTCGGGCCGGACTCCGCGGCTACCACGTCGATGGTCTTCAGCCCGTCGCCGGTGTTGTAGACGACCGTCTCCGCCTCAGGGTCGATCGCGCCCTCCCGCAGCAGCTTGCGCAGCGTCGCGACCGTAACGCCGCCGGCCGTCTCGGAGAACACGCCCTCGGTCTCGGCGAGCAGCTGGATGCCCTCCACGAGCTCGGCGTCGCTGACGTGCGCCATGGCACCGCCGGTGCGGCGCACGACATCGAGCGCGTACGGGCCGTCAGCCGGGTTGCCGATGGCCAGCGACTTCGCGACGGTGTCCGGCTTCACGGGCTTCACGACGTCCCAGCCGTTCTCATACGCCGTCGCGATCGGCGAGCAGCCGGTGGCCTGCGCCCCGAACACCTTGTACGGCGAGGCCTCGACCAGCCCGAGCTTCCCCAGCTCGCGGAACGCCTTGTCCACCTTGGTGAGCAGCGACCCGGACGCCATCGGGATCACGACCTGCTGCGGCAGCCGCCAGCCGAGCTGCTCGGCCACCTCGTAGCCCAGGGTCTTGGAGCCCTCGGCGTAGTAGGGCCGCACGTTGACGTTGACGAAGGCCCAGTCCTCGGCCTCGGCGATCTCGCTGCACAGCCGGTTGACGTCGTCGTAGGTGCCGTCGACCGCGACCAGGGTCTGGCCGTAGACGGCGGTCTGCACGACCTTGCCCTGCTCGAGGTCGGACGGGATGAACACGACCGCCCTGAGCCCGACGTGCGTCGCGTGAGCGGCGACCGAGTTGGCGAGGTTGCCGGTGGAGGCGCACGAGACCGTGGTGAACCCGAACGCGCGCGCCGCCGACAGCGCCACCGACACGACGCGGTCCTTGAACGAGTGCGTGGGGTTGCCGCTGTCGTCCTTGACCCACAGATCCTTCATGCCCAGCGCCTTGGCAAGGTTCGGGGCCCTGCGCAGCCGGGTCATGCCAGCCCCGAGGTCGACTCGAGTGGCCTCGTCCTGGCCCGCGGGCAGCAGACCGGCGTAGCGCCAGATGGTCTGGGGACCGGCCTCGATCTGCTCCCGCGTCACGAGGCGCAGGCGGTCGTCGTCGTACTGCACCTCGAGCGGGGCGAAGCAGTTGTCGCAGACGTGGACGGGGGCGAGCGGGGACTGCTTGCCGCACTCCCGGCACACCAGTCCGACGGCAGGGGACGCCGCGAAGGCGGCAGGGACAGCGGTGGTCAAGAGAGCTCTCCTCATCTTTCCCGCGACGCGGGACGGACTTGGCACCTGGTCGAAACGACTGGTTGCCGGGGCGTCATCGGGCCGTGTCCCTGGTGCCCCTCTGGATGAAGGTGTGTGAAGTTGTGGGTGATCCGCTCCCGGATCGCCACTCAGCGTAGCGAAGCGCTCCGAGACGGCCTCACGCGGCGTCGCGGGTGAGGACCAGCGTGAGGCCGCGGCCCGGGAGGCCGGCGAAGCGCGGCAGCACGCGCGCCAGGCCGAACTGCCTCGCCAGCCGGCGCGCCGAAGCCTCCTGGCCGGGCGCGTAGTAGACGGTCGTCTGTGCGATGGCCCCGCCGCTGTAGTTGCCGGTCACGGGCGTCGGCCAGCCGCCCCGGTTCAGGCGCCCGGCCCACGTCGCGGCCAGGCGCTGCACGCGGCTGTTGTTGAGCACCGTCACGGGCAGGACCGGGGCGGCAACCGGTGCCGGGGCGGTCGGCCTTGCAGCCGTGGGCGGAGCGGTCGGAGCAGGACGGGTGGTCGTGGGCGTCGGGGTGGGCGCGGTCGACGGCGAGGGCTGCGTCGACGTACTGCCGGTGGGCAGGGCGACGGCCGGCGTCCCGGTGTCGTCGCTGCCGCCCGGGAAGATCAGGAAGGCCAGGATGATCAGAACCACGGCACCCACCGCGGCAAGCGCGCCGAGCAGGAGCCGCAGCGGCCCGGGCTTGGCCGGATAAGGCTCGGCGTCGTCCGTGGGCAGTGCCGTGAAAACAGGTACGGCGGCAGCCGCTTCGACCGGAGCGGCCGGCGCGATCGGGGGCTCGGGCGCCGGCGGGGCGGCAGGCATGGGCGGCGGGGGCGTCTGAGCAGGCGCGTGCGGCGGCTCAGGTGCAGCCGGCGGGGCGGCAGGCATGGGCGGCGGAGGGGGCGGGGCCGCCTGGGGCACCGGTGGGGCCTCGCGGGGCGGACCCGCGGGGGCGATGCCGGGCGGCAGCCAGCTCGGGTCCAGCGGGTGGCCCTCCGGCAGCAGCACCTGGGGCGGCACGAGCGCGGGCGGCTCGGCGGGAGCCGGAGGCGGTGCGGGTGGCCTGGGAGGAGCGGGGGGCTCCTGGGCGGCGGCGGCCCGTTGGGCCGCCGCCTGAGCACGCCACCACGCGTCCGAGCCGGTGTCGAAGGGCCCGTCGCCGAGGGGTTCCCCGTGC
>JBKOVB010000050.1:0-5829 GCA_046723735.1 Actinomycetota bacterium | reverse complement strand
CAAGGGCGCCACCGAGCCGCTCGCCGGTTACCGGGAGCCCCGCCCGATGGTCTACTCGGGACTGTATCCGGTGGACGGTTCGGACTACCCGGATCTGCGGGAGGCGCTGGACAAGCTGCGGCTCAACGACGCGGCGCTCGTCTACGAGCCGGAGTCCTCGGGCGCTCTCGGCTTCGGCTTCCGGGTCGGCTTCCTCGGCCTGCTGCACCTGGAGATCGTGCGCGAGCGGCTCGAGCGCGAGCACGGTCTCGACCTCATCTCGACCGCGCCCAACGTGGTCTACCGCGTGCTGCTGGAGAGCGGCGAGGAGCTCACGGTCACCAACCCGTCCGACTGGCCCACCAAGGGCAAGATCGCCGAGGTCTACGAGCCGGTCGTCAAGGCGATGGTGCTGCTGCCCAGCGAGTTCGTGGGCGCCGTCATGGAGCTGTGCCAGTCACGCCGTGGCCAGCTGCAGGGCATGGACTACCTGTCCGAGGACCGCGTCGAGCTGCGCTACACGCTGCCGCTCGGCGAGATCATCTTCGACTTCTTCGACCAGCTGAAGTCGAAGACCCGCGGCTACGCCTCGCTCGACTACGAGCCGGCCGGCGAGCAGGCGTCCCAGCTGGTGAAGGTCGACATCCTGCTGCAGGGCGAGCCGGTCGACGCGTTCAGCTCGATCGTGCACAAGGACAAGGCCTACACCTACGGGAACATGATGGCGACCAAGCTGCGTGAGCTGATCCCGCGGCAGCAGTTCGAGGTGCCGATCCAGGCGGCCATCGGCGCGAAGGTCATCGCCCGCGAGAACATCCGCGCCATCCGCAAGGACGTGCTCGCCAAGTGCTACGGCGGCGACATCACCCGCAAGCGCAAGCTCCTCGAGAAGCAGAAGGAGGGGAAGAAGCGCATGAAGATGGTCGGCCGCGTCGAGGTCCCTCAGGAGGCGTTCATCGCCGCTCTCTCGACCGGCGAGCCGGAGAAGCCCAAGAGCTGACCCCCGCTGCGTCAGAGGATGCGGCGTGCGAGGCCGCGTGGTGGTCCGAAGGTCAGAGCAGGTCGCGGACGTGGCTCGTCTCGTTGAGGCTGACGACGCCGCGGCGGCCGTCACGGGCGGCGCCGATGCGGGTGACGCTGGCGTAGGTCGGGGCGAACCACAGTGCCCGGGGCTGCCCCAGCACGTGGCCGGCGTAGGCGTTGATGGTGCCGGAGTGCGTGAAGAGCACGACCCGCTCGCCGGGGTGCCGCGCCACGATCCCCTCGACCGCGGCGACCACCCGGTTGCGAAAGGCCACCGGGTCCACGGTGGTCTGGGACAGGTCGCCGCGCACGAGGGCGTGCCAGCGGGGGTCGTCGGCGGCGCGCAGCTCCTCCACGGGCACGTACGACGTCTCGTCGGCGTCGAACTCCGCGATGCCCCTCTCGACGCGTACCTCCAGGCCCAGCGCGTCGGCAAGCGGCAACGCGGTCTGCCGGGCTCGCGAGGCCGGGCTGGAGTAGAGCGCGGCGACCTTGTCGAGCTCGAGTGCGTGCAGCACCCGGCGCGCCTGGCGGTGCCCGAGCTCGGCCAGCGTCGGGTCGGCCGGGCGCCCGTCCGCCGTCGCGTCGACGCGTACGGGCAGGGCGTGCCGGACCAGGACGAGCTCCATGGCGCAGCAGGTTAGGGGAGCAGCAGGCAGCTGTCCCCGAACTCGTGCCAGAGCAGGTCACGGCGCTCGGCCTCGTCGTACGCAGCCCGCACCAGCACCTGTCCGGCGACCGCGACGAGCAGGTCGAGGTGGCTCGTGCCCGGCTCGTGCCAGCCGGTCACGATGCCCGTGACCGCGCGCGCCGTCCGGCCGCGCCCGAGCACCAGGTCGGTCCAGCCCTCGCCGGCCCGCACGGTGCCGTCGGGTGCCGCGACGGTCTCGAGGGCCCGGGTGACCGTCGTACCGACGGCGACGACTCGGGAGCCGCGCGAGCGCACGTGGTTGACGAGGTCGGCCGTCGCCGCGCTGACGCGGTACCGCTCGGGCTGCGGCGGCTCACCGGGCTCCTGCGACGACAGCCCGGTGTGCAGCAGCACCGGAGCCACCAGCACACCACGGCTCACCAGTCGGGACACCAGCTCGGCGGTGAAAGGCCTTGCGGCGGAGGGCATCTCGGCGCTGCCAGGCTCTGTCGCGAACACGGTCTGGTAGGCGCTCAGCGGCCAGGCGTCGGGCACGTAGGCGTAGCGCACCGGCCGCCCGTGCCGCCGCATCACGTCGTGCGCGTCACCGCGGAACGCCACCCGGTGCAGGCGGTCCTGTCTGGGCAGCATGCCCACCACGGTGGCGGTCGCGTCCGGGAGGTCCAGCCGGTCACCGGCCCGGAGGCCGGGGAGCGGTCCGGTCGCGGCTCCGGCCGGCCGGACCTCGACGACCCACGTGCCGTCGTCGTCCTGCCGTGCCAGGTGCACCATGACGGGCTGGTCGCCGCGTCGCCCGGGTACGGCGGCGGGCAGCGTCGCGCTGGTGTTGACCGCCAGGAGGTCACCCGGCTCGAGGTGCTCGGGCAGCTGCCGGAACGACGACTCGCTCACCCCATCGCCGGTGGCGACGAGCAGCCGCACCTCGTCCCGGGCCAGGCCCCGCGCTTCCGGCGGGGCGGTCGCGCTGCGCCTCACCGGGCCACGCCGGTCAGCAGGTCGGCAGCGGCGTAGCGCCCGCTGGGCAGCGCGAGCAGCCGCGGCAGCACGGGTGCGACCGTCTCCGGCAGGGCGCGGTCGGAGAGGTCCTCGTCCGGGCAGGCCTCCTGCAGCATCCGGGTCTGCATCTCGCCCGGGTCGAGCGCGTAGACCCGCAGCCGCGGTTCCTCGACGGCGAGCACGGCCATGAGCTGCTCGAGCGCGGCCTTCGCCGAGCCGTAGCCGCCCCAGCCCTCGTAGGCCTCGTCGGCGGCGTCCGAGGTGATCGCGACGACGGCGCCGCTGAGGTGCGGGAGCAGCAGCTGGGTGAGCGCCAGCGGCGCGAGGACGTTCGTCTCGTAGATCGCGCGAAGCCCGTCCAGCGGAAGCTCGTCCAGGCGGGGGAGCGGCGTCGGACCGAGGGTGCTGGCGTTGTGCACGAGGAGGTCGAGGGTCCCGTGGCGGCGGACCTCGTCGTACAGCGCCTGCCGGTGCTGCGGATCGGTCACGTCGCCCGGGAGGACCGTCGCGCCTTCGGGGGCGGAAGCCTCCAGCGCGGTCCCGTCGCGTGCGTCCAGTACCAGGTCCCAGCCGTCGTCGGCCAGGTGGTGGGCGAGGGCGCGGCCGAGGCCGCGTGAGGCGCCGGTGACGAGAGCGAGCGGCATGAGGTCTCCTTGACGTCGGTTGCGTCCAGGTTGAGAGTTGAAGTCAACTTCAAGTCAAGGAGGAAGAGCCGTGCGATCCGACGACCTCCTGACCGTCGGCGACGTCGCGCACCGCAGCGGCTTCGCGCCGTCGGCCGTGCGGTTCTACGAGAAGCAGGGGCTGATCCAGGCCACCCGTACCGCCGGTGGGCAGCGGCGCTTCGAGCGGCAGGTGCTGCGGCGGCTGGCGTTCGTGCGGGCCGCCCGCAACATCGGGCTGTCGCTCGACGAGGTCCGCGCCGCGCTCGACTCGCTCCCCGGCTCGCGCACGCCGACGGTCGCGGACTGGTCCCGCGTGTCGCGCGGCTGGCGGGCGCGGCTCGACGAGGAGATCGCGGCGTTGCAGGCGCTGCGCGACGGGCTCGACTCCTGCATCGGCTGCGGGTGCCTCTCGCTGCGCACCTGTCGCCTCTACAACCCCGAGGATGCGCTGGCTCCCGCCGGCCCCGGGGCGGTGCGCCTCCCGCGGGCGCTCACCGAGGAGCGCCGCGCCTAGCCTGGGACCATGCCCAGCGCCCTGCCCGACGGCGAGCCCGTCCCCACCGACGGGCGCCTCCCGGAGCAGGCGCTCGAGGGGCTCGGGACCCGCCCCTTCGGGGTCTATGTGCACGTGCCGTTCTGCACCACCCGCTGCGGCTACTGCGACTTCAACACCTACACCGACCTCGGCGGGATGCAGGCGTCGTACGTCGACACCGCCCTTGCCGAGCTCCGCCTGGCCGCGCGGGTGCTCGGCGCACCGCCGCCCGTCAGCACCGTCTTCGTCGGGGGCGGGACGCCCACGCTGCTGCCCCCGGCCGACCTCGGACGCCTGCTCGCGGGCATCCGGGAGCTCTTCGGGCTCGCGCCCGACGCCGAGGTCACGACAGAGGCGAACCCGGACAGCGTCGACGCGCGCGACCTGGTGCGGCTGCGCGAGGCGGGGTTCACCCGGATCAGCTTCGGCATGCAGTCGGCGGTGCCGCACGTGCTCGCGGCGCTCGACCGCTCGCACACCCCGGGCCGCGCGCAGCAGGCGGTGAAGGAGGCCCGCGCAGCAGGGTTCGAGCAGGTCAGTCTCGACCTCATCTACGGCGCGCCGACCGAGACCGACGACGACTGGCGGGTGAGCCTGGAGGCCGTGCTCGCGGCCGAGCCGACCCATGTGAGCGCCTACGCGCTGATCGTCGAGGAGGGCACGAAGCTCGGACGTCAGGTCGCCCGTGGCGAGGTGGTCGTCGCGGACGACGACGCGCTCGCGGACCGCTACCTGATGGCTGAGCAGGCGTTCGGCGGGCTCGGCTGGTACGAGGTCTCCAACTGGGGTGAGCCGTGCCGCCACAACCTGGGCTACTGGCAGGGCGGGGACTGGTGGGGCGCGGGTCCAGGCGCGCACAGCCACGTGGGCGGTGTGCGGTGGTGGAACGTGAAGCACCCTGCGGCCTACGGGCAGCGGCTCGGGGCCGGGCGGACCCCGGCACACGCCCGGGAGGTCCTGTCGTCCGAGGACCAGCGAGTCGAGCGGGTCCTGCTCGAGCTGCGCTTGAGGAGCGGACTGGCCTCGGGCGTACTGTCACCCGTCGGACTGGCGGCAGCCGCACGGCACGTCGAGGACGGCGTGCTCACTCGCGAGGACGACAGGTTGGTCCTCACCCTGCGCGGGCGGCTGCTCGCCGATGCCGTGGTCCGCGACCTCGTCGACTGACCTCAAGACGCGTCACCAGGACGGGGGACCGGTTGGGCCGACCTGGATCGCGTCGAGGATCTTGCCGGTGGCGTCGAGGACGCGTACGACGGCGGGCTGTTCGCCCCGGAACGCGATGACAAACATCCCGACCGGTGCTTCGAGCGGGGCCCTCACGACCTGTCCTGCTTGTTCGACCTCGCCGACGGCTGCGTTGCTGCCCGCCAGCCCTATCACTGCGACGGCGGACCAATCCCTGCCCCCGGACCAGACGCTCGGCTCCATGACGACCTGGTCCGGAGCCAGCGGTCGGTCGCCGAAGACACCTCTGTTCGAGGCGTAGGCGTCGTCGTCCACCACAGGGGCGCCAGCGCCGCCCGACCCCCCGTCCTGCTCCCATCCGTGCGCGCTTCGCAGGAAGAACATCGTGTCGTCGTCGACCCACTCGTCGCCCTCGTCGTCGACGTAGCGGGTCACCGTCGTGACCGCGGCAATGTCGGGCCCGAGCCAGCGGGAGACAGGCACGCACTCGTCCACCGCGAGCTGTGCCGGTAGTTCGGGCAGCCCGTGGTCCAGCACCCACAGCGCCCAGTCCGGCTGCTCGTCACGGTGGAAGGAGCCGGGTCGGGGGGTCATGTCGCCATCCTTCCGAGACGGGCCAGCCCTTTTCGACGGCGGAGAGTGCTGGCGTCCCGCTGATATAGGTCAGGGTTAGTCCTTCACGGACACCTCCGGAGGTGCTTGGAAGGGACCGTCAGGTTCTCTCCCTCTGAAGGTCGGCGTTGCCGCGCCTGGCCTTCCGGCACCCCCGGAGGTGGGTCCCGTGGTCGTTC
>JBKOVB010000161.1:0-4828 GCA_046723735.1 Actinomycetota bacterium | reverse complement strand
CTGGACCTCGCTCGGCACCGACGGCTTCGGCCGCTCGGACACCCGCGCCGCGCTGCGGCGGCACTTCCACGTCGACGCGGAGTCGATCACGGTGGCGGTGCTCGAGCAGCTCGCGCGGCGCGGGGAGGTGCCGGCCGACGTCCCGGCCAAGGCGATCGACCGCTACCGGCTGCTCGAGGAGCAGATCACGCCCGCCGAGCCGGAGCTCGGCGACACCTGAGCTCGACAGCAAGGTGGTGTCCCCAGAGGTCGGACCTACGTCAGCGCCGTCGAGGTAGGACTCCCACCGCGGCTCGACGGCGACGTACCCGGGGGAGGTGACTCACCCCTCACTCTTTCCGAACGTCACTAGCCCGATGGCGGCGGCTGGTCAGCCGACGCGCTGGTAAGGGCGAGTTCGGGACGACGAGGGTCGACGTCGACGTGTGCTTTCTCAGCCGCGCTCTTGATGTTGCGCAGCATGCCGCCGAACACCAGCCCGTGAAACGGCGCGACCGCCCACCAGTACGCATGACCGGCCAGACCGCGCGGACGGAAGACCGCCCGCTGCCTGTAGACGGACGACGCTGCCGTGCCCCGGTCGACGTGCATCTCCAGCCAGGCCAGTCCCGGGACGCGCATCTCCGCACGCAGACGCAACAGTCGCCCGCGGTCGAGGTCCTCGACTCGCCACCAGTCGAGGCTGTCGCCGACGGCGAGCCGGTCGGGGTCACGTCGGGCACGGCCGAGACCGACACCGCCGAGCAGTCGGTCCAGGTGTCCGCGCAGCGCCCAGAGCACCGGATAGGAGTACCACCCGTTCTCGCCGCCCACCGACTCGACGACCCGCCACAGCCGCTCAGTCGGGGCATCGACCTGTACGGCGCGTTCATCGACGTACAGCGAGCCGCCGGCCCACGCCGGGTCACTGGGCAGGAGGTCGCTCGGCGCGCCCGACCAGGCAGCCGCCGACGAGCGGGTCTCTTCCGCTCCGTGACCAACCCGCTGCAGCGCGAGCCGCAACGCCTCGTCGACGCCGAGCGGCGTCTCGGCTTCCCCCGACCACGGCGGGCCGGATGCCTTGCACACCATCTCGTGACGCAGCGATTCGACGAGCGGCCGCGCGAGCCGCCCGGGGACCGGCGTCACGAGGTTGACCCAGTAGCTGGACAGTCGAGGACTGAGCACCGGCACCGGGACGACGACCCGCCGGCGAAGTGCGGCGGCCTGCGCGTAACGCTGCATGAGTTCGCCGTAGGTGAGCACATCGGGCCCACCGATGTCCCACCAGCCGGCCGCGTCCGGTCCCGCCGAAGCCGCAGCCACCAAGTGCCGCAGCACGTCGCGGACCGCGATCGGCTGCACACGGTTGCGCACCCACCGCGGTGTCACCATGACGGGAAGGCGGTCGGTCAGGTAGCGCAACATCTCGAACGACGCGCTCCCACTGCCGAGAATGATCGCTGCCCTCAGGACGATGGTGTCGACGCCACTGCCGGCGAGGATCTGACCGACCTCACGGCGAGAGCGAAGGTGTGGCGATACCTGTTCATCGGTCGGCTCCAGCCCTCCGAGGTACACGATCTGCCGGACGCCAGCGGCGCGGGCGGCGTCGGCGAACGCCTGCGCTGCCCACCGGTCGGTCTCCTCGAACCCGCCCGCAGACAGCGAATGAACGAGGTAGTAGGCGACGTCCACGCCGTCGAGGGCCCGAGCGACGTCCGGCGGTGCCGTGACGTCACCGCGCTTGATGTCGACATCGTCACGCCACGGCACGTCGCGCAGCTTCGCCGGCTCCCGGACCACGCACCGCACGTCGAATCCTCCGTCGAGCAGACGCGGCACCAAACGGCCCCCGATGTAGCCGGTGGCGCCCGTGACCAGACAGCGCATCGCCCTCACCTCACGCTGGAACAGGTGCCGACTCGTGGGCCGGACCGCTTGGGTCGATCCGGCCCACGAGCAGGCGCTCAGCCGGTACCTACCCGGATCTCGATGGTCACGAGCCGGCAGTGGGCGGGTGACCCGACGGCGTACTCGCACCGCCATCGCCGGCAGCACCGACACGCAGGCCGCCGCCGATGTCGGCGCCGTCACACTTCCCGCCGACACCGCCGGCGCCGCCAACTCACTCGTCCCGTAGCTCGACCTGTGGCCTCAGGGCTGCTTCATCGCCCAGACAAGAACGCGCGCATCGGTTGTAGCCGTCAACGCCGCAGGCGCGCTCAGCCGCGCGGAGTCGCCCGGCTCCAACGACTCCCCTGCCAGCTCCACCGTGCCGTCCGCCACGAAGACGAAGACGAACGGCGCGTCCGGCAGCTCGACGCGGGACCCGGGGGCCAGCGACCCGGCGTACAAGGTGGCGGCGGGCTGCCGGAGCGGCAGGTCCACCAGGCCGTACGACGAGGGCGCCTCCACCAGGTGGTGCGCCGGCTCCAGCCCGTTCTCTTCTGGCACCAGCCACATCTGCAGCAGCCGCAACGGAGCTGGCCCTGGGTTGGTCTCGCTGTGCTCCACCCCGGCGCCCGTCGAGAGCAGCTGCAACGACCCGGTCGGGAGCAGGTTCACCTCGTCGTGCAGGAGCGTGCCCGACAGCACCCAGCTGACGACCTCGACGCCCCCGTGGTGGTGCCGGCCGAAGCCGGCTCCCGGCTCGATGACGAAGTCGTTGCAGGCCACGAGCATCCCGAAGGACACGTTCGAGGGCTCGTAGTGCTCGCCGTAGGAGAAGCAGAAACGGCCGACCCACCCATCGCCGTGCGTGACGAACCTGGCGTCGGACCTCTGGACGAAGGACGACACTCTTCTCCTCGTGGCGTTGTGCCCCGTGACGGTACCGGCGCCCCGCCACCCCTGCCGATCATGGAGTTCTGGTACGCCCTCCACGCTCACGCTGCGGACCACAACTCCATGATCGGCGGGGAGGGTGGCCCCTTCAGGCCGCGGTCCAGGCGAGCAGCTCGTCGGCGGACCACGTGTTCACGACCTGGTCCGCGGTCACCCCGCTGAGCACGGCCCGCTCGCAGCCGAGGTGCTGCCAGTCGAGCTGCCCGGGCGCGTGCGCGTCGGTGTCGATCGCGAACCGGCAGCCGGCCTCGAGCGCGAGCCGGATGAGCCGCTTCGGCGGATCGAGCCGCTCCGGGCGGCTGTTGATCTCGACCGCCACGTCGAAACGCGCGCAGGCCGCGAACACCAGCTCGGCGTCGAACTCCGACTCCGGGCGGCCCCGGCCGGTGACGTACCGGCCGGTGCAGTGCCCGAGCACGTCGGTGTGCGGGTCGCTGATGGCCGCGATCATCCGCGGCGTCATCTCGTCGGAGGGCATGCGCAGCTTGCTGTGCACGCTGGCCACCACGAGGTCGACCTCGGCGAGCAGCTCGGGTTCCTGGTCGAGCGTGCCGTCCTCGTTGATGTCGCACTCGATGCCCGTGAGGATCCGGAACGGCGCCAGCTCGACATTGAGCCGGCGCACCACGTCGAGCTGCTGCCGCAGCCGCTCCGGCGACAGCCCGCGGGCGACGGTGAGCCGGGGCGAGTGGTCGGTGAGCACCATGTAGTCGTGGCCCAGATCCCTTGCGGCGCGGGCCATCTCGTCGATCGGTGAGCCCCCGTCGCTCCAGTCGGAGTGGGTGTGGCAGTCGCCCCGCAACGCCCCGCGCAGCGCGGCAGCGGCCTCCGACACGGAGGTCTCGCCGAGGTCCTGCACCCGCCGCAGGTAGTTCGGCTCCTGACCCGCCAGCGACTCGCCGATGACAAGTGCGGTGACCTTGCCGACGCCCTTGAGGTCCTGCAGCGTGCCGGCCCGCGCGCGGGCCTCGAGCTCCTCGCGCGGGAGGTCGTCGACGGTCGCGGCCGCCGTACGGAAGGCCTTCACCCGGTACGACGGCTCCAACGCCCTCTCGAGGCAGAACGCGATCGCGCGCAGGTCCTCGGCCGGATCGCGGTTCACACCACCTGATGCAACCACGTCACGGGCGCGCCCTCGCCCGCCTCGCGGAAGGGCTCCAGCTCGTCGTCCCAGGCGCTGCCGAGCAAGGCGTCCAGGCCGTGCGCGAGCTGCGGTCCCTGGGCGGTGGCGAGCAGGTGGCGCAGCCGGTCCTCGCCCACGAGCAGGTCGCCGTTCGCGCTGATCGTGCTCCGAAACGCACCGAGCGAGGGCGTCACCGCGTAGCGCTCGCCGTCGTGGCCGGCGCTCGCGTGCTCGGTCACCTCGTAGCGCAGCATCGACCAGCCGCGCAGCGCCGCGGCGAGGCGGCCCGCCGTGCCGGGCCGGCCGTGCCAGGTGGACTCGGCCCGCAGCGAACCGGGCTCGGCAGGCTGGGCGGTCCACGACAGCGACACGCGCGTGCCGAGCTCGCTCGCGACGGCCCACTCCACGTGCGGGCACAGCGCAGGCGGGCAGGAGTGCACGTAGAGCACTCCCTGCGTCGCAGGCATCACGGTTCCTCCCCGGGTCGAGGGACGCCTTCCCCAGCGGCCTCTCCGGCGGTCACCGTGCGCGACCAGGGTGCCACAGGGCTTGTCCCACCGCCACCACCGGTCACATCTGTCCCAGCTGCGGCGCACGTGTCTCGCGAGAATGCCGTCCTCAGCCGTGTGCCGGGAGGGCGTCACGCTCGTGAGCACCCCTACGACCCCAACCTGGCAACGATCTCGCGAGACAAGGGGGCGTGAGCTCAGGAGGCCAGCCACCCGTCGATGCCGGCGAGCATCTCGGCGCGTACGGCGGGCGGCGCCGTCGAGGCCTGTACCGAGCACCGGGCCAGGTCCGCGAGCTCCAGGTCGGTGGCCCCGAGCGCGGCGTAGTTCTCCAGCAGCCCGGCCCGGAACACCAAGGGGTCGTCGGCAC
>JBKOVB010000036.1:0-9640 GCA_046723735.1 Actinomycetota bacterium | reverse complement strand
CTGCTGGGGCGGAGCCTGGGTCAAGGCTGGCCGCAGGCCACCCGAAGGGCACCGGCCTTGACGCTGGCGAGCACAGCTGCACCCTCACAGCAAAGGGGAACCAGCGGAGTTCTTGACAGTCAGAACCAGAGAGGGGATCCGCTACCGCATCGAGATGGCCCGAGCCCAGGCGCGAGTGTCGGCTGTGCCCAGTCGCAGACTGACGACTGACTGGGGAGTCCTCCAGTACATCGACCAGGGCGCCGGCGTCCCTGTCCTGTGGAGCCACGGCGTGCTCGGCGGCCACGACAACGTCCGGGAGCTCGTGGACACCTACCTCGGCCCGGACTACCGGGCGATCGGCCCTGCTCGATTCGGTTACTTCGACTCGACACTTCGAGAGAACGCGACACCCGCCGACCAGGCCGACACCTACGCGGCTCTGCTTGACCACCTCGGAGTCGCCCGGGCGGTCGTGGTCGGCTTCTCGGCCGGGGGGCCGGCCGCGATCCAGTTCGCCCTCCGACACCCTGCCCGGTCTCACGCGCTCGTCCTCGCCTCGTCCTATCTCCCCGGCATGGCGCGACCGCTCCCCCAAGCCCTGCGGCCGCTGGTCGAGGTGGTTGTGAGCTGGGCGCGCGGCTGGTGGTTGCTCAAGACCTACCGCCCGGAGCGGCTTGCTCGCATCATGGGCGTCCCGAAGGGTTGGGACGCGACGGGCGACACTGCCTTCGAAGCGATCCGAGAGGCTCTGTTCCCGATCGAGCCCAAGACGCATGGCGTTGCGTTCGACACGCTCGTCTCCGAACCGGCGTCCAACGACTTCCCGCTCGAGGCGATCACCGTCCCGACGCTGGTCCTGCATGCCGCCGACGACCGGCTTGCACCCTACGAGAAGGTGCCTGTCGCGGCCGCTCGCATTCCCGCCGCTCGGTTCGTGACCATCGATGCAGGGGGGCACCTGTTCCTTCAGCACCAGGCCCAGGTACGGGAGGAGACCCGAGCTTTCCTCAGTGGGCATGCAAGGAATCGAGAGCCTGTCGCCACGACTGGCTAGGTGGACCCGACGCCTCCACGACGTGGCCCGGTCTCAGCGCGAACGCTGAGACCGGGTTGCGTCGCTCGTGTCTGGCACTAGCGGTCGCGGTCGTCCAGGGGATGGTCCGCGCTTCCGCTCTTGGCCAGTCCGCGTGCCAGCAGGTAACCCACCGAGAGGATCACCACGTACAGCCATGCCTTGTCCGCACGGAAGTAGTCCTGGTGGCCGTCCTCGGTCCCCACGGCGTAGGACGCGATGATGACGCCCGCCACCGACGCGAGGTAGATCCAGAACTCCGTCGACATGAACGAAGGCTTGGTCTCGCGGGTCACTCGGCGCCCGGGGTGTGCTCGCCGCTCATCGCCCTGATGACTGCTGGCGTGGGCGGGCTCACGTGTGCTGGTGGTCGACTCGCGCATGTAGTTCGCCATGCCGGTCCTCCGTAGGGTCAGGGCAGGAAACCTGGCGTCCCCGCCGACGCCTGACCTACCCCCGGCGCGGCAGGCGATTCGCCTTCTCCGGGAGGACCCGAGATACGGGAGCCCGGTTCCGTGGGGCGGCCGGGGCTCGAACCCGGGACCGACGGATTATGAGTCCGCTGCTCTGACCGACTGAGCTACCGCCCCACGCGGAGTCTAGGAGCCGACAGGTCCTTGTCCCCTGTGGGCGAGACCGTCCCGGGCGGATGCTGGGTGCAGACACCGGGAGGCATCCATGGCTGCTCGCGTGACCGGATGGCGGAAGCTCGCAGGCGCCACGTGGGGGCCGCCCGCGAGCCCGCAGTTCTTCGGCGACCTCGATCTCGACGCGGGTGCGCTGCTCGACTACCAGGAGGAGGTACGCCGGAGGACCGGCGTGCACATGACGGTGACCCACCTCGTGGGCAAGGCCGTGGCCCACGGGCTCGGCACCGTCCCCGAGATGTCGGTGCGGCTCGTCCGCGGGCGCGAGCACCCCCGCGAGACGATCGACGTCTTCTTCATCGTCAGCGCCGAGGGCGGCAAGGAGCTCACGGGCATCAAGGTGGTCGAGGCCGACGCCAAGCCGGTCGTCGACATCGCGCGGGAGCTGACGACCCGGCTCGAGGCCATCGACGCCGGACGCGACCCGGAGCTCGGGCGCACCAAGGCGATGCTCGGTGCGCTTCCGCCACCGGTGCTGCGCGTGGCGCTGCGGCTGTCGGCCTGGCTCACGTCCGACCTGAACGTCGACCTCCCCCGGCTGGGCCTCCCGCGGCAGGCCTTCGGCGGGGCGATGGTCACCTCCGTCGGCATGTGGGGCGTCTCTCGCGCCTACTCGCCGCTGGCCCCGATGTACCGCGTCCCGGTGCTGGTCCTCGTCGGGGCGGTCGAGCCGCGGCCCGTCGCGGTCGCCGGGCACGTGCTGGTCCGCCCGATGCTCACGATCACGGCGTCGTTCGACCACCGCTACGTCGACGGGTTCCAGGCCGCTCGGTTCGGCCACGCGATCCGCGACTACTGCGCCCACCCGGCGCTGCACGAGCCCAGGCTTCCGGGCGAGGTCGTCCCGGCAGCGGACCGTCCCGCCGCCCGCACGGGGACGACGGGACGGACAGGCTGAGCGCTACATGTAGCCGAGCTCGCCCACGGCCCCGGTGTAGTTGCCCACCAGCTCCTGGATCGCCTGGTCGGTGCCGCCGCCGTACACGGTGATCTCGAAGTCCTCGACGATCGCTCCCGCCTTCGCGTTGAGCGCAAGGGTCTCCGGCTCCGCCGAGATCTTCATGAGCTCCTCGACCTGGCCCTCGACGATCATGAAGCCGCCCTCCCTGCCGGTGAGGGCGAAGTACTCCCGGTGGGCGTGGACCCGGCCCGTCTTCATCATGCCTTCGAACCGCTCGATCGCCTGGCTGAACACCTCCAGGCCCTTCGCCTCCCGACCCGGGATGGACGAACCCCACCGGATCACGATCGCACCGTTCACGCGTACCTCCCGAGAGTCAGGTGACCGGAAGGCGACCTCCTCGGGCGACCGTCGCGGCCACGGCACCAAGGTCCTCCCCTGGGAGGGACGTGACAAGGGAAGTGTCAGAAGTGCCGCTCAGCCGTCCGTGCTGGTCACACCGTTCGTGTGCACCGCGAACACCAGGACGAGGACGAGCCGAGCTCCGGGGGGCACAAGGACCTCCCTCTGCGCGTGGCCGCGCGCATCGCGACCCTGTGGCGCTCGGCGTATCGGGTTGTCATCGTGAGCGCCGTCCGGACGCATTCCGGAGGTCGTACCCGCGAAGGCTCCCAGGACGCGATGATGACCGCATGGGGGGATCGACGCTGTGGGATGTCGTGGGCGCGCTGCTCGCTCTCGGTCTCGCATGGGCAGTGGTCGTGCTCCGGCGCCGGGCGCGAGCCGCGGCCGCCGCTCGTGACGCCCTGATCCGCCGGGGCGCCGTCATCTCCGAGGCCGTCCGCTCACTCACGCGCCTGCACAGCGCCGACGAGGTCCTGCAGGCGGCGGTGCGGGTCGCCGCTGACCTCATCTCCCCGACGGTGCCGGACGGCCGACGGGCGCTGTACCTCGTCGTCGACGGCGACCAGGCGCACGTTGCCGCGGAGTACGACGAGACCGGGCAGCACGTGCCGTCACCCGTCGCGCTCGCCGATCACCCGGAGCTCGCGCAGGTCGTGGCCACCGGTCAGCCGGTCGTCACGACCTTCCAGCCGTACCGCATGGGGCCAACCGCCCGTCGCGCCCTCGAGCACACCCAGGTCACGCACGGCGCGGCGGTGCCCATCACGCTCGACGGCGCGCTGCAGGGCGTCCTCGCCGTGGGCGGCCGGGGCCGTCCGATCGCGGAGTTCGACGGCCTCGTCGACCTCGGACTGGTGGTGGAGCTCGCCCTCGCCAACGCGCTGGTGACACAGGAGCTTGCGCAGCAGGCCACCACCGACCCGCTGACCGGCTGCGCGAACCGTCGCGGCCTGGAGGCGGCAGCGCGGGTCATGCCCAGCCGCGAGCCGTTCGCGGTGGTCGCCGCTGACGTAGACGGCCTCAAGGACCTCAACGACCGTCAAGGCCACGAGGCGGGCGACGAGGCGCTGGTCAGGTTCGCGCAGGTGGCCGAGGGCGTGCTGCGCGCGGGCGACGTGCTCGCCCGGGTCGGCGGCGACGAGTTCGTGGCGCTGCTGCACACGACCGACCTGGCCGCGGGCGAGCGGATCGGACGCCGGTTGCTCGACGCGGTCAGGGCCGCGGACGGCGTGTTGCCGGTGAGCCTGGGGCTGGCCTCCGACGAGCACCCCGAGCACTTCGGCGACACCTGGGCGCGCGCCGACCGGGCGATGTACCGGGCCAAGAGCCTCGGCGGCATGGGCCTCCAGGTCGCCGATCCCGAGGGGTGAGCCTCTCAGCGAACGGTCATCGGGCGCGCCCCCGTGGCCCGGTGCTCGACGTACCGGCGGATGCCGAGCGCCACCGCCGCTCCCTCCCCCGCTGCGGAGGCGGCCTGCTTGGTGGAACCCGCGCGTACGTCCCCGGCCGCGAACACACCTGGCACGGAGGTCTGCAGCCCCGCGTCAGTGACCACGAACCCCATCGTGTCCAGGTCGACGAGCCCCTTGACCAGGTCGCTGTTGGGGCTGAGACCGATGAACAGGAACACGCCGTCGTACTGCTCCTCCGTCTCCTCGCCCCCGGACGCGAGCACGACCGAGCGGAGCTTTCCGTCGCCCTTGAACGCCGTGACCGTCGTCTCCGGCCGCACCGTGATGCCCGGCGTCTGGGCGAGCTTCTCGACGACGACCTTGCTCGCCGTGAGTGCGGCACCGTTCGTCGCAATGGTGATGTCCGGCGAGAAGCGGGTCAGGAACACCGACTCCTCCCCCGCCGAGTTCCCGCCGCCGACGACCAGCAGCCGCTTGCCCTTGTAGAAGGCGCCGTCGCACGTGGCGCAGAAGTGCACCCCGGCGCCGATGAACTCGTCCTCGCCGGGGACGCCGAGCCGCCGGTACGTCGAGCCCAGCGCCAGCAGCACCGCGAAGGAGCGGACCTCCTGATCGCTCGCGAGCCGGACCCCGCGGTAGTCGCCGTCGACGACCACCTCGACGACCTCCTGGGCGGGCAGCACTTCCACCCCGAACCGCTCGGCCTGCTTGCGCAGCCGCTCCGCGAACTCCGCGCCGCTCACGCCCTCGGGGAAGCCCGGGAAGTTGTCCAACCGTTCCGTGACCGCCGCCTGGCCGCCGACGCCGCCGCGCTCGACGACAAGCGTGTCGATGCCCTCGCGGGCGGCGTAGAGCGCCGCGGTGAGACCGGCAGGACCCGAGCCGACCACGACGAGGTCGTAGAAGGGGTTCTTCGCCTCGGCGGTGATCCCGAGCTTGTCGGCGAGCTCGGCGTTGCTCGGCTCGACGAGCACGGACCCGTCCGCGAACACGATGACGGGGATGATGCTCTTGCCGCCGTTGACCTCTTGGACGTACGCGAGGCCAGCCTCGTCCGCGTCCACGTCCACGAAGTCGTAAGGGACCCGCTGCTCGCCCAGCAGCTGCTTGGCCCGCTTGCAGTCGCGGCACCAGGAGGTGCCGTACACCGTGAGATCGGCCATGAGCCGGAACCTAGACCCGCGTCAGAGCCGCTCCAACCGGCCACGGGTTCGCCCGATCGAATCACATCGATGTGATGCGAATCACCCGTTCAGCCCCTCCTGGACCCTCGACCTTGCGTCGAGACATGAGGCATGACCCCTCCCCCCGGGACCCAGCTCGCCTGGCGGCTTCTGCGCGACGGCATCCCGCCGTCGCTGCTCATCGACCTGTGGGACCCGGAGGGCCTCGCCGCCGCGCTGGCCGCCGAGGTCCTGCCCACGGACCTCGCCGCGGCGCCGGCCCCCACGACCGAAGCGCGCTTGCCCATCGTCCGATCCGCCTGATCACTACGCTCACCGCGTGAGCGCCGACGAGGGGCCCGACGAGGTCGTCGTCACGCTCGAGGGCCGGCCACGGCCCGCCACCGTGGTGGCCCGCCGGGGCGACCAGGTCGAAGTCCGCTACCGGCAGGGCGGCGGCTACGAGCAGCGCTGGGTCCCGGCCTCGTCCGCGGTCGCCGTCGAGGACGGCGGCGCCAAGCGACCCCCGGTGGGCAAGGTCGTCGGCGGCGCACTGGTGGCGCTGTTCGGCCTGGTGCTGGTGCTGTGGCCGCACGGATCCGACCGGCCCCTGCTCGAGTCGCTACCCACGCCGACCCCCACCCCCAGCGCCGCTCCGACCCCGACCGTCCGGCCGACGACCGCGGTGCTGTTCGGGGACTCCTTCACGGCCGGGAAGAACACCCCACGCGGCACCCGCACCGCCCTGGAGGTCGCCGCCCGGGAGCTCCGCTGGCCGTACGCCGTGAAGGCCCAGCCAGGCACCGGGTGGACCACGACCCCGTCGTACGCCGACCGGCTGGCCCGCGAGGTGACGTCCCCACCTTCGGTGCTGGTGCTCCAGGGCGGCGCGTCCGACACCGGCGCGTCGGCGGCGCAGCTCCGTGCCGCCGTGACCCGCACCGTGACGGCCCTGCGCACGCGCTTCCCCACCACGACCCTGGTCCTGGTCGGGCCGGTCGCGATGGAGCAGCCGCCCGACGCGGGCCTCGTTCGGGTGGACCGCACGCTCGCCGCGACCGCGGCGGCCCTGAAGGTGCCCTACGTCGACCCGCTGCCCTGGGTGACCGCCACCAACGCGCCGCAGTACCTGTCACCCCAGGGCTTCTACCCCAACCCGGCCGGGCACGCCTACCTCGGAGCTCAGCTGGCCCACGCGCTGCAGGCGCTGCGCCTGCAGGGCACCTGACCGTCAGCCGAAGTGCCGCGACGCGGACGACATCCAGAGCAGCAACGCCGTCACGGCAGCCCAGCCGGCCAGCAGCAGCAGGCCCAGCGTCGCCACCGTCCCGATCTGGCCGAGGCCGACCAGGTCGCCGAAGGCGCTGTGCGAGACCTTGCCGAAGGCGCTGCTGACCCGGGACGTCTCGTACAGCCAGTAGCAGACCCAGCCTCCGCACACGAGCGAGGCGAGGATGCGCCCGAGGTGCTGCCCCTGCACGAGCAGCCAGGCGACGTACAAGTTCGCAGCGCCGTTCACGAGCAGCAGCAGGGAGCGGGCCACGACCCCGTCCCCGGGCGCCCCGCCACCGACCGAGGTGTGCGTGGCCTGCACCAGCACCAGCCCGGATAAGCCGGTGTACACCGCCGCCACGGCCGCGAGGAGCAGGAACGCCACCGCCGCGGCGACGAACGGCGGCACGCCGGCGGGCCCGGCCGCAGCCGAGGTGGGGCCGACGGGCACGGCGCCGCCGGCTGCCAGGGGCGTCCCGTAGCCCTCACCCGACCAGGCAGGCGTGGCCGGCAGGGGCGCGGCGAAGTAGCCGCCGTCCGGGGGCGATGCCGACGGCGAGCCGCCGAAGAAGCCCCCGTCCGGGCCGGACGAGAACGTGCTGTGGTCGTGCACACCGCCTCCTGCTGCTGGGACCTCGGGGCGGTATCGACCGTTTCGGGTCAGTGCTGAAGGGCCGGTTGCAGCGGTGGCGAGGCGAGCACCGGCGCCTCGTCCTCCGCGAACGCCGGTTGCGACCGCAGCAGCACGACGGCGAGCAGGAGCAGCAGCACCGCGCGCCCCCACACGCCGATGACGAGCGCCTGCTTCGCGAGGCCGAAGTCGTGCCCGAGGGAGAGCGCGTAGTACCAGCGGAACAGGCCGACGTACAGGACCGCGTCGACCGCCATGTACGCCGCCCACCAGCCCCACCGCAGACGCACCAGCGCGAAGAAGGGCAGCAGCCACAGGGCGTACTGCGGCGAGTGGGCCTTGTTGGTCAGCACGAAGACCATGAGGATCGCGCCGCACACCTGCACGAACGGGAAGCGCTCCTCAGCCTGGGCGCGCCACCACCCCACGGCGCACGCGATCGCCGTGCCGATCGCCAGCAGGACCGGGATCAGCACGTTCAGCTGGTCGGTCGTGAGGTGGGGGAAGCCCCAGTACCAGATGCTGTTGCTGGTGACGTCCGCGGCGCGCAGCTTCTGGAAGGCGTACGGCGCCCACCAGCCCTCGGGGTTGCGCAGGAAGAACGCCGCGTTGATGGCCCAGGCGACGAGCACGAAGGTGCCCACGCCGCGCCTGGCACCGCGCCGGTCGCCGACCACGAGCCGGTCGAGCAGCAGGGGCAGCACGAAGAACAGCGGCCAGAACTTGAGCGACGCCCCGACGGCCAGCCAGGCGCCCGCCCAGGCGTACCGCTCGCGCCACCAGGCATAGAAAGCCGCCACCACCGCGCACACGACCAGCAGGTCCCAGTTGTGGAACGAGTACCAGATCAACGGCGGTGCGGCGGCGTAGAGCAGGGCCCGCCAGCCCACCATGCGGCCCAGCAGCCAGGCGGTGAGGAACGAGAACGGCGCGAGGAGCAGGGCCGTCAGCCGCAGGTAGCCGCCGTCGTCGTGCACGAACAGTGCAGGGAACCACGCGAACAGGCCGGTGAGCACCGGATACTCGAGCGTCCCTCCGACGAGCTGCCCGTGGGCGAGACGTCCGTGGACGTAGGGGAAGACGTGGTGGCTCAGCTCGCGCCACTGGTAGAGCACCTGGATGTCGTTGCTGCAGAGGTTCTTGTCGCGCAGCTCGTTGTAGTGCCCGATGCACTGCGCCTTGAGCAGGTAGCCCGCCAGCGTCATCACCGCGACGCAGCCGAGCAGCACCATCATCATCCGCGTGGTCGAGCGCACGACGGCAACCTAGCCTGGCGGCGGCCAGCGTCTGGGCGTGCGCGGACGTGTCTTTCCCGATCAAGCGGGTAGCCCAGCCGCTGTGCAGGAGATACACCTCACCCCCCGGTCGCCAGACGCCTTCCTGGAGCTTCTCGGCGAGCCGCGGACCCGGTCGTTCCTGTCCGCGCTCGCCCGGACCCGAGCCGATGGGCGCGTGCTGTGGCACGTGAACTCGACCGCGCAGGGCGGCGGTGTCGCCGAGATGCTGCAGTCCACGCTGGGCTACCTGCTCGGCGGCGGTGTGCCGTGCCGCTGGCTCGTGGTCGACGGGGACGAGGCGTTCTTCGAGGTCACCAAGCAGATCCACTACCTGCTCCACGGCGTGCCGGCCGAGGGTGTCGCGCTGGGCGCCGCCGAGCGCCGGGCCTACGAGGCGGCTCTGGCCGGGGACGCAGAGCGTGTCGCACGGCTCGTCAAGCCCGGCGACGTGGTGGTCCTCAACGACCCGCAGACCCTCGGTCTCGCGCCGCGGCTCCGGGAGGCGGGTGCGCACCTGGTCTTCACCTGCCACGTCGGCGCGGACGAGCCTGATGCGTCCACCCGCGAGGCGTGGGCGTTCCTCGCGCCCTACGTCGAGCACACCGACCGTCAGGTGTTCTCCCGCGCGGAGTACGCCTGGGAGGGTCTCGACCCGCGTCGGGTCGCCGTCATCCCGCCGTGCCTCGACGCGTTCTCGACCAAGAACCAGGAGCTGGCCGCCGAGACGGTCACCGGGATCCTGTCCGCCGTCGGCCTGGTGCCGAACGGGCACCACGACGCGACCTTCACCCGCCAGGACGGCACCCGCGCGCAGGTCTCGCGGCGAGCCCAGGTCGACGAGGTGGAACCGGTCCCGACCGACGCGCTCGTCGTCACCC
>JBKOVB010000122.1:0-9274 GCA_046723735.1 Actinomycetota bacterium | reverse complement strand
GTCGTGGTGAGCCACAGCGCGCCCCAGCCGTTCGGCTTCGGCCTCCACAGGCCCCGGCGGCCGTGCGTCGCACGCACCAGCCGGCGATGGGCGTGCCAGAACAGGACCACGAACCACCGTGGTGGCAGCCGGCCCCGGTTGGACATGGCACGAGCGTGGACCTCGTCCCCCGTCACGGTCCAGAGGAGGAGGGTCCCAGAACGCGCCGCGCCGGTTTCCAGGTCCTCCCATCTCATGACGTTCTCCTCTGGCCCATCGCTGCGCGTGACGACGACGCTGAAGGCGTGGGGGTGGTGACCGGCCCCGCGTGAGCCACCTGGCGTGCCCCGATCCGTCGTCCAGGAGGTGGGTGCGATGCAGTGGGACCTTGGACTCCAAGGCGTCGGGCTGCTGCTGGGCATGTCGCTCGGGTTCGGTCTGCTCGCCGCAGTGGTCGCGGGCAGGAAGAAGCGAACGACCGGCTGGCTGTGGCTCATCGCCGCCGGGACGTTCTTCGTCGCCGGCCTGCTGACCAGCGAGGTGTGGTTCGGCTGGGCGACCGAGGAGGACCTGCAGCCGAACGTCGACGGGCTCTCCTTCGACGAGACGCTGCTGTTCGGGTTGCTCGCCGGCATCGCGGCGGTGGTCGTCACGCGGCTGGGGAGCCGGCACCGGCACGGCTCACCCCGACGGGGGCCGACGGTGTCGAGCCTGCGGCGGTAGCGGAGTGCGCACAGTCAGACGACAGGAGCGCCAGGACGAACCTCCACTCCGAGTTCCTTGGCCCGGGCCAGCACGAAGCTCGACGCCCGCTCAGCCAGGGCAGCGATCGTCAGCGACGGGTTGACCGTCAGCGAGGTCGGCACCGCCGCGCCGTCGGTGACGAACAGACCCGGCTGGCCGCGCAGCTCGTGCCGGTCGTCGCAGGCCGACGTCGCCGCGTCGTCCCCGATCCGGCACGACGCCAGCGGGTGGGCCGACAGCGCGTTGGCGCTGCCGGTCCACGACAGGTGCCTGCCGAGCCGGTCCTTCTCCACGATCGCCTTGAGGTCGGCGTCGGACTCGGCCCAGCCGCGCAGCGTGTGGGCGTTGGGCGTGTAGGTCAGCGTGGTCGCCGACAGCGACGGCCCGATGCGGACGAACCCACCGGTCGGCGGGGGAGGCCCGAACACCCCCTCGTTGTCGTCCTCGGTCATCGCGAGCAGCGTCAGCCACGACCGCCACCGGCTCGACAGCGCGCGCTTGTCGAGGCCGAACCAGTCCGGCTCGCCCGCCGTACCGTCGGAGGGGAGCACGTTGGTGATCGACGGGAAGTAGATCTGCTGCAGCCCGTAGCGGCGGAACTCCGGCAGGCGCGCGTCGAGCCGGTCGTAGGTCATCGACCCGATGGGCTTGCCGACGAAGAAGGCGTCGTACGGCGTGCCGGGTGCCCGTTCGAGCCCCAGTACCGAGCCGATCCGGTGCTCGTCCATCACCGCCATCGAGACCCGGTCGCCGTTGGGGGAGAAGTACTTCCCGACGGCGGCCGGCACGCCTCCGAGCAGCGGCGACGAGCGCTGCAGGATCACGGGCGTGCCCATCGCGCCGGCGGCAAGGACCACCACCTTGCACTCGATCGCGCCCGCTCCGTCGGAGCGCCGGTAGTCGGAGCCGTCGACGTGGGTGAAGCTGACGCGGTATCGGTAGCCGGGGGTCACCGCCGGGCCGATCGTCTGCACCTCGTGCAGCGGCCGGATCGCGGCGCCGTGCGCCTGCGCGGCGGGCAGGTAGTTGAGCAGCATCGAGCGCTTGGCGTCGAAGCGGCAGCCGTTGAGCATCCAGTTGCAGTTGGTGCACGTCTTCAGGTCGACGGCCAGCGGCACCGGGTTGCAGGTCCAGCCGGCGTGGTGGCACAGCGCGCCGAAGAGCCCGCCGGCGTACGGCACGTCGTCCCAGGTCTGCTCGGCGACCGGCAGGGTGGCCTCGACGCGGTCGTACCAGGGGTCGAGCCGCGACCGCGTCAGCGCCTTGGGCCACAGCCGGGTGCCCACCGAGCCGCGCCGCTCGAAGACGAAGCTCGGTGCCCGCAGCGCCGCGGCGAAGTACACGACGCTGCTGCCGCCCACGCAGTTGCCCGCGACGACGGTGACGCCCTGGCCCTGGATGAGGTCGACGATGCGGGTGTAGGTGCCCAGCTGCAGGTCGTGGGTGAACTCGTGGCTCTTCAGCCACGGCCCGCGCTCGAGCATCACGACCTGCGCGCCGCCTGCGGCCAGGTGGTAGGCCGGGATGGCACCGCCCGGCCCGGTCCCGATCACCACCACGTCGGTGGTCTCGACGAGGCTCACGCGGGGTTGCCCGTGCGGGTCGTGCGCGGGTGCGGGGCGGCGACACGGCGCCGGTAGGAGAAGTGCGGGAACCGCCAGAGCCCGTCGCGGTCTGGCGGTGGGAACCCGATCGCCTTCAGCCCGGGGTGGCCGTGGCGCACCGCGTCGGCGGTGTGCAGGTGCCCGGCGGTGTGGAAGGCGATGAAGGCCAGCGCGGCGAGCGCGTAGAAGACGAGGTAGTCGGGCTCGGAGTAGTCGCAGAGCTCGACCGCCAGCCGGGTGCGGTGCGCGAAGTCCAGCGCCACGAAGGGCGGCACGGTCGCGTCGAGCATCAGCGCGTTGCGTGCGGCGTACGCCGAGGCCTTGGCGTCGAGCAGCGCCGCGAGCCCGGGGAGGGCGGGCCCCAGGCCCACCGCGGGGAAGCGCAGCAGGTCGAGCGCGCCGGCTTGGACCGCCCCCGGACCGCGGGCGGCTCCGGCGATCGCCCGGTCGCCGGCGTACCGCTTGCTGCCGGGGATCATCGTGTCGGCGAACGCCTCCAGGGTGGCCGTCGCGTCGACCGGGCCGGTAGGCGCGGCCCCGGCCGGTACCGCCCAGGGCTCGAGCTGCCACGCGGCAGCGGCGGCGAGCCCGAGCCGCAGCAGCTGCCGGCGGTCGAGGTCGAGGCCCATGGGGTCAGGGGGCGCAGCGCGGGTCGAACGGCACCCCGAAGGACGCCGAGCTGCCCTTGGTGCGCATCGCCTGGGCGAGCTCGGGGGACACCTGTGCGACGAGGTCCGCGGCCGGCCCGGGGTCGGTCGGCCGGCCGTCGACGCGGTAGTTGCGCAGGATGGCCGCGGCGCGGCCGCTGCCCTTGTCGAACCAGTAGCTGCCGTCCCACTGCACGACGTGCTCCTGCGCCCGGTCGACCTGCACCCGCCAGTGGTCCTGCTGCCAGTACGCGCACTTCGGCAGCGCGATCGCGAACCGGGCCGGCTCGGCGAGAAGGAACGCCGCCGCGCCGCCGTTGTCGACGGTGATGTCGCGCTTGGAGTACTCCACGCACAGCGGGTCGTCCGGGTAGCCGGTGAGCGGCGGCGCGACGCCGTCGCCGAAGCGGTGCACCTTGCAGTGCTTCTTGAAGGGCGGGTCGACGTACGGGCCCGGCCCGGGGTCGGCCTGGGCGAGGCCGCCGGCGGCGAGCACGGCGGCAGCGGCGGCGATGACGAGGGCACGAGCAGGCATGGTTCTCCTCCGGGGCTGCCTCCCTCTTCGGCGCGGTCGCCACGTCTCCTGCCTCCCGGCGCCGAGCTCTCGGAGCCCCTGGCCAGGTCAGCCGAGAGGGTCTCGACGGGGCGAAAGCCTTCGTCGCACAGGCCGGCAGGAGTCAGCGGTCCTACGTCCAACTAGAGGGGGTGCGCGCCCCCCTTCTTGCCCTGACCTGTGCTGCCCTCGTGGCGGCCGTGCCGCTCGCCGTACCGGCCTCGGCCGCCCCTCGCGACCCGTACGGCCAGGTGCTCAACATCCTGCCGCCCGGCTCGAGCGGCGACGTCGACCCGCAGCAGTTGCTCGAGCTCGGCCCCGGCAAGGCGAGCGACCCCGCGAGCTTCCTGTTCGGCCTGCAGGACCCGAAGGGCCTGTTCACCACGGCCACCCCGAGCTCGCCCACGAACTTCGCCGACCAGCTCGAGAAGTACGACGCGCTCAACACCGCCAACCCGAAGAGCCTCACCGACAGCGGGCTGAACCGCTACTTCAAGGACGCCTCGCTGGGGGTGGATCCGAAGGACGTCGTGCGCACCGAGACGCCCCGCCCGGGCGTGACGATCCAGTGGGACCGCGACGGGGTGCCGCACATCACCGGCAGGACCGACAGCGACGTCGCCTACGGCGCGGGCTGGGCGAACATCGAGGACCGGATGTTCGTCACCGACGCGCTGCGGCACACGGGCTCGGCCACGATGGCGCAGTTCGTGGGCCCGACCGACGCGAACATCGCCCAGGACGCCGCGCAGCTGCGGGTCGCGGCGTACACGCCAGCCCAGCTCGCCGCACAGATCGACGGCCTCGCGAAGCGTTCGCCGGAGGCGGCCCGGCTGGTGCAGGCCTTCGACGACTACGTCGCCGGCATGAACGCCGAGCAGACCAACCTGTGCCCGGCTGCCACGCCGACGGTGCCGCTGCCCGGCGGTCTCGGGTTCGGCTTCGGCGAGCACTGCCCGGTCGAGTACGCCGCGCTGCAGCGCCCGCCCGCGCCGTACACCCGAGCCGACATCGTCGCGATCGCCTCGCTCGTCGGCGGCATCTTCGGCACCGGCGGCGGCGGCCAGTACACCAACGCCATCTGGCTGCAGCAGCTGCAGGAGAAGTTCGGCGCCACCGAGGGCCGCCGCATCTACGACGACCTGCGGGAGAAGAACGACCCGGAGGCGCCGGTCACCACGCAGATCTCCTTCCCGTACGGCGGGAAGGGTGGCGTCAACCCATCACTGCCCGGCGTGGCGATGCCCGACCTGCACCCGAAGGCCACCCAGCTCGCGACCGGCGCGATCGTGAACTCCGACGGCTCGCTGTCGGAGCCGCCGCCCGGCGCGGCCGGCAACCAGGGCAACGCCAGCACCACCGACCCCAAGCCCACCCCGGCGACGACGCGGTTCGGGGTCGACCCGCAGCTCGAGGCGCAGCAGGTCTACTCCAGCCTCCAGCGCGCGATGGCCGGCGAGCTGGTCGGCATGAGCAATGCGCTGCTGGTGGACGCGAAGCACTCGGCCGGCGGGCACCCGACGGTGGTGTTCGGGCCGCAGACCGGCTACTACGCGCCGCAGCTGCTGATCGAGGAGGAGCTGCGCGGGCCGCACACCGCCGCGCGCGGCGTCTCGTTCGCGGGCACGAACTTCGTCGTGGAGCTCGGACGCGGGCTCGACTACGCGTGGTCGGCGACCTCGCCGTACACCGACATCACCGACACGGTGGTCCAGCCGCTGTGCAACACCAACGGCAGCACGCCGACCGTGAACAGCACCGCGTACGTGAACGCGGCCGGACGGTGCACGCCGTTGCTCAACTACACGCACACCGAGACGGGCTTCCCCAACCTCGCGGCGCAGGCCGCACCCCGGCAGCTGTCGTTCCTCGTGCTCACGACCGACCACGGGATCGTGCGCCTGCGCACCACCGTCAAGGGCCAGCCGGTGGCGATCGTGCTGCAGCGCTCGACGTACCTGCACGAGGCCGACTCGGTGCTGGGCTTCCTGCACCTGAACGACCCCGGGTTCGTGCACGACGCGCGCAGCTTCATGACCGCCGTGAGCGACATCCAGTACACGTTCAACTGGTACTACGTCGACGACAAGGACATCGCCTACTACAGCTCCGCCCGGCTGCCGGTGCGGGCGCCGGGGACCGACCTCGACCTGCCGCGCTGGGGGACCGCGAAGTACGACTGGCGCGGCTTCGCGCCGTCCGGCGCGCACCCGCACGAGATCAACCCGCGGCAGGGCTTCATCGCCAACTGGAACAACAAGCTCGCCCCCAACTTCGCGTCGCCGTCGCAGGTGTGGGGCGACGGCCCGGTGTATCGCAGCCTGACCCTGAGCGACCGGATGAAGCCGCTCGTGGCGCGCGGCCGGGTCACGCGCGCCCAGCTGGTCGGCGCGATGATCGACGCCGCCACGGTCGACCTTCGCGGCGCCTACGTGCTGCCGTACGTGCTCGACGTGGTCGGCACCCCGAGCGACCCGCAGGACGCCAAGGCGGTCGCGCTGCTGCGCCGCTGGGTGGCGTCGGGTGCGCACCGGGTCGACCGGGCCCGCACCGGCGCGTACGCCGACCAGGCCGCCATCGACGTCTTCGACACCTGGTGGGACCCGAGCGACATCGGGGCTTCGTGCGCGCCGACGTGCGGCTTCGCGCTGCCGATGGACGCGATGCGGCACGGGCTCGGGGCGTATGTCACCGCCTTGCCGGAGCCGCTCGACGACCACCCGCGCGAGCACATCGGGTCGGCGTTCAACGGCATCTCTTGGTACGGCTACCTCAACAAGGACCTGCGGCACACCCTCGGCCGGCCGGTGCGCGGCGCCTACTCGCGCAGCTACTGCGGGACGTTGTCGGTGTGCCGGGCGGCGCTGCGGGCGTCGCTGCACAAGGCCGTGCTGGCGGCGCTCGCGACGCAGAAGGCGACGTCGGTGGACGCACTCACCTACGACAAGTCGCGCGACGACATCGTGTCTGTGGCAGCGGGTGTCGTCGGGGTCCGGCCGATCGACTGGCAGAACCGCCCGACCTTCCAGCAGGTCGTGCAGTTCACCTCGCACCGTGTTCCCGGCGCGCGCACCGGGCTCGTGACCGCCACGGCGACCGGCACCGTCCCCATGGCCGGCTCGCCTTCCGCTTCGGACCGCTCCGGTACGCCGGGCAGCACGGCCTCCGGGACGCCGGCCGCGGAGCGGACGGGGCTGGGGCTCGGGCTCGCGGGGCTGCTCGTCGCAGGCGCGGTGGCCGTCCTCGGCCTGCACCGGGTGCGCCGCCGGTAGGGCTCAGGAGCGCGCCTCTCAAGTCGACCACGCCCTCGCGCCGCTGCCGCGAGTAGTCAGGCTGAGGGCGAGCGAACCTCCCTGTCGCTTTCGTCCCGCTCTCCCTACAGTTCCCTCACTGTTGCTCGCCGGTATCGAGAGGCACTCCTCCCGTGCTCCCAGCCCGTTCCCGGTCATCGCGCCTTGTCGTGGCACTCGGCGCACTGTCTGTCCTCTCCGTCACCGCGTCCGGCTGCGCGGCCCGCTTCGACCGGCCGGCGGCCGGCTACCAGACCCTCGACCAGGGCGGCGGTCTGACACCCGACCAGGGCGGCCCACCCGTCGCGGCCGGAGGCCAGGTCATAGGCGGGACGAGCGGCGGACTGCCCACGACGGGACCCTCGCTCGGCCCCGTCGGCGCAGGGACCACCGGCGGCACGACCAGCACGACCGGTGGCACGTCAAGGAGTGGTTCGAGCGGCACGAGCGGCTCGTCTGGCGGCACCAGCGGGGGGCCGGTGCCGGCCGGTTCCACGACGGGGATCGCCGGGAGCACGATCACCGTCGGCCTCTTCGTGCCGAAGACGGGTGCCGCGCCGGTCCCGCCGACCGTTGACGCGCAGGCGCAGAACTACTTCGACTACGTCAAGAGCAAGGGTGGGATCAACGGCCGCAACGTCACGGTCAAGATCTACGACACGGGCAGCACCGAGGCGGGTGCGCGCTCCGCGGTGCAGCAGGCGGTGTCCGACGGCATCTTCGCGGCGGTCTCGCTCGACCGGCTCACGGTCGAGGCAAAGCTCACCTCCGAGCTCCATGCCGCGCACATCCCGCACCTCGTCGCCCAGCTGCCACCCTCGACCCCGATCCCGGACGACGCCTTCTACATCGGGATGAACCAGCTGCACCACGGGCCGCAGATCGCCGACTACATGGCCCGGTCGCTGCACAAGACCAAGGTCGGCGTCATCACTGAAACCGATCCGGGGCTCAATGCTGCGAGAGACGCCTTCATCAAGCGCGCGAGGAGCAACGGCGCCTCGGTCTACCAGAACGCGATCGATCCGTCGCAGACCGACTACACGGCTCAGGTGAACGCCCTCTGCGCGAGCAAGACGGAAACGACCTGGCTGTACATGGCCCCGACCCCGGCGATCAACATCGCCGTCGAGTACCGGAACCTCTGCCCCACGCAGAAGATGACGTGGGTCGGCAACAACATCTCCTGGGGCTTCAACCTGGTGCTGAACCCTGCCGCAGGCGCCCTCGACGGGGCCAAGGTGTTCAGCCCATGGGGTGGCCTGCGCGACCCGCGCTACGCCACCTTCAACCAGGTCGACACGGCCGGTCGGACCGACAGCGACAAGGACATCGGGCTCGCCGCCTGGGGGTTCGGGCAGGTTCTCGCCGCCGCGATCAAGCAGGCTGGCCCAGCCCTCGGGCGCAACAGCTTCACCGTGGCGATGCAGAACCTGAAGACGGGCTCGATCGACCAGGTCACGGGGGCAGCGATGTGCTGGCCGCCGCTCGACTTCACCGGCGGCAAGCGCTACGGATCCGGTGACCGCTCGATCGTCATGACCGTCAGCGGGTCGGGGTCGACCGCGATCTGGGCGACCGAGTCCGACTACAGATCGGCGTTCTAGCAGTGCTCCACGACGTCATCATCGGGCTCGCGATCGGCTCTGCGTACTCGCTGCTCGCCGTCGCGGTCGTGCTGATCTACAGCAGCACCAGGGTCCTCTCACTGGCGGTGGGCGAGATCGGCGCGTTCTCCCTCTACGTGGCGCTGCGCTGGCACGAGCGGGGCTGGTTCGGCTGGCACCCGTCGGTCTTCGTCTGTGCGTTGCTGACGATCGTCGGGTCGGGCCTGCTCGGTCTCGCCGTCGAGCGGCTCGTGATGCGCCCGATGGTGGGCAGGCCCGCCCTGGACACGCTCGTCGCCACGCTGGTCGTCGCGCTCTTCCTGGCCCTCTGCGAGCTCATGATCTACGGCATCAACCCGTTCGCCGCACCCTCGCCGGTGGGGCACGGCACGGTCCGGCTCTTCGGCGCCACGGTCTCCATGACGCAGGTCACCCTGCTTGGCCTTGCAGCCTCTGTCTCGTTGGGGTTGTGGGTCTTCCTCACCCGGACGCCGTTCGGCCTTGCGACCCGCGCCGTCACCAGTGACGCGACGGTCGCCCGGCTGCTCGGCGTGAAGGTGAACCGCGTCTATCTCTTCGCCTGGGGCGTCGGGGGTCTGCTGTCGGGCGCTGCGGCCGCGCTGCTCGCTCCGAACTCGGGCTCGCTCACACCCTTCTCCCTCACCACCGCTCTGCTCAGCGCCCTGGCCGGTGCCGTCATCGGTGGTCTGGACAGCTTGGCCGGGGCGATCCTCGGCAGCCTGATCGTCGGTCTCGTGACGTCGATCATCGGCTCGCACGTCGACCCGACGACGAGTGCCGGCGTGGTGTTCCTCGCTGTGCTCGCGACCCTGCTCGTCCGCCCGCAGGG
>JBKOVB010000030.1:0-14735 GCA_046723735.1 Actinomycetota bacterium | reverse complement strand
TCGTACATGCTCCGGCCGAGCCATCCGACATAGCCGACGGTCATCGCCCCCGTCACCACGGCCAGCACTGCGATGTACGCCGTGCGCCGCAGGCCCAGCTTGTCAGCCGCGATCCAGCTGACGAGGAACGCCGCGACGGCGAGGCCCATCAGCCACAGGACCGAACCGAGCCAGGGCACAGGTGAGACCGGCGAGGGCATCCTCGCCACCTCCTCTACGACCGCACTCTCATGGTCTCGAGGCGGTGCGGCGTGGCACCAGAGGCGAACGACCTCGAAGCGTCAGATCGCCGTGAGATGGCTCGGCTGGTAGACCAGCACCTCGACCTCGCCCGGCAGCACCAGCGTGACGGCCCGCCCGAAGCGCCGCTCCTCCGGATCCCCCTTCACCTCCACGCCCTTGGCGGCGAGCTCGGCCACCGTCGCCTCGAGGTCGTCGCACATCAGCGACAGCTCGTGGGACGGGGCGTCGGAGGGGTGCACGCCGAGCTCGGCGGGCGGCAGCGCAAAGATCAGCCAGCCGGGGTGCGCCTCGACGTGCGACCACCCGAAGGCGTCCCGCAACACCGCCCGGAGGGCGTCGGCCTGCGGGGAGTGGAACAGCGCGTGCACGCCTGTGATCGCCATGGCACCAGCCTCCTCGATCCGGCGACCGTCGTCACGATCGCGAGAGTCACCGCCCCGCGTGCGAGCCTGGGTCGATGACGACCTTGCTCGAGGCGCCCGACCCGGCGCGCGTCCGCGACCTGCGGCGGATGAAGGCCGGCGCGAGCGGTCTGCTGGCCGCGGCGGCCGGTGTCTTCGTCGCCACCTTCGCGCTCCCGGACAGCACGACCGTCGGCTTCGTCCGGGCCGCCGCCGAGGCCGGCATGGTCGGCGGGCTCGCGGACTGGTTCGCGGTCACCGCGCTGTTCCGCCGTCCGCTCGGGCTGCCGATCCCGCACACGGCGCTCATCCCGACCCGCAAGGACGCCCTGGCCGGTCAGCTGGGCGAGTTCGTCACCACGCACTTCCTCACGCCCGACAACGTGGTGAGCCGGCTGCGGGACGCGCACCTCGTGCCCCGCCTCGGGGGCCAGCTCGCGTCGCCGGCGGTCGCCGAGCGGCTCAGTCGCGAGACGGCGGTCGCGGTGGCGGCCGCCCTCGACGCGGTGCGGGTCGAGGACGTCACCGTGCTGGCGCTGGACCTGGCCCGCCGGGACGCCGTACGCCGCTCGTACGCCCCCGTGGCCGGCCGGCTGCTGCGCGACGTCACGGCAGGTGGCGCGCACCGGCCCTTGCTGGACGTGGTGCTGCCCTACCTGCGGCAGTCGATGATGACCAACCGCGAGGTCCTGAAGCACCAGCTCAAGGAGTACGGCGAGAAGTACGGCTTCCTCGGCTGGGTGCTCGCCACCGACCGGCGCACCGGCAAGCTCGTCGACAAGACGGTCGCGTTCATGCGCGAGATCGAGCTCGACCCTCAGCACGAGATGCGCCAGGTCCTGGACGACTGGCTGCGCAAGGTGGCGCACGACCTGGAGCACGACCCCGGTCTGGCCCGGCAGGTCGACCGGATGGTCCAGCAGGTCCTCGACGACCCGCTGACGAGGGACTGGCTCAGCGGCGTCGTCGAGGAGCTGTTCGCCTCGTTGCGCGAGCAGCTCCACGACCCCGAAGGCCCGTTGACCCAGCGGGTCGCCAAGGCGCTCGTCCGGCTCGGCAGCAGGGCGGTCGAGGACGAGCAGTTCCAGGCCCAGCTCGAGACCTGGCTCGAGGGTGCCGTCCTGTGGTCGGTGAAGCACTACGCCGACGAGTTCACGAACCTCATCCGGCACACCATCGACCGTTGGGATGGCCCTGAGACCGCCCGGCGCGTCGAGCTGCTCGCCGGTCGCGACCTGCAGTTCATCCGCATCAACGGAACGGTGGTCGGCGGCCTCGCCGGGGTGGCGATCCACGCCGTCGCCCTCGGGCTGGGTTGAGGACCGGCGGCCTCAGCCCTGCGGCTGCCCGATGTTGACCATCCAGGCGACGCCGAAGCGATCGACGCAGCTGCCGAACTCGTCGCCCCACATCTGCTTCTCCAGTGGCACGGTCACGGTGCCGCCCGCGGACAGCTGGTCCCAGTAGCCGCGCAGCTCGTCCTCGTCGTTGCCGCTGAGGCTGATCGTGATGTTGGCGCCCGGCGTCCACGCCATGCTCGGGGGCGTGTCGGCACCCATCAGCGTGAAACCGCGCGGGCTCTCGAGCATCGCGTGCATGACCAGGTTCGCCTCGGGGGCGTCCTTGTCGCCGTACTCCCCGAAGGTGTTCAGCACGAGGGTGCCGCCGAGCACGTCGCGGTAGAACTCCATCGCCTGCCGCGCGTTGTCCTTGAAGCTGATGTACGGGTTCAGTCGCGAAGCCACAACGCCCTCCTCATGGGTCGGCTGCTCCGGAACCTACCCACCTGTGCGCGGCGCTGACGCCGGGCGATCAGGTGCGACAGGGGCGCACGGCGGCGGCGCCGGACGCCGGCGGGGCCGTGCCCCAGGTGGTGACGGGCCGGGTGCTCATCGTGAAGGCGAGGTGCGCCCCGTCGCGCAGCACCGCCACGTCCAGCCACGACGCCGGGTGCGCCTTCCCGTCGACAGTCAGCCCCCCGACGTACGGCGAGGTCTGCGCCCCCGGCGCGTCCAGCCGCACCCGACCGCGCGGCAGGTCCAGCACCACGTGCGGGAACAGCGGGCTCCCCAGCGCCAGCACGTGGCTGCCGGGGACGACCGGGTAGAAGCCGAGCGCCGACAGCACCCACCACGCCGACATCGTGCCGAGGTCGTCGTTGCCCGGCATGCCGCCGGGCCCGGGGCCGTACAGCGTCGTCATCGCCTGCCGCAGCACGCGCTGCCCCTTCCAGGGCTGACCCACCCAGTCGTAGAGGTAGGGCACGTGCAGCGTCGGCTCGTTGCCGAGGAAGGCGTACGGCGAGGCGGGCCCGGCGTTGAGCTGGGCGAAGAACGCGTCAAGGCGAGCCGCGACCTTCGCCCTCCCCCCGAGGACGGCGACGAGGGCACCCGGGTCGTGCAGGACGTGCCACGTGTACTGCGCACCGTCGCCCTCGACGAAGCCGTCCCCGCTCGTCGGGTCGAACGTCGGGGAGAAGGCGCCGGTGCCCGACCGCGGCTCGGCGTACCCGCTGGCGGGGTTGACGACGTTGCGCCAGCTCGCCGAGCGGGCCAGCAGCTGCTCGCTCTCAGGCGACCGCTGACAGCTGGCCCGCGCGAAGGCCCCGATCGCGAAGTCGGCCAGGGCGTACTCGAGGGTGGTGGCGCTCGGCCCCCAGACGAGGTCGGATGAGGCGACCGACCCGATGCCGCCGAGGTGGTGCTCCTCCTCCGCAGGGATCCAGCCAAGGCTCAGGTACTCGGACAGGCCGGGGCGCTCGACGTACCCGGCGCCGACCCGCGCGGTGGTGGCGCCCTTCACCATGGCGCTCAGGGCTTTCCGGCGGTCGAAGCGCCGGGCGCCGAGCGCCCACGCGGTCGCGATCGTGGGGTCGGCCGGGTCACCGGTCATGACGTCGGTCTGCTGGTTCGCGAACGGCCACTTCGGCAGGAAGCCCGACTCGTCCGCGTCCGCGAGCAGCGACGACACCAGGTCGCTCGCCCGGTCGGGCGCGAGCAGGGCGAGCAGCGGCACCTGGCTGCGGTAGACGTCCCAGCCGGAGAAGTCTGCGTACTTCGTGAAGCCCTTTGCGACGTGGACCTGCCCGTCCATGCCGGGGTAGCGGCCGTCGACGTCGCTGAACGTCCGAGGCTGCAGCAGCGCGTGGTACAGCGCCGTGTAGAAGGTGCGCGTCGTGGCAGCGGACCCGCCCGAGACCGACGCCCGGCGCAGCAGGCCGTTCCAGGCGGCGCGAGCGTGCGCCCGCACACCGTCGAAGGTGAAACGGGGCTGCTCCGCTGCGAGGTTGCGCCGAGCCTGTTCCACCGACACGAACGAGACCCCCACCCGGACCTGAACCACCTGGTCGTGGCGGGTGTCGAAGGTGACGTAGGACCCGGCCTGCGCCGTGCCGCTCGGGTCGCCCGGCAGGGTTTTGGGGCCGCCCGGGACCGGTCCGTAGCTCTCGGGCAGCACGGAGGTGTCGCTCGCGGCGGTGCCGCGAACCGTGAGCAGCTGCCGCTGCCACGTGCCCCAGCTCGCGAACGGCCGGTCGAACACTGCCGCGAAGTGGACGGTGTAGTCGCCGCCCTGGAAGCAGAAGCGACCGCTGCTCGCCGAGCCGGACAGCTCCCGGCGGGCCGGGTCGACATGGACCGAGGCGGCGCTGTTCGCCATCTGGCTCCCGCCCGCGTTGACGAGCACGCTCGCCGTCGCGGTGCGGGGAAAGGTCAGCCGGGCGGCGCCGGTGCGCGTCGTTGCGGACAGCTCCGTGGTGATCGCCTTCGGAGTGCCCGGGTCCAGGACCACCCGGTACGAGCCCGGGCTCGCGCTCTCCTGCCCGTGGTCGAAGGCCGGGACGAACTGCGGGGCGAGGTCGGACGTGAGCGGCTGGGCGGGAGAGCTCGTGACCGGCGCGGTGGTGGGAAGGAACGGCAGGTCCCGGTACACCGCGCAGCCCGCCCCGCTCAGGTGCGTGAGGCCGAACCCGATCAGGTGGTCGTCCCGATAGCGGTAGCCCCCGACGTACGACAGGTCCTGCAGGTCGGTGTCGGGGCTCCACTGCACCATCCCGAACGGCGTGGTCGCGCCCGGGTAGGTGTTGCCCGCGCCGCCGCCGGTGCCGAAGTCCTGCGCGCTCGCGTCGGTGCCGACGAACGGGTTGACCCACCGGGCCGGGTCATCGCCCCCACTGACGGTCGCGGGGCCTGTGGCGGCGACGGTCCCGCCGGCGAGGAGCGCGGCGGCGGTGAGCAGGGCGAGCAGCGGGCGCAGGGTCACGGGTGCAAGGGTTCTGCGACCCAGGCAGGTCTCCTGCTCTGCGACCCTGGGGGCATGCGACGCGAGGACGCCGAGCGGCTGGACGCAGAGGACCCGCTGCGGGCGGAGCGTGACCGCTTCGTGCCCGCCGGCGACGTGCTGTCCTACCTCGACGGCAACTCGCTCGGCCGTCCACTGCGCGCGACGCGTGACCGGCTGGCCGACTTCGTGGCGCACGACTGGGGCGAGCGGCTGATCCGCGGCTGGGACGAAGGCTGGATGCACTGGCCCGAGGAGGTGGGCGACCAGCTCGGCCGCGTCGTCCTCGGCGCCGCACCGGGGCAGGTCGTCGTGGCCGACTCCACCACGGTGCTGCTCTTCAAGCTGGCCCGGGCCGCCGTCGACGGGCAGCCCGGACGGGACGAGGTGGTGGTTTGCGCCGACGACTTCCCTACGGACCGTTACGTCCTCGAGGGGGTGGCGACGGAGCGTGGCCTCACCCTGCGCTGGATGGAGACGCCGCCGGACTCCGGCCCCACCGTCGAGCAGGTCGCCGCCGTGGTGTCCGAGGCGACGGCGCTCGTGGTGCTGAGCCACGTCTCGTATCGATCCGCGCATCTCGTCGATGTGGCTGGTGTCGTGACCGCGGCCCACGAGGTCGGAGCGTTGGTGCTCGCCGACCTGTGCCACTCCGCCGGCGTGGTGCCGCTCGCCGTCGACGCCTGGGACGTCGACCTGGCCGTCGGGTGCGGCTACAAGTACCTCAATGGCGGCCCGGGCGCGCCGGCCTTCGCCTACGTCGCCGCCCGCCACCAGGACCAGCTGCGACAGCCGATCTGGGGGTGGATGGGCCGGCGCGACCCCTTCGTCATGGGACCGGGGTACCTGCCGGCGACGGGTGTCCGGCAGATGGTGAGCGGCACCCCGCCGGTGCTAGCCATGGTGCCGCTGCGGTGCGCCCTCGACCAGCTCGAGGCAGTGGGCGTCGGCGCGGTTCGCGACAAGTCGGTACGGCTCACGTCGTACGCGCTGGAGCTGGCCGACGCCTGGCTGGCGCCGCACGGCGTGCGCGTGGCGACCCCCCGGGACCCCGCGCAGCGCGGCGGGCACGTGACCGTGTGCCGGTCGGACTTCCGGGCGGTGGCGGCGGAGCTGCGGCACCGGGGCGTGATCCCCGACTTCCGGGAGCCCGACGGCATCCGGGTCGGGCTGGCGCCCCTGAGCACCAGCTTCGCCGAGCTGTACGACGGGATGGCGGCGCTCCGGCAGCTGCTGGAGGATGAGGCTGTCGATCCTGGCCGAGCTCGTTCGTCGTACAGGTGAAGGGCCCGGCACCCGGGCCCCGACCACGAGGAGAGATGCGATGTCGCAGTACCTGGTCCTCATCTACGGCGACGAGAAGGCCATCGAGGCCGGCGGGCAGGGCCTCTGGGACGACACCATGAAGGGGCACATGGCCTTCGGCTCGACCCACGAGAAGGCCATCCGCGGCGGCGAGGCCCTGCAGGGGAGCCACACCGCCACGAGCATCCGCCCGGAGGGCAACGGCTTCGCGGTCACCGACGGGCCGTTCGTCGAGACCAAGGAGGTGCTCGGCGGCTACTACCTCATCGAGGCGGCCGACCTCGACGAGGCCATCCGGGTCGCGAAGGACATCCCGATGCCGTTCGGCGGGCTCGAGGTGCGCCCTGTCCAGGTCTTCGACTAGGTCACTTGTCGCGGACGCGCACCGTCGGGAGTGGGCCTTCGTGCTCGCCTCGACGGTGCGGGTCACGCGTGACCTCGACCTCGCCGAGGAGTGCGTCCAGGACGCCTTCGCGAAGGCGCTCGAGACCTGGGCCGACGACGGCGTCCCGCGCAACCCCGGCGCCTGGCTGACCCGGACGGCGCGCAACCGCGCGGTCGACCTGCTGCGGCGCGAGGCCACGCTGCGCACCAAGCTCCCGCTGCTCGTCGAGGACGACGTGGCGCCCGCGCCCGACAGCGACCCGTTCCCCGACGACCGGCTGCGGCTGGTGTTCACCTGCTGCCACCCGGCGCTCGCGCCGCAGGCGCAGGTGGCGCTGGCGCTGCGCCTGCTGTGCGGGCTGTCGACCGCCGAGGTGGCGAGGGCCTTCCTCGTCAGCGAGCCCACCATGGCGGCCCGCATCACCCGCGCCAAGAAGAAGATCGCCCAGGCCCGCATCCCCTACCGCGTGCCCGCGGCAGCCGAGCTGCCCGAACGTGTCGACGCGGTGCTCGCCGCGCTTCACCTGCTCTTCACCACCGGCCACACCGCGCCCGACGGGGATGCGCTGGTACGACGGGACCTCACCGACCGGGCGCTCGAGCTGACCCGGATGCTCCACGGCCTGCTGCCGCTGCCGGAGGTCTCCGGCCTGCTGGCCCTGGAGCTGCTCACCGACGCGCGTCGCGACACGCGCGTCGACCGGGACGGCCGCCTGGTGCTGCTCCAGGACCAGGACCGCAGCCGCTGGGACCGCGGGCAGATCGACGAGGGGCTCGCGCTGGTGCGGACCACGCTGACTGCCGGGCGTCCCGGGCGTTACGCGCTGCAGGCCGCCATCGCTGCGGTCCATGCCGACGCCCGCACCTGGGAGGAGACCGACTGGCGCGAGGTCGTGGCGCTCTACGGCGTGCTCGAGCAGCGCTGGCCCTCACCCGTCGTACGCCTCAACAAGGCCGTCGCTGTCGGCTTCGCCGACGGGCCCGAGGCGGGGCTCGCCGCACTCGAGCCGCTGCTGCCCGAGCCCGCGCTCGCCGGGTACGGCTACCTGCCGGCCGCGCGCGCGGACCTGCTGCGCCGGCTCGGCCGGCACGACGAGGCGCGGGTCGCCTACGAGGAGGCGCTGCACCTCACCGGCAACGCCCTGGAGCGTGAGCTCCTCGAGCGACGCCTGCTGGAGGTCACGTAGGGTCCTCAGGCGCCAGCGGTCGCGCCTTGCACGGCGCGCCTCCGCACACATCGACGACCACCCCTCCGGGACGCAGGAACAGCCCCTTCTGCACCCGGGTGAGGTAGGTGTTGCGGGGGTCGGAGTGCGGGTCGTGGCCGGCGAGCCCGGCGACGGGTGCGGGGGGCACGTTGAACAGCGGCGGGAGCGCCGTACCGCTGTCCCAGTAGATCAGCGCGCTCCCGTCCCACCAGCCCCGGAACCGCTCCATGCCCCAGCCCGGTTGCACCCCCCAGTGCCTACCGGGAGCAAGGAACCCGATGTTGGTGCGGACGCCGATCGTGCGGGCCATCACCTCGGCCGTGTAGTCGCTCACCTGGTGGTCGCCGAGGGCGACGTCGAGGATCACGTGGTGAGAAGGCGTGTGCGGCAAGGGGTTCCGCGTGATGTGCGCGGCGTACCCGTTGGCCTCGGCGCGGTCCCACAGCGGCTGAATGAGGCCGAACACGAGCTCCCGGTCGACCTCGCTCGGGTACGCCGCGTTGAAGAGCGACTCGTACTGCGCGAAGTCCACCGAGCGGTCGAGCAACGTCGAGTAGTTCATGCCCGGGACCCCGAGCGTGCCCCGCGTGATGTCCTGCGCGACGCCCATGAGCGCACCGCCGATGATGCCGCCCTGGCTGTTGCCGTCGTAGTAGACGGCGCCGCTCTGCAGCAGCGGCTTGCCGTTGGCCCGGAACGCGTCGTTGGAGGCGAACCCGCGCGGGTCCTTGATCAGCCTGGCGAGGAACAGCTGCGCGAGCATGCCTTGCTGCACACGGTCGGGCAGCGTCGGGAAGAAGCTCATGTCGGCGAGCATCGTGGCGACGTTCGGGACGTCCCCGGTGGCCATGCCGTACCAGTCCGTGGCACAGAAGACGATGTCGTTCTCCTGGCCCATCTTCTGGACGTTCCCGCCGCCCACCTCGTCCTGGCTTCCGAGCAGGCCGTGGCCGTAGAGAGAGCCGCGGGCCGGGCGGGCCGGGGTGGCGGCGACCGGGATGTCGCAGGTGAAGGTCGCCGTGAAGTCGCCGTTGCGGTCGGGGAGCTCGTCGCCGGGCAGGTAGAGGAAGCGGGTGCCGGGCAGCCCGGGGTCGCTGCCCAGCAGCGGCTCCTTGGCGTTGGCCGGTGAGGTCAGGTAGTTCGGCACGGTGAAGGTGCCCGTCACGCGACGGGCCACCCTGTCGCTGTACGCGTCCTGGGTACCGGTGACCGAGAAGCTCGGGGCCTGGTCCTTGAGCGAGGCGAAGGCGTCGTCGCGGATGTGCAGCATCCGTTCCGTGGTGCTGCGCGTGCTGGCGACGGTGAACGTCCACGCCAGGTACAGGTCGTCGACGCGGATCCCCTTGCGCAGCAGCGGACCGAACACCGGGTCGGCTTTGGACGCCTGGGAGCGCAGCGCCGTGAACGCCGCCCCGGCTGGGATCTCCTTGCCGGCTGTGTCCTTCAGGTGGCGCAGCGCCACGACGTAGCGGTGACCCTCCCGGAGGTTGGTCGCGGGCCGGAGGATCAGCAGCGGCTGCTCGCCGTCGGTCGGGTTGGCGTCCAGGTCCACGGTGTAGGGCCAGCGCTCCCCGGTGGCGGCGTCCAGCAGTACGGCCGGCGCCCCGGGCTTCAGGGACGACCCGGGGTCGGCCTGGGTGGCGAGCCCGGTGCGTGCGACGTCCAGCCCCGGGACGCTCGTGAGGATCGGCGTGCCCTGCGACCAGCCGTCGTTGCGGTTGAGCTCGGTGGGGTCCAGCGGCTTGTTCGCGACGTTGCGCGGCATCTGCAGCGGGCTGAGGTTCAGGCGTCGCCCGGTGGCCGTGGTCGGGTCCGCGACCGTCCACCGGTCGTTGGGGAACGGCAGGAGGCACGCGGCGTGGTCCGTGGGGTCGCAGAGGCCGGCCTGTTCGAGCGCGGTGTCCAGGGCGCCCCGAGCGGTGTCCCGCGGCCCGACGAGCGGCGACTCGGCCTGCTGCGCCGTCGTCCCGGCCGCGGTGGCGAGACACAGCGCGCCGTCGAGGCTCGGCTCGAGGCAGTCGGTCGGGTCCGCCGAGGCGAGGGCGGGCAGCACCGAGGTGCAGAGGGCAGCGGCGAGGAGCGCGAGGCGCAGACGAGGCACAGCGTCTGTTTCGCGACCGTCGCGGCGAGTCCTGCTTGCCACGTGTGTGCGGCAGGTGTGCCAGAGTGGAACACGTTCTTGTTTTCTCAGGAGACCCTGTGACCGCTCCCGTCCCTGTCATCAGCGCCCTGGCGCTTTCGCCTGAGCCGCACCTGGTGGCCAACGAGTGCACCGCGTGCGGCGCGCGCTTCTTCGGCCGCCGCGCCGCCTGCGCCTCCTGCGAGGGCGAGGAGTTCCGTCCGGCCGACGTGGCGACCGACGGCGAGGTGGTCGCGTTCACCATCGTGTCGTTCGCGGCTCCGGGCGTCCCGGCGCCGTACGTCGCGGCCACTGTCGACTGCGGCGGCACCAAGGTGCAGGCCAACCTCGTGGACGTCGAGCCCAGCCCTGAGCACGTGCGCCTCGGGATGAAGGTGCGGCTCACGACGTACAGCCTGGGTCAGGACAGCCACGGGACCGAGGCGGTCGGCTTCGGCTTCGCACCGGTGGAGGTCGTGCTGTGAGCAGCGGTGACGTCTGGGTCCTCGGGATCCACATGACGAAGTTCGGTAAGCGGCCCGACGTGGAGATCGACGAGCTCGGTGCGGAGGCAGCCCGGGCGGCGCTCAAGGACGCAGGCGTCCGGATGCGCGACATGCACGTGCTCGCCGCCGGCAACCTGCTCGGCGGCGCGGGCTCGATCGGGCAGGCGATTCAGAAGCAGATCGGCCAGACCGGCATCCCGGTCTACAACGTCGCGAACGCCTGTGCCACGGGCGCCACCGCGCTGCGCACCGTGATGATGGCCATCAAGGCCGGCGAGGCCGACATGGGTCTCGCGGTCGGCGTCGAGAAGCTGTCCGGTGCCGGGATGCTCGGCGGCGGTGCGAGCCGCTACGACAAGGAGACCTGGACGCCGGTCGGCACCAACGGCGCGATCATGGATCTCGACGGCCGAGTCGGTACGGCGGGCATGCCCGGCACCTTCGCGCAGGTCGGCATGGAGTACGGCCACAAGTACGGCGGCGTCGACTTCGAGCTCTTCGCGCGCATCAGCGAGAAGAACCACCTGCACTCGACGCTCAACCCGCTCGCGGCCATCTCCAAGCCGATGAGCCTCGAGCAGATCATGGGCGACATCATGATCGCCTACCCGAACACCCGGCCGATGTGCTCGGTCAACTGCGACGGCGCAGCCGCCGCGGTGCTGGTCAGCGACGCGAAGCTGCAGACCCTCGACCCGGACCAGCGCCGGCGCGCGGTGAAGATCAGCGCCTCGGTGCTGACTTCGGACCCCTACGAGGAGGGGTGCCAGGTGCTCCCGAACATCAACACGCTCACCCGCCGGGCCGCCGAGCAGGCCTACGCGCAGGCCGGCGTGGACCCGTCGGACCTGTCGCTCGTGGAGCTGCACGACTGCTTCGCCACCGCGGAGCTGGTGCACTACGACAACCTGATGCTCTGCCCCGAGGGCGGCGCGGTGGACTTCTTCAACTCGGGGGCGCCGTTCCGCGACGGGCGCCTGCCGGTGAACGTCTCGGGCGGCCTGCAGTCCAAGGGTCACCCGATCGCGGCCACCGGCATCGCCAACGTCTACGAGATCGCCACGCACCTGCGCGGCGAGGCGGGCGACCGCCAGGTCGAGGGCGCCAACGTCGGCCTCGCGCACGTCATCGGGCTCGGCTCGGCGTGCGGCGTGCACATCCTCGAGAAGGCCGCCTCCTAGACGCCCTTCCACCGTGATCGTGGGAGCCCCGGACCACCTAGGAGTGGTGCCGGGTCCCCACGATCACGGGAAGAGCTCCTGCAGCAGGGTGCGGGCCTCGTCCGGCCAGGGGCAGGACGAGCCCTGCTTGCTGTGCACGAACGTCACGTCGCACAGCGCCACGCAACGGCCGTCGACCCAGGCGCCCTGCTCGACGGCGGCTGAGGCTGTGCCCAGCCGCGCCATCCTGGTCCGCACGTGCAGCGTCGCCGGCAGCCGCACCTCGGCGAGGTAGTCGATGCAGACGCGCACCACCACCGAGAGCCCCCCGTTGCGGTGCACGACCTTCCAGAACTCGACCGGCGCCCACTGCGTCGCCCGGGCGTGCTCGAAGAACCGGCCCAGCTCCACGTTGTTGAGGTGGCCGTTGGTGTCCAGGTTGCCGTAGAGGACCGGCAGGTCGACCCCCGGACCGGGGTACGACGACGGGTCGAGCCGCTCGGCCGGCCAGCGGCTCATCGGGCGCCGAAGGCGGGCCGGCGCTTGGCCAGGAAGGCCTGGACGCCCTCGCGCCCGTCGGGGCTGTCGGCGGCGTCGCGGATGCTCAACGTCTCCAGGCGAAGTGCCGTCTCGAGGTGAGGCACGGCCTGGCCGCGCAGCAGTCGCTTGGCGCCCACCTGGGCGGAACGTGACCCAGTCAGCAGCTCGGCGACCAACGCCTGAGCCGCCTGCGGAAGCTCTTCGTCGGGGTGCACCGCCGCGACGAATCCGAGCTGCTGCGCCTGCTGGGCGGACAGCACCGGGTTGAGCAGGGCGAGCTGCAGCGCCCTGTGCAGCCCGAGCGTGGCGGGCAGCAGCGTCGAGCCGCCGTCGGGAGTGAGGCCGACCTTGGTGTAGGCGAGGGTGAAGCGTGCGGAGGAGGCGGCAAGCACCAGGTCGGCCGCGGCCGCGAGCGGGAAGCCCGCGCCTGCGGCGACGCCCTGCACGACGCTGACCACGACGGCGTCGAGCCGCTGCAGATCGCTGACGACGGTGTGCAGCAGGTCGGCGAGCTCCTGCACGTATGCGCCGGGAGCGCCCGCGTCGCTGAACGCCGCCAGGTCGCCGCCCACGCTGAACGCGTGCCCCTCCGGCGCGAGCACGACCACGTGCGCGTCAGCGGCCCGAGCCGCCTGCACATCGGCGTGGAGCGCCCGGGCGCTGCTCAGGTTGAGGGGGTTGCCGCGCTCCGGCTCGCTGAACGAGATCCAGGCGGCGCCGTCCTGCAGGCGCAGCGTCATCCGTGCTTCTCCCGTGCTCTCGAGGGTCACGCGAGGCTACTGACCCCGCCCCGCCCGGCCCCTGCGGCCCGCCGCCCGCCGCCCCGCGCCGCACCCGCCCCCCGGTGATCATCAGGGGATCTGTCCCCCGACACGCGGGCGTGTCGTCGCTCGGATTCCTGTTGATCAAGAAACGGGGCGGCCGGGCGGGCTACGTGGCGGCTACTTGGGCGCGAAGCGCATGCCGCCGTCGAGTCGCAGGCACTGGCCGTTCAGCATCGGGTTGTCGACGATGGCGAGGGCCAGCTTGGCGTACTCCTCCGGTCGGCCCATCCGCTTCGGGAACGCGTTGCCCTCGGTGAGCTTGAGCGCCCAGTCGTCCGGGATCATCGAGGTGATGCCGGTGGAGAACAGGCTCGGTGCGATGGCCAGCACCCGGATGCCCAGGCTGCCCAGGTCGCGCGCCATGGTCAGGCACATCCCAGCGATCGCGGCTTTGGCTGCGGTGTAGGCGATCTGGCCGATCTGGCCCTCGAAGGCGGCGATCGAGGACGTGTTGATGATGACGCCGCGCTCGTCGTCCTCGGGCTCGTTCTTGCTCATGTGCCAGGCCGCGAGGCGGCTGATGTTGAAGGTCGCGACCGTGTTGAGGTCGAGCACCTGTCGGAAGCTCTCGAGGTCGTGCGGACCATCCTTGGACAGCGTGCGCTTTCCGATGCCGCCGCCCGCCGTCGTGACGATCACGTGCAGGCCACCGAGGTGCTCGACCGCGTCGGCCAGCGCCTTCTCGGTGCCTTCGAAGTCAGTGACGTCAGCGGCGAAGAACGCCCCGCCAAGGTTCTTCGCCACCTCGGCGCCGTCACTGCTCTCTCGGTCCAGGACCACGACCTGCGCGCCGGCCTTGGCCGCGGCCTCTGCGGTGGCGCGCCCCATGCCCGACGCGCCACCGACGACGACGACCTTCTTGCCCTGGATCTCCACAGGTCCTCCGCTCAGACGCGAGTTCTCAGTGGTGCAGAATGCCGTTCTCGGGAGCGTTTGTCACGCCGTTCCGTCGACGAGCCCCCAACGGAGCGCGGTCCCCAGGTCGACCTCCGCGCCGCTCAGCACCATCCAGGCGGTCCGCCAGCGTCCGATCCTGCCCGCCACGCTCACCGTGCCGCCGGCCCCGGGCACCAGCCCCATCGCCAGCTCGGGCAGGCGGAACCGGGCATCCGGACGCGCCAGCACCCGACCGGCGAACGCCGCCAGCTCCACCCCGGCCCCGATGCAGGCTCCGTGCACCACCACGGTCGTGCGCTCGCGCAGCGCGTGCAGCAGCCCCCCCGCGCTGCGCGCCAGCCGCACGTGATGGGCGACCGCCACGTCGGCGGTGGCGCCGAACTCGTCGAGGTCCCCACCGCTGCAGAACGCCGGGCCGTTGCCCGACAGGCGCACCTGCAGCTCAGGGTCGACGACGGCGAGGGTGAGGGCGTCCACCAGCGCGTCGCGCAGGTCGCGGCTGAACGCGTTGCGCCGTGCCGGCCGGTTGAGGGTCACCGTGAGCAGGTCGCCGTCGCGCCGGAGGAGGACCGGGTCGTCGTCGAGGGCAGCCGCCCGTCGTACGGGATGGGCGGCGCGCCAGGCGGAGAACTCCGGCCCGGCGAGGAGCATCGAGTAGGCGAAGGACTCGGCCACCAGCCCGTCAGGGGCAGGCAGCTCGGAGGTCAGCCGCAGCAGCGGAGGAAGGACGGCGGCCGCTCGCGGGGCGACGGCGGCTGCGGCCAGCAGGTCCTCCCCGGCACGCTCGAGGTCGTCGACGGCGACGGTCCACGGCCCCTGCTCCTCGTGGGTCAGCACGCAGGCGCAGGCGCGGGCGAGCAGGCCGAGCTC
>JBKOVB010000046.1:0-15494 GCA_046723735.1 Actinomycetota bacterium | reverse complement strand
TGGGGTGAGCGACGGGGATTGAACCCGCGACACCTGGGATCACAACCCAGTGCTCTGCCAGCTGAGCTACGCCCACCATGCGATGCGCCGCGTCCGAGGGACGAGCGCGCAGCGAGTCTAGCCGTTCGTGAGACCGTCCGTGAGCGCGGCCGCGGCGGCGCTGGCCTGGTCCGTCGTCGGCCCGGGCGCCGGCACGAACACGGTGGCACGGTAGTAGGCCAGCTCGCGCACCGAGTCGCGGATGTCTGCGAGCGCGCGGTGGCCGCCGTACTTCTTGGGGGCTTGGAAGTAGGCGCGCGGGTACCAGCGCCGCGCGAGCTCCTTGATCGAGGAGACGTCCACCATCCGGTAGTGGAGGAACGCGTCCAGCTCCGGCATGTCCCGCGCCAGGAAGCCCCGGTCGGTGGCGATCGAGTTGCCGCACAGCGGCGCCTTGCCGGGCTCGACGTGCTCCCGGACGTACGCCAGCACCTGCTTCTCGGCGTCCGCCACCGTGAGGGTCGACCGCAGGACCTCCTCGGTCAGCCCGGAGGTGGCGTGCATCTCGCGCACCACGTCCGGCATGCGGGTGAGCTGCTCCTCCGTCGCGCCGATGACCACGTCGACGCCCTCGCCGATCACGTTGAGGTCGGCGTCGGTGACCAGCACAGCCACCTCGATGAGCAGGTCGGACGCCAGGTCGAGCCCGGTCATCTCGCAGTCGATCCACACCAGGCGGTCGTTCACGGGCAACACCCTAGGGGCGCGCGGGCGCCACGGGCTTGTGCGCTGCCCGGAACCGTCCCGAAACGCACGAGTCACCTTCTGGGAACTCGGCGTCCCTAGCGTCCTTGATCAGGTTCACCCAGACCCCCGGAGGGACTCCCCATGGCTGCCACCGCACCTGCCGTACCGCCCGCCGCCCGCCCGCTGCTGCGCGCCGTCGGCGCCGACAGCCGGCTCGAGACCGACTTCGTCTCCCGCGCCGCCGCCGCGGGCGTCGCCGTCCAGGCGCCGATGGCTCACGGGCCGCTCGCGGTCGACCTGCCGTCGTACGTGGTGACCCTCGACGGCGAGCCGCTCGACCTGTCCGCGCGGCAGGTGGAGCTGCTCGCGCTGTTCCTGGCCGCTCCGCGACGGGTCTGGAGCCGCGACCAGCTGAACTGGCTGTGCTGGGGCGACACCTCGGTGTCCCGCCGGGTGGACGTGCAGCTGTGCCGGCTCCGCACCCGGACCGGCCTGGACCTGTTCCGGAACGTCCGCGACCGCGGCTGGGCGCTGCGCGCCCTTTAGATCGACGACGTACGGCGGGGCACCAGTCCCACCGCGACCGTGATCAGCACGGCGGTGACCGCCATCCCGACGAACACGTGGTGGGTCGCGGCGTAGAGGCTGGCGCGCGCGAACTGCGCCACCGCCCCGCCGTGCTGCAGGGCCTGCGTCGTCTCGTCGACGCTGTGCGGCAACGGACCGCGCACGCTCTTCGGGGGGTGCGCGAACCGGTCGGCGATGGTGGAGTTGGCGAGCGCGCCGTAGGCCGCGACCCCGACGGCCGAGCCGATCGAGCGGAAGAACATGTTGGCGCCCGTGACCACGCCGCGCCGGTCGTAGCCCACGACCGACTGCACGGCCACCACGAGCGGGCTCGACGACAGGCCCATCCCGATCCCGGTGACGAACATGGCGAGCGCCACGTGCCACACCGGGGCGTGCCCGGACAGCTGCACGGTCATGAAGACCCCGAGCAGCGCGAAGCCCATGCCGATCAGCGCCGTGTCGCGGAAACCCAGCCGCAGGTAGACCCGGCCGGACAGCGCCGCCGAGATGGGCCAGCCCAGGGTGAGCGCGCCGAAGGCCAGCCCGGCAGTCACCGGCCCGGTGCCGAGCACGCCCTGGACGTACGTCGGCACATAGCTGCTCGCACCCACCAGCAGCGCGCCCACGCCCATGGCGGCGAGGTTGCCGCCCACGAGCACGCGGTGGCGCATCAGCCACAGCGGCAGGACGGGCTCGGCGGCGTGCCGTTCCACGACCACGAACGCCGCGAGCAGCAGCAGCGCGCTGCCCAGGACCAACGTGCTGGTCGGGGAGCCCCAGGCCCAGGCGTGCCCGCCCTCGAGCAGCGCGAGGATCAGCAGCGAGCAGCCCGTGGTCAGCAGCGCGACGCCGCGGTAGTCGATCTTGTGCTCGCGCCGTCGTACCTGCTCGTGGAAGTGTCGGCGCAGCGCCACCAGCGCGGCCGCACCCAGCGGCAGGTTGATGAAGAAGATCCAGCGCCACGAGAGGTACTCGCTGAACAGGCCGCCCATCAGCGGGCCGGCGACCGAGGAGACGGCCCACACCGAGGCGTTGTAGCCCTGGACGCGCGCGCGCTCCTCCAGCGTGTAGAGGTCGCCGATGATCGTGACGCCGATCGGGATGATCGCGCCGGCTCCGAGGCCCTGGACCGCCCGGCTCGCGATCAGCACCGGCATCGACCAGGCCGCGCCGCACAGCAGCGACCCGAGCACGAAGATCGAGATCCCGGTGAGGAGCATCGGCTTGCGGCCGTAGAGGTCGGCGAGCTTGCCGTAGACCGGCACCGTCACCGCCTGGGTCAGCAGGTAGAGGCTGAACATCCAGGGGAACTGGCTGAACCCGCCGAGGTCCTTGACGACGGTCGGTACGGCGGTCGCGATGACCGTGGAGTCCAGCGCCACCAGCGCGGTGGCGAGCATGACTGCCCCGAGGACGGGGCCGCGTTCCGACCGCAGGCCGATCGAGGCGCGGGCAGGGGCAGTGGTGGTCACGGGCGGCTCCAAGTGGACATCTTCCAGCCGTAACCCGCGCGAAGCGACTGAGATTTCGTGACCTTGGCCACGTCACCGCGATGACAGGTGGCTCGTTGAGCCGGGCACCCAGCACCGCTTCCCCCACGGAGCAGCGATGACGCTCATCGAGATCGAGACCAGCTTCGGGACGGTCGCCGCGTCCGAGCAGTCGCTCGTCGACGCAGTCCGCGACCTGTTGCAGGCCGTCGACCTGTCCGACGAGGAGGCGCTGGCCGGCTGAGGCGCGCCTGGCAGGACTCGAAACCAACTCATACCCGGCTCCAGACGAGCCCGCTGGCCCGGGTTGCGGTAGCCAGCACGAGTCAAGTGCGGCCGTCACCGCGCCGACCCCACGTCGTTGAGCGGGTGATCGGAGGTGCTGGTGCGACGCAACACGGCCATGCTCGCGCTGTTCGCTGTGCTCGTCGCAGGCGGTCTTGCAGCGGCCGTTCCCGCGTACGCCGACGAGGAGGCTTGGACCGGGCTGCGCGACGCCTCCGCGGTCGTCGCCGACCTGGCTCACGGCCACCTGTTCGTCTCCGAGGGGTCCGAGCGGTCGCGGGTCGCCGTGACCGACCTCCAGGGGGCGCTCGTCACCACGATCACCGGGCTTGCCGGACCGGCCGGGATGGCGTTGAGCCCCGACGGCCGCCACGTCGACGTCGCGCTCGCACGTGGGCAGGGCATCGCCCGCGTGGACACGACGACGCTCGCCGTCACTGCCACGCTGCCGGTTCCTGCCGCCGCAAACTGCCCCCGGACCGTGGCCGAGAGCGGCGGCAAGGTCTGGTTCGTGTTCGGCTGCCCGTACCTGCCGGCGGGCTTCGCGAAGCTCGATCTCACGACGGGTCAGGTGCAGGTGCTACCGCAATTCGTGCCGGGCACGACCGTGCCCTACGCACCGGTCGGAGATGCGCAGCTGCTCACCTCGCCGGCGCGGCCGAACGTGCTGGTCGCCGTCACCTCCACCGAGCCTGCCGAGGTCTACGAGTACGACACCTCGAGCGCCGCAGCGCCTACGGTCACCTGGGGTCTGCGCAGCGGCGGTTTCGCGCTCTCCCCTGACGCCACGACCTTGTACGACGGGACCGTCGACGGCATCTACGTGTCGCCATTGAGCTCGGCCGCCTCGCAAAGCCAGCTGTCCCCGAGCACAGCATCGGCCTTGAGCCTCTCGCCTGACGGCAGCCGGCTGGTGCTCGGCCGGCCTTACGGCGGCCTGTGCGTGCTCGACGCCCACACTGGCGCCAGCGTCCGATGCCGGGAGCAGCAGCGTGGGTCCTACTCGGGGCCGGCCGGGGTCGTGTCGCTCGGCGGGGACGCGGCGGCGATGACCGCAGGGGCGAGCTGGCCGGACGCGTTGCACCAAGGACCGCCCGGAGCGTGGCTCGAGGTCCTGGACGACCCGAGCCGAGCGCCGACCCGACTGAACCTGTCCACCCCCGACCCCTGGGCGGGCTCGCCACGTGACGACGGGCACTCCGGGCAGGTCACTAGCGGCACCACGGTGACCATCCAGGGCCACGTCTCGGCCCCCGACACCGCCGGGATGGTGCTTGCGGTGACGCGCCGCGGCCCGGTCGGGCCCGAGGCCGCGCTGCTGCCCGCCGTACCGGACGCCGACGGCAGCTTCACGCTCACCGACACGCCGCTGGCTGCTGGGAGGTACCGCTACACCGTCCGCTACCCCGGGTCGCCCACCCAGTCGCCGAGCACCGCCGAGTACGACCTGGACGTGCAGCCGCCGTTGCTGAGCACGGCGCTCACGGACAACTCGCAGCCCTCCGACCTGCTCGACGACCCGGTCCACCACCGGGTGTTTGTCGCGGAGTCTGCCGCGGGGGACGTGCGCGCGTTCGACGAGCTCGGTCGGCCGGTGGCCGCCCTGTCCGGGCTGTCGGGGGTCAGCGACCTGCTGCTCTCGGCGGACAGCACGGTCCTCTACGCGGCGCTGCCCGGCGCCGACGAGGTCGTCGCCCTGGACCCGGTGAGCCTGACCCTCAAGGGTGTCTGGCCGACCGGGACGGTTCACCGGCCCTCCCGGCTTGCGGTCGTCGGCAGCCGGATGCTCGTCGGCTACCGGGGGCCGAACAGCACAAACGTGGGCGGCATCGCGGCCTTCGACCCGAGCTCCCCCGTGGCCGCCGTGACCCCCCTGACCGAGCCGAACGGTGGACCGACCACCGACCCTGTGTTGCTGGCGGATCCCGCGGTGCCCAACGGCCTCCTTGCGATGGACTCCAACGCGGGTGACTCGCTGTTCCTCTACGTCGTGGGACCAACGTCGCTGTCAACGGTCGCGGAGACGACCGAGTGCGTCCAGCCGCCCACCCTCAGCGTCGACCAGCGCAGCGTCTACTGCGGCGGTCTGCAGCTCGACGCTGCCACCTTGTCGTGGCAGCGCGCCCTAGGGATGCACGACGTCACCGCCGCCGGTGACCTGCTCGCCGGCGTCGCGTGGTTCGGCACTCTCGGCACCTCGCCGGAGCAGCTGCGTGTTCAGCCTCTGGGTGCCGACGACTACGTGCTGTCGGGCGCTTCTTCAGGGGGGAGCGACGTGCTGCACGGCACCGCCTGGTCGGCGGATCGCAGCGGCGTCTTCAGCGTGTGGTCCTTGTACGGCCCCGGAGACGTCACGCACAACGCCCTCTACCGGCTCGACGCGCTGCCCGCCGTGGCCTCGACCCTGACCGCCTCTGTCACGGCCTCCGCGCCGGTGGGTTCGTCCACCGTCGTCGGTGGCGCGCTCGCTACCGACGGCGGCCAGCCGCTGGTCGGCGCGACCCTGCACCTGCTCGCACGTGGTCCTGCCGGCACCGTCCAGCTGCCCGCGGTCGTCACCGGCTCCGACGGCAGCTTCAGCACCACCTTCCTGCCGGACGCCGTGGGCACCACGACCTACGAGATCCGGTACGACGGCCAGCTGCACCAGGCGCCAGCTGCGGCCCTCGTGAGCGGCGAGGTCGTGAGGCGCACCGGTGCAGCCGCGTTGACCGCATCGGCCACGGAGGTCGACCCAGGTCAGGGTGCGACGCTCACGCTCGCCGTCGCCCATAGCCACGGGAGCAGCACGGCCTCCCTGACCACCACGAGCAGCACGGGCATGACCACCTCGGCCCCGGTGCCCGTGACAGGTGGCACTGCCAGGTTCTCGGTCACGCCCGCCGTGGACAGCACGTACACCGTGAGCTGGAGCGGTGACGACTGGGACACCCCGGCCAGTGCCGCTCCCATCACGGTGGCCGTCCGGCCCGCCTCGAGCCTGCTGAGCGTGCCCACCGGCTTCCTGCGGGGCACCTCCACCAGCGTGACCTTTGCGAGCAACGACCCGGAGGCGAGCGCGACCTGCGTCCTCGACGGAGCGGCCCGCAGCTGCGCCTCACCGTTGGCCCTCTCGGGGCTGGCGCAGGGCCACCACACGCTGACTGTGTCGACGCGCTCCGCCGCCGGCGCCGTCGGGGCTCCGGTGAGTGCCGACTGGTTCGTCGACAGCGTGGCGCCGCGAGTGACGACGGCCACCCTCAGCCTGCTGGGGAGCACGGGTGTCGTCGCCCGGTGGTCGGGGTCCGACCCCGCCCCCGCCAGCGGGATCGACCACTACGTCGTGACCGTCACCAACCAAGCAGGCACCGTCGTTGCGCGTACGCGTACGAGTGCGACGTCCCTGACGGTCCCCGCAGCGCAGGGCTCGACGTACCGGCTGGCGGTCGTGGCGGTGGACCGCGCGGGCAGCAGCAGCCTCACGGGCACCGCGAACGCCACCATGCCCGTGGACGACCGGCACTTCGTGCTGTCCGACAGCTGGAGCCGGATCAGCGGCGGCGACGACTTCGGCGGCTCGGTCGTGGCGACCAGGCTCGCCGGGAAGACCGCCCGGTACTCCGCCGCAGGACGCCGCTACGTGCTGTGGGTCACCACGTGCCCGTCCTGCGGACGCGCGACGGTCACGATCGGCGGGGTGTCACGCACGCTCGATCTCTACAGCGCCACCACGCACCACGGTGTCGCCGTGCTCGTCTACACCAGCACGACGTCCGCTCGCCGCACGGTCACGATCAAGGCGACCGGGACGCGAAGGACGACCTCAAGCGGCACCTGGGTGCGGCTGGACGCGTTGCAGACCTTCTTGTGATCCACGGTCCCAGCCGCCGTCAACGAGGCGGAGGGCAGACCCACCTGGTCAGAGGCGGTTTTGCGCGCCTGGCAGGACTCGAACCTGCGACCGACCGCTTAGAAGGCGGTTGCTCTGTCCGGCTGAGCTACAGGCGCCGGGACGCGCCCACGGTATCGGCACCGCCGGCAGGAATCGGGGCCCACGCGTCGAAGACGACCTCACCGCCCGCGTCACTCGAGGACCACCACCATGCGTCTGCGCCCCCTATCCGCCGCCGCCCTCGGCGCGCTCACCGCCGTCGCCGGCCTCCAGGCCGCCACCGCCGGAAAGGCGCCGACCTCCGGCACCGTCCGGGACGGCTCGGTGACGTTCACGCCCGCCACCGTCGTCGACCCGATCCTGTTCGGCGGCGAGCCGGGCCTGAAACTCGACCCGACCAAGGACGGGCGCTCCTTCGTCGACTGGCCGGTCTCGAGCCGGCAGAACATCGGCGTGCTCTACCGGAGCACCGACGGAGGCCTGACCTACACCAAGCGCTACCAGGACCCGGCCGACCTGGTCGCCACCGGCGGGCCCGCCTGCATCGGCCGGCAGGTGCCGTTCTGCGCCGCCGGCGGCGGCGGCGACACCGAGGTCAACATCAACCCGACCAACGGCATCCTCTACATGGGCTCGCAGGAGGTGCTGGTCAACCAGGCCGTCGGCACCTCGTTCGACCACGGCGACACGTTCCCGCTGCTGAGCACCGACGCGCTGGTCGGCAAGACCGCCACCGGCGTCGACCGGCAGTGGCTCGCCTCGCGCAAGGGCACCAAGGACGTCTACCTCGCCTACCACGTGCCGATCGTCGGCGAGTACATCAACCACAGCAGCAATGCCGGCGCCACCGGGTCGTGGGACACCCCGCCGGTGCCGCAGATCCCGAACGTCACGCAGTCCGGCTCGTTCGTGCTCGACAACAGCGGCGGCGTGCACGACGGCGCGATGTACGTCGGGTACCTCAGCAGCGGCTTCAAGGTCGGTGTCTCGACGGACGGCGCCAAGACCTTCGCGGTCCACGCGGTGCCCGGCTCGGGCCACGCGCGCAACTTCACCGTGCTCCAGATCGACAGCAAGGGGAACCTCTACGCCACCTGGGTCGACGACAACACCCAGAAGACGATGCTGTCCACCTCCAAGGCGGATGCCGGCGCCAACCGCAAGAGCCCCGGCTCGCAGTGGTCGGAGCCGGTCGTGGTGAGCAGCAGCGCGCTCAACGTCACCATCTTCAGCAACCTGGCGGCCGGCGACCCCGGCCGGATCGGGATCGGCTACTACGGCACGAGCGCCAAGGCCAAGACCCCGGACGACGTGCAGAAGGGCAAGGGCGGCTGGACGCCGTACGTCGCCACGTCCTTCAACGCGCTGTGCCAGTGGGACAAGCACCCGTGCGCGGCGCCGCTGTTCCACGAGTCGCCGATCGCCCACCACCTGAACCAGGACGACAACATCTGCACCGCCGGGACGGCCTGCCTCGCGACCGGCGGCAACCGCAACCTGCTCGACTACTTCTCCCTGAGCCTCGACAAGCAGGGCCACCTCGCCGCCGTCTGGACCGACACCACCAACGGCATCGGGATGGGCTTCGTCAAGGTGGCCCGCCAGGCGACCGGCCCCAGCCTGTACGCCGGGAAGCCGGCCGCCTCGCTCCGCCCGCGGCTCAACGGGGCTGCGGACCCGGTCGGCGACGCGAGGTACCCGATCTACGGCGCCGCGCTCCGCACCGCGCCGGGCTACCCCGCCCTCGACCTCAAGGGCACGACGGTGGCCCTCAAGGACGCGCGCACGCTGCGGGTGACCGTGAAGGTCGGCTCCACGGCAGCGCTGGGCAGCCGCTTCCCGACAGCCACGGTCGACGGGGCCACCCTGCTCCAGCAGGCCAAGTTCCTGGTGCGCTGGGACTACCGCGGGCAGGTCTACTACGCCGGCGTCAACGTCCCGAAGGGCACCGAGGCGAACGCCTCGACGCCCACCTTCTTCTCCGGGGCGGTCACCAGCGCGACGGGCGTCCTCGCGGCCGGGGGCGGCACGACCTACTACGGCGTCAGCTACAGCCCGCAGACGGCCGCGACCGGGCGGGTGACCAAGGACGGGTTCGTCATCGACGTGCCGTTGTCGGCCGTCGGCAGCCCGAGGAACGGTGCCCGCTTCGACAGCGTCGGCAGCTACGCGATGCTCGGCCCCGACGACCGCACCGTCGTCCTCAACACGCTGCCGGTCGTGGTCGACTCCACGCCGACGTTCGACACCGTGCTGAGGTAGCCGGGGCGGGCTGCGAGGATGCCCGCCATGCAGACGGAAGCAGCGGACGTCATCGTGGTGGGTGCCGGGCTCGCGGGCCTGGTGGCGACGGCCGAGCTGGCCGACGCCGGCAAGCGCGTGCTCCTCGTGGACCAGGAGGGCGAGCAGAGCCTGGGCGGGCAGGCCTTCTGGTCGCTGGGCGGGCTGTTCATGGTGGACAGCCCGGAGCAGCGCCGGATGGGCGTCAAGGACAGCCTCGAGCTGGCCCTGCAGGACTGGTTCGGCAGCGCGCAGTTCGACCGTCCCGAGGACGAGTGGCCGCGCCGCTGGGCCGAGGCCTACGTCAACTTCGCCCACCACGAGAAGCGCGCCTGGCTGCACGAGATGGGCCACCGCATCTTCCCCGTCGTGGGCTGGGCCGAGCGCGGAGACGGCCGCTCCGGCGGCCACGGCAACTCCGTCCCGCGGTTCCACCTCACGTGGGGCACCGGTCCGGGCGTCGTGCAGCCGTTCGAGCGGCGGGTGCGCGAGGCGGCTTCGCGCGGCCTGGTGACGTTCCGGTTCCGGCACCAGGTCGACGAGCTGCTGGTCGAGGGCGGCGCGGTGGTCGGCGTGCGCGGCACCGTGCTCGAGCCCACGTCAGTCGAGCGCGGCCGGCCGAGCAGCCGCGCGAAGGCGGGGGAGTTCGAGGCGCGCGCCCAGGCCGTCGTGGTCACCAGCGGCGGGATCGGCGGCAACCACGAGCTGGTCCGGGCGTCCTGGCCGGCTCGGCTCGGGACCCCGCCGGAGCACATGGTCGCGGGCGTGCCCGCGCACGTGGACGGCCGGATGGTCGGGATCACGCAGAAGGCCGGGGGACACGTGATCAACCCGGACCGGATGTGGCACTACGTCGAGGGCCTGCACAACTGGGACCCGATCTGGGACAACCACGGGATCCGGATCATCCCCGGGCCGTCGTCGCTCTGGCTCGACGCCCGCGGGAACCGGCTGCCCCCGCCGTACTTCCCGGGGTTCGACACCCTCGGCACGCTGCGCCACCTGCGGACGACCGGCTACGACCACTCCTGGTTCGTGCTCACCCAGAAGGTGATCGAGAAGGAGTTCGCGCTCTCCGGCTCCGAGCAGAACCCCGACATCACCGGCAAGAGCGTGCGCGACACGCTGAGCCGCAGCCGGCACGGGGCGCCGGGCCCGGTGCAGGCCTTCGTCGACAAGGGCGAGGACTTCGTGACGGCCCGGACCCTGCCAGAGCTCGTGGCCAAGATGAACGCGCTGGTCGGCGAGGACCTCGTCGACCTCGCCGCCCTGGAGAAGCTCGTCGTGGAGCGGGACCGACAGGTGGTCAACCCGTTCAGCAAGGACGCGCAGACCACTGCGATCCAGGGGGCGCGGCGGTTCCGGGGCGACCGGCTCATCCGGGTGGCCAAGCCGCACGCCTTCCTCGACCCCGAGAACGGCCCGCTGATCGCCGTACGGCTGAGCGTCCTCACGCGCAAGACGCTCGGCGGCCTGCACACCGACCTCGACGCCCGCGTGCTCACCGCCGTGGGCGAGCCGCTGCCCGGGCTCTACGCCGCCGGTGAGGTGGCCGGCTTCGGGGGTGGCGGCATGCACGGCTACAACGCGCTCGAGGGCACCTTCCTCGGCGGCTGCCTGTTCTCGGGGCGCACGGCCGGGCGTGCGCTGGCCACCGCCCTGTAACGCACAGCCCCGTCGGGCGCCCACAGATCCCCGGTACGGCGGCCAGGCCGGGGCCTTCGGCGTCAGGCTCCGGCCTCCACCCGGCGGAAGGACCGTCGGGTCCGAGCCGTGGAGGCACCCGTGTACGAACCGACCATCACCCTCGGCGGGCACCTCGGGGGCGACCCCGAGCTCCGCTACACCCCGAACGGGGTCCCGGTCTGCGACCTGCGGGTGGCCACCACGCCGCGCCGGCAGGTCGGCGAGCAGTGGGAGGACAAGGAGACCCTCTGGTTCAAGGTCTCGGTATGGCGGCAGCTCGCCGAGCACGTCGCCGAGTCGTTCAAGAAGGGCGACCGCGTGGTCGTCACCGGCAAGCTGCTGCAGCAGTCCTACCAGCGCGAGGACGGCAGCGTCCGCACCGACCTCGTCGTCGACGCGGCCGTGATCGGGGCCGACGTGTCCCGGTGGCCCGTGGCCGTGAAGCGGACGGTGCGGGCCGGCTCGTCCGCGGAGCTGCTCACCGACCGCTGGGCGGACGCGGGCGTCCCCGCCGAGGCCGATGCTGCGCAGGTGGACGAGCAGGCGGCCTGACCGCCGTACCGTCCGACGCCCGGGCCTGCACCGCAGGGGCCTGGGCGTCGTGCTGTTCGGGCCCATCCGTGCGCTCACTAGGCTGACCCGCATGGCTGAGTTCGTCTACGTGATGCAGAAGGTGCGCAAGGCGGTCGGGGACAAGGTGATCCTCGACGACGTCACGCTGTCCTTCTTCCCGGGCGCCAAGATCGGCGTCGTCGGCCCCAACGGCGCCGGCAAGTCCACGGTGCTGAAGATGATGGCCGGCCTCGACCACCCGTCGAACGGCGAGGCCCGCCTCAGCCCGGGCTTCAGCGTCGGCATCCTCATGCAGGAGCCGCCGCTCGACGAGTCCAAGACCGTTCGCGAGAACGTCGAGGACGGCAAGCGCGAGCTCATGGACACGCTCCATCGCTACAACGCCCTCAACGACAAGATGGGCGAGCCGGACGCCGACTACGAGGCGATCCTGGCCGAGCAGGAACCGCTGCTCTCCTACATCGAGGCGCACAACGGCTGGGAGATCGACAGCCTCATCGAACAGGCGATGGACGCGCTGCGCTGCCCGCCGCCGGACGAGGGGGTCGCGCACCTCTCGGGCGGTGAGCGTCGCCGGGTGGCACTGTGCAAGCTCCTCCTCCAGAAGCCGGACCTCCTGCTCCTCGACGAGCCCACCAACCACCTGGACGCCGAGAGCGTGCAGTGGCTGGAGCAGCACCTGGCGAAGTACCACGGCGCCGTCCTCGCCGTCACCCACGACCGGTACTTCCTCGACAACGTCGCCCAGTGGATCCTCGAGCTCGACCGCGGGCGTGCCTACCCGTACGAGGGCAACTACTCGACGTACCTGGAGAAGAAGCAGGAGCGTCTCGAGGTCCAGGGCAAGAAGGACGCCAAGCTCGCCAAGCGCCTCAAGGACGAGCTCGAGTGGGTCCGGCAGAACGCCAAGGGCCGGCAGGCCAAGAGCAAGAGCCGGCTCTCGCGCTACGAGGAGATGGCGGCCGAGGCGGAGAAGACCCGCAAGCTCGACTTCGAGGAGATCCAGATCCCGGCCGGCCCGCGGCTCGGCTCGGTGGTCATCGAGGCGAAGGGGCTGACGAAGGGCTTCGGCGACCGGGTGCTCATCGAGGACCTGTCGTTCTCCATGCCGCGCGGCGGCATCGTCGGGATCATCGGCCCCAACGGCGTCGGCAAGACCACGCTCTTCAAGACGATCGTGGGTCTCGAGAAGCCGGATGCCGGCGATGTGACCGTCGGCGAGACGGTCAAGCTGTCCTACGTCGACCAGAGCCGCGCCGGTCTCGACCCGAACAAGTCGGTCTGGGAGACGGTCTCCGACGGGCTGGACTACATCAACGTCGGGCAGCAGGAGATGCCGTCGCGGGCGTACGTCGGCGCATTCGGCTTCAAGGGCCCTGACCAGCAGAAGCCGACCGGCGTGCTCTCCGGCGGTGAGCGCAACCGGCTGAACCTGGCGCTCACCCTCAAGGAGGGCGGCAACGTGCTGCTGCTCGACGAGCCGACCAACGACCTCGACGTCGAGACCCTCGGCTCGCTCGAGAACGCGCTGCTGGAGTTCCCCGGCTGCGCCGTGGTCATCTCCCACGACCGGTGGTTCCTCGACCGCGTCGCGACGCACATCCTCGCGTGGGAGGGCGACGACGAGAACCCCGCGAAGTGGTTCTGGTTCGAGGGCAACTTCGAGTCCTACGAGAAGAACAAGGTCGACCGGATGGGCCTTGAGGCCGCGCGGCCGCACCGGGTGACGTACCGCAAGCTCGGCCGCGACTGAGCGCACGCCCGCCTCTCCGTGATCACGGAGAGGGACACCACCTGGGGATGGTGCCACGTTCCCACGATCACGGTCGCGGGCGACGAGTGCCGACCTCGATCACCTGAAGGGCCGGACCCACGGGAGTCCGGCCTTTCGCGTTCCCTGGGTCACGATCTCGCCACGGTTCCGCAACGCGTCTGCAACCTTTCGTGACCCAGGGTCACAGGACCATGGCGGTTCCGGTCCTGGCGGGCCATGCCTGCATGGTTCAGAAGGACCAGGAGCCGAAGCGGTCGGAGCAAGCGGCGGTTGCGACAGGCGGCCACAGACCTGGCATGTCGGGAAATTAGGGCGTTCCCGAGGGTCCCGGCACGTACGGCGGGCGGTTTCCCGAGTTGGTCCCCCGGAGCCATTCAGAACGCTGACCCCGCCGACGAAGCCATTTCCGCCAGCCCCGAGGGGGGCGAGAGCGGAGGACCTTCGTGAGCAGCAGCCCCAGCCACCTGACCGCCGTCCCTGCGAGTTCGGTCGACGTCCCGGAGCTGCGGTTCGAGCACGGTCTTCCCGGATTCCCCGGTGAGCGGCGCTTCGCACTCGTGCGTTGGGGTGCCTTCGAGGGCCCCTACAGCCTGATGGTCGACCTCGACGACCCGTCGGTGCGGTTCCTCGTCATGCCGCCGTACGTCTTCTTCCCCGACTACGTCGTCGACCTCGACGACTCCGTCGCCTCCCGGATCCACCTCGAGCGACCCGAGGACTGCCTGCTCCTCGTGATCGTGACGCTCACCGGCCGCCCGGAGGACGCCACCGCGAACCTGCTGGGCCCGATCGTCATCAACCTCGAGACCCGCGAGGGCACCCAGGCGGTGCTCGCGGAGTCCGGCTACAGCACCCGCACGCCGCTCGCCACCGCCGCTGCCTGACCACCCCCCTCCACGGAAGGAACACTCGCCATGCTCGTCCTCACCCGCCGCAAGAACCAGAGCATCGTGATCGGCGACCAGATCGTCGTCACGGTCCTCGAGGTCAAGGGCGACCAGATCCGCCTCGGCATCACCGCGCCCCGCGACGTGCAGGTCTACCGCGAGGAGCTGCTGGCCGACCTCACCGAGGCCAACAAGTCGGCCGTCCTGGACGAGGCGGCCGGCCAGGTGGCGCCCCCCGCGCCGAGCGCTCCCGCCTCGAGGTTCCGCATCCGTCGCGTGGCCTGAGCTTCGCCCCCGCCCCCCATCCCCCCGGTCCGTCCCAGGAGCTGCCGTGCCGACTTCCGTCCTCAGCGCCGAGGCCAAGGCCCTCGTCGAGCAGCACCTGCCGCTCGTGCGGCACGTGCTCGCCGGTGTTGCGGCTCACTTCCCCCGGCACGCCGACCGCGAGGAGCTCGCGCAGGCCGCGAGCCTCGGTCTGGTGGAGGCCGCGGCCCGGTACGACGAGGCGCGCGGCGTCCCTTTCGACCGCTGGGCAGCGCTGCGGATCCGCGGCGCGATCCTCGACGCCGTCCGCGCCCTGGACTTCGCCCCTCGCGCGCTGCGCGCCGCGTCCCGTGAGGTGGAGGCCGCCCGGACCGACCTGACCGCACGCCTCGGTCGCATGCCCAGCTCCGAGGACATCGCGCGACACCTCGGAGTGCCAGTCTCAGAGGTGGACCACGTCCAGGGCGAGGTGCACCGGTCGCTGGTGCTCTCGCTCGACGCGCCGGTCGGCGAGGAGGACGGCGACCCGCTCACGCTGGCCAGCGGTCTCATCGACGACGTCCAGCTCCAGCCCGTGGAGGTGCTCGAGCAGCGCGAGCGCAGCACCTACGTCCGCGACGCGCTCGCCTGCCTGCCGGATCGGCTCAAGGACGTCGTCGTCGGCTACTTCCTCGAGGGCGAGTCGTCCGCGCAGATCGCCGCACGACTCGGCGTCACCGAGTCGCGGGTCTCGCAGATGCGCACGGACGCCCTAAAGCTCATGCGCGCGGGCATCGAGGCGCAGTACGACGAGGCCATGGCCGAGGAGCAGCCCGTGCGCGGCGCCCACCGGGCCGCGAGCTACGCGGCTGCCCTGGCGGCGCGCTCGTCGTACACGAACCGCCTCTCGCGGGTGCCGCAGCAGCGCACCCCCGTCGACGACGTCGTCGCGGGGCGCGCCGCGGGGTGACCTACCGCGGACCTGTCCTGGGTGTACGACGCTTCGTCGGACGGGCTCGCGCCCTAACGCCTCTTGTCGGCCATTGCGTCGAGCGCCACGGTCGCCGCGAGCACCACCACCGGGTCCTGGCCCGGCTCCACCTCAACGC
>JBKOVB010000023.1:0-8909 GCA_046723735.1 Actinomycetota bacterium | reverse complement strand
CGACCAGGTGCTCGCCGAGCGACGCGCAGCCCAAGAGGCCCGAGCCACGCCGTACACGCCAGTGCACCGGGACCGCCCGGTCTCCGCCGCGCTACGCGCCTACGCCTCCATGGCCACCAGCGCCAGCGACGGCGCCTACCGGCGCGTGCCGGACCCGGCCTTCCCGCGCCGGGCCTGAGTCCGGCTCAGAGCTCGACGCGCCGGCCGGTGCGGGCCGCCTCGTAGGCCGCCTGCACGACGGCCACCGCTGCTCTCCCGTCGTGCCCGTCCGGGTGCTCGGCCCGGCCGGTGCCCACCGCGCGCACGAACGCGGCCTGCACGGTGTCCTCGCTCGTCGGCAGCTCGAGGGCCGTGACCGTGCCGTCGGCCCGGGTGAGGGTGGCGCCGTCCGCTGCCGCGCGCAGCGTGCCGCGGTCGCCCACCACCACGAGGCTGAAGTCCGCGCTGGTGGAGCGCCAGCCGGCATGCAGCGAGCCGACGGCACCGCGACGCGTCGTGGCCAGCACCATCGCGTCGTGCTCGAGGCCGTTGGCGTCCAGGCCCGCGAGCAGCGCCGTGACGCCCGTGAGCTCGTCTCCGAGCACGGCACGGACCGCGTCGACCAGGTGCACGCCGAGGTCGAGCAGCACCCCGCCGCCGGCCAGCTCCGGCTCAAGGAACCAGGTGGCCTCCGCCGACCAGGCCGCGAGCGGTCCCGCGTGGCTGAAGCTGGCGCGGAACGACCCCACCTCCCCCACCAGGCCCGAGCGCACGGCGTCGCGGGCGGCCTGCACGGGGGCGGCGAAGCGGGTGTTGTGCGCCGCCATGACGACCACTCCGGCGGCCTCGGCGGCGGCCAGCACGCGGTCGGCCTCGGCCACGGTGGCCGTGAAGGGCTTCTCCATCAGCACGTGCTTGCCCGCGGAGATCGCCGCGAGGGCCTGCTGCTCGTGCAGCACGTTCGGGGTCGCCACCACCACCGCGTCGACATCGTCACGGCGGACCAGGTCGCGCCAGTCGTCGCACACGACACCGGTGCCTGCCTGCTGCACAGCCGCCTCGGCCGAGGCGCGCGTGCGGCTGGCGAAAGCGGCCAGCTCGGCGCCGGCCTGCTGAAGCAGCGGCAGGTGTGCGCGCCGCGTGATCGCGCCGGCCCCGATGATCCCGATCCGGGTCACCCCAGGACCTCCGCGGTGACCTTCGCGACGGCCTCGGCCACGTCGTCCACGTCCTGGGCGCTGTAGCCGGGTCCGATGGCCACGGCGGCCGCCCGCGCGGCCAGGTCCTCGGCCTTGGGGCACAGCCCGGTCCGGTACTCGACCGGCACCGGGTGCCGCGCCCACGGCGAGCGCTTCGGGGTCACGGTGCTGAGCTCGACGAAGGCCGGATTCGCGTAGACCGGCTTCCCGCCGTACAGGTTGGCGGACGGAACGCCCTCGGCCAGCAGCGCCTCCACGAAGCGCACCGCGAGCGCTGGGCTCGGGAGGTACCAGATGGCGCTCGACCCGCCGTCGCCCTCGGGGTCCGGGTGCCAGCGCAGGGTGCGGTCCGGGTGGTCGCCGAGCAGCTCGAGGAGCTTGCGCTTGTTGGCGCGCATGGCTTCGAGGATCCCCGGCAGCCGGCCGAGCTGGACGCCCGCGATGGCGCCGCTCACCTCGGTCATGCGCAGGTTCTCGCCCACGAAGGCGGCCACCTCCTCGCTGCCGCGGCTGCCGCGAGAGGTCACGAACTGGCCGCCCTGGTCGGAGTAGCGCGCCGCACGCAGGTGCAGGTCGCGGTCGTCCGTGACCACCACGCCGCCCTCGCCGGCAGTGATGTTCTTCTCGAGCTGCAGCGAGAAGGCCCCAAGGTCGCCGATCGTGCCGGCGGCCTTGCCGAAGTACGTCGAGCCCATGGCCTGACAGGCGTCCTCGAGCACCGGCACGCCGTGCGCGCGGGTCACCTCCAGCACGCGGTCCATGTCGCACACGACGTTCTCGAGGTGCACGGGCACGACCGCGGCCGTGCGCTCGGTCAGCACCGTCCTCAGGTGCTCGGGGTCGAGGCCGAGCGAGTCGTCGAGGTCGCAGAAGACCGGCACCGCACCGGCGGTCACCACGGCGTTGGCGGTGGCGACGAAGGTGACCGCGGGGACCACCACCTCGTCACCAGGGCCCACGCCGAGCGCGGCCAGCGCTGCGGCGAGAGCCGACGTGCCGCTGGACGTGGCGAGGGCGTGGGCGACGCCGAGCTGCTCCTGCACTCCCTGCTCGAAGGCGGCGACCGTGCCCTGGAGGTCCGGCCCGTAGTAGCGGAACAGCGACTGGCTGGCGATCACGCGGGCGACGGCGGTCTGCTCCTCGGTGCCGAGGAGCGAGGCGCCCCGGCGGTGGTCGAGCATCGTGGCGCGCACCGGCGTGCCGCCGTCCAGGGCCAGGCGAGACATCGCGCGCTCCTCGATATTAGTAAGCGACCCCTACAAATCTATCCCGGCCAGGACCGCCCCGTGGACCGCCCGCGCCAGCCGGGCACCCCACGCTGAGCGCGGCCCGCAGAACGGCTCGTCCGGACCGTCGAGCGGGCACACCACGGTGACGGCGTCCGACGGCGTGCCGGTCGCCTGCACGCCCCCCTCGAGCAGGGCCTGTGACTTCGCCTCCGTCGCGGTGCAGAGCGCGTTGAGCAGCGCAGCGGGGGTGAGCCGCACCGGGACGAACGCCACCACGTTGATCGTGCCTGGTCCGGTGGAGGCCTCCGGGTCGTCCGCGTCGGCCGCCCAGGTCGGGTGCGTGAGGCCCACGGTCGCCTCCGCGGCGACGCCGGCGTCGTCGTGACGGCGGACCCGCGTGACGTCTGCGGCCGTGAGCATCGTGACGCCAGCACCCGACAACCCCAGCGACGACGCCAGCTCCGCAGCGTGCTGCTCCACGTCGTGACGGCCGTAGTGATGCGCCACCTGCGCGTTCAGGACCCAGCACCGCTCCCCGAGCCCGCCGCCTGCGGAAGCCGTCGAGGCGACCACGGCCGGAGCGGCGAACGACCAGACGAGCAGCGGGAGCTCCTGGCCGTCCTCGATGCGGGTGCGGAGCGTGGAGCCGGTCACCGTCGTACCGCCCGTCGGGGTACGACGAGCGGGCCGCCGTCGTCGTCGAGCAGCACCCGCACCTGCCCGCCGAAGCAACGGCTCAGCACGTCCTCGTCGAGCACCCGTTCAGGCGTGCCCGAGGCCACCACCCGGCCCTCCGCCAGCAGCACGAGGCGGTCCGCGAACTGCGCGGCGAGCGTGAGGTCGTGCAACACGCTGAGCACCGTCAGGCCGCGCTCGTGCCGCAGCTCGTCGACGAGCTCGAGCGCCTCGACCCGGCGGCCGAGATCCAATGCACTGGTCGGCTCGTCGAGCAGCAGCACCGGAGCCTCCTGCGCCAGGGCCCGTGCCAGCACCGTGCGCTGCAGCTCACCGCCGGACAGCGTCGCCAGCGGTCGTTCGGCCAGGGCGTCGAGGTCGAGCCGGTGGAGCAGCTCCACGCAGTGCCGGCGGTCCGCCGGAGACTCGACGCCGAACGTGCCGATGTGTGGCGTGCGCCCCAGCAGCGCGTAGTCGAGGACCGTCATCGACCCAGGCAGCTCGGGCTGCTGAGGCACGTAGGCCACCAGCTGAGCGCGCCGCCGCCACGACAGACCGCGCGTCACGAAGCCCTGGACGCGCACCGTCCCGTCGTACGGCGTCACGCTGGTCACTGCGCGCAGCAGGCTGGACTTGCCCGCGCCGTTGGGCCCGACGAGCGCGACCCACTCCCCCGCCGCCACCGAGGCGGTGACGTCGCGGACGACGCTGGTCCTGCCGTACCGGACGCTGACGCCGTCGAGCACCAGCGTCTCCTGGGCGGTCACAGCAACCCCCTGCGGGTACGCCGGGAGTGCAGCACCACGAGGAAGAACGGCGCCCCCACGAGCGCCGTGACCACTCCGATGGGCAGCTCGGTGGGTGCTTCCACCGTGCGCGCGACGAGGTCGGCCAGCACGAGGAAGGCGGCCCCGGCCAGCATCGACACGGGCAGGACGACCCGGTAGCTGCCTCGCGTGGACAGCCGGACGGCATGCGGGACGACGATTCCCACGAAGCCGATGAGCCCGCTCACCGACACCGCCGCGGCCGTGCCGAGCGTGGCCGCACCGATGATGACGAGCCGGGTCCGCGTGGGGTGCAGGCCCAGCGTGCCCGCCTCGTCGGCGCCCACGCGCAGGACGTCGAGCACCCGCCGGTGCGCCAGCAGGACGCCCGCACTGACCACGACGTACGGCAGGATCAGCCGCACGTCGGACCAGGACGCCACCGAGAAGCTGCCGAGCAGCCAGTTGTAGATCTGGCGGATCTCCTCGGTGTGCTGCTGCTGCAGGTAGGTCTGGAACGCGGTGAGCATGGCCGCGACCGCCACGCCGGCGAGGACCACGGCGTACCCGCCGCCCCGCTCGGCGCTGGTCGCCGAGACGACGAACGTCAGGACGACCGCGAGGACCGCGCCCACGAAGGCGGCGGCGGGGAGCACCAGCGTGCCTCCTCCGCCGGCCACGATCGCCACCGTCGCGCCCAGGCCGGCTCCCGCCGCGGTGCCGAGCAGGTAGGGGTCGGCCAGCGAGTTGCGCAGCACGCCCTGGTACGCCGTGCCGCTGGCCGCCAGCATCGCGCCGACGAGCGCCGCCAGCACGACCCGTGGGAGGCGCAGCTCCCAGACGATGGCCTGGTCGACGGGCGACGCGGACGTGTGCACGCCGAACAGGTGCGCGAGCAGCGTGCCGGCCACGTCCGAAGGGCTGACGCCGACCGGCCCGACGGACACGGCCAGCAGGACGGCACCGAGCAGCACGACACCCGCCACCGCCGCCGGGAGGCGAGCCGGATGACGGCCGCGTGCCGGTCGCGCCGCGGGGGCGGCGACGACCTGCGGCTCGATGCCGACCTGCGGCGCGGTCATGACGCGGGGTGCGCCCGCATCGCGTCGGAGACGGTGCGCAGCAGGTCCACGACCCGCGGCCCCCAGCGCGAGGCGATGTCGTCGTCGATCGGCACGACGCGTCCGGCCTTGACGGCGTCGAGGCTGCTCCACCCGGGCCGCTTGGCGACGGTGGCGGGCGTCTGCTGGCAGCACTTGGTGTCGGCCAGGAAGAGGTACGCCGGGTTGGCCTTCACGACGTACTCGCCGCTGAGCTGGGGGTAGCCCCCGGAGGCAGCCGCGCCCTTTGCCGTGTCGGCGACGCTCGTCACGCCCAGCAGCTTGAGCAGCTGGCCGATGAAGGTCGTGGTCGTCACCGAGTAGTAGGTCGGGTCCAGCTCGTAGTAGTAGCGCGTGCCCGCCGGCGGCTTCGGGGTCTTCTCGACGAGGTCGGCGATGTCGTGCCGCATGCGCGCGACGAGCGTGGCGGCGCCGTCCTGGTGCCCGGTCGCCTTGCCGAGCTGGGCGATCTCGTCGTACGTCTGGGTGAGGTCGGTGGCAGCCGGGGCGTCGAGGACCGGGAGGTGCAGCGCCTTGAGCTGCTGCGTCTGCGCCGGGCTGAGCCCGGAGGCGATGACCAGGTCCGGCTGGTAGCGGGCGACCGCCTCGGCGTTGAGCTGGTAGGCGTCGAGCGTGGTGTGCGGAGCCGACGCCGGGTAGTTCGAGTTCTTGTCGACCGCCTTCACCTGCTCGCCGGCGCCGATGGCGAAGAGGATCTCCGTGGCGGTCGGCGAGAGCGAGACCACGTGGGTCGGCCGCGTGGTCAAGGTGACGCTGCCGGCGCCGCTGCTCAGGGTCACCGGGAACTGCGCCGCGGCGGGCTTGCTGGTGCTGCTCTTGCTGCTGCTCGAGCCCGAGCAGGCCACAGCCGTCGTGAGCACCACGCCGGCGAGGAGACAGGCGCCCCACGGGCGCCGAAGGTGAACGTGCATCTGGTTTCTCATCCTCCAGGTTCGGAGGACGAAGTGCGCTCGCCGCGACGCCCGAGACGGGGTCGAACGAACCGCCCTTCATCCGAGGACAGGTGTCGTCGACGCAGAGCAGGCGTCCGGGCTCGCTCCTGGTGGAGCAGTACCGTTGCGGGACAGCGCCGGATTCTCACCGGTCTTCGCTGCGACTACGTCATCGCGGTTCTGAGGACCGCGACGGCGGAAGCGTAGCAACCGGGCCGTCGGGGCTACCCGCGACCTGCTCCGCTCAGCTCGGTGAGCCTGGCCAGCCCGGGCTCCAGATGGGCCTGAAGCCGTTCGCGAGCGGCGTCCAGCTCGGCGGACGGGCCATGCCCGGGCGGGGTGCGCGCCGGGTTGATCGCGACCTGGTCGGCCCAGGCGCGGATGTCGGGCTCGGACCCGAACGACATCGCAGCCCGGGTGCCGAGGACGTTCATGGTCACCCACTCAGCCAGCGTGTTCCCGTACGGCGTCGGTGGGCACAGCCTGTTCTTCTCGGCGTCGTCCTCGCGCGTTGCCTCCACGTAGCCGGCAAGCGCCGCCCCGAAGCACGGGAAGCCGCTTCTGATGGCTTGCAGGGTGATCGCCGACTCCCCCCAGATCGGCACACGCGGCGGGTACTTCAGGCCGGACGCCGCGCAGTGCACGACGAGCGCGTCCTTCGCGACCGCGACCGAGCCGTCGTCGAAGGCGATCCGGCCTGGTTCCACGCACCGGATGTGGCCCCGTCGTACGACGTGCTCGATCGTGCGCAGCTGCTCCAGCTCCCAGGTCGCGAGCGTCGGCGCCTTGGCCATCGTGGGAGTCACCGTCCGATCGATGCGCAGCATGATCCCGGCGTCCTCGAGCCGCAGGAACAGGTCGTCGAGCGACGAGGCCGCTGCCGCCGCCTGCATCGTGTCGGCGACCATGCCGGTGAACACCGCCGGGTCAGGCTGGACCACGGCTCGGTTGAGCATCCAAGGGTCCCGGGGCCGCACCCAGCAGATCGCATCGGGGGCGACGCCCTGCGCCAGGAGCCACACGACGGCGTCCGTGGCGGTCTTGCCCGACCCGACGACGACGTACTGACGCGGAGCTTCGGTCAGCCCGACGAGGTCGTTGACCGGGATCACCCGGGCACGGGCTGCGACCTCGAACGGTGGCGGCGTGACCGCCGGGATGTCGGGCCCGAGGTAGCGCGCGTCGACGACCCGGCACCGCTGCGGCACCTCGAACCGCTGGCCCGAGATGCGCGAGACGAACTGGCCGTCTCCCACGTACTCGCAGCTGGGGAAGAGCTCGACCTTGCCCGACTCCAGCATCCGGTCGGTCAGGACGTGGCCGTAGTAGGAGCAGATCTCGGAGACGGTCGCCCGTTCGTGCAGACCGGCCTCCGGCCCGCGCTGCTGCACCCGGTTGCCCCCGAGCAGCGTCGACGCGACGCCGTAGAACGCCGAGGCCTGGTGCAGGCGGACGAACGGGTAGGCGTCCAGCCAGTGCCCACCGACGCCGTGCCGCCGGTCGACCAACGCCACGCGTACGTCGGCGTGGTCGATCAGCGCATCCGTGAAGGCCATGCCCATGGCGCCGGCCCCGACGACGAGGTAGTCGGCGTCGACCGTGCGGGTCATCGGCCCACCCAACCATCGGCGTGCGCGTCGGTCCAGAAGGTCGTCCGTCCCGGCTGACGAGCCATCTTGTGAGTGACGGGTTCACCCGGTCTTGTGATCCAGGGGGCCGCTAGGAACCCGATGGGTCGAGCGAACGACCGGGGACAGGGGTCGAGGAGGGCGATGCCATGACTCGCTCTCCACGGCTACTCGTCCTGGCCCGGCAGGCAGTCATACCGCTCATGCTCCTCGAGAGCGCGGACGTCGCGTTGGAGAAGTCTCTCCGCACCGACCTCGTCCCCCGAGCGTGGGACCTGCTGCTCTGCGCGCTCGTGCTCTCCTCGGGCGTCCTGGTCCTCGTGCTCGAAGCAGTGGAGCGCAAGGTACGGCGGGCCTCGCAGGTGGAGGACATGGCGCCGGCCCGGCGGCGTGACGACGAGCTGCACGAAGCGAGCCTGCGTCACCGCCGGCGCAGCAGGGTCGAGCGCGTCCTGGAGGGCAACGACTTCCCCCGGATGGTGTTCCAGCCGATCGTCGACGTGCAGAGCGAGACCGTCGCGGGCTACGAGGCGCTCTCGCGCTTCAGCGTGGGGCGTCCGGACGAGTGGTTCTCCGAGGCGGCCGCTGTCGGCCTGGGGCTCGAGCTCGAGCTCAAGGCCATCCGGCGTGCGCTGCGTTCCCTCGACTCCCTCCCACCTGCGATGTACCTGTCCGTGAACGCCTCACCGCAGACCCTCGCCTCGGAACGCATGCGCGAGCTGCTCGGCGGCCTCGACCTGCGTCGCGTAGTCGTCGAGCTCACAGCGCCGGTCACGATGAACGACTACGAGAGCGTCTGCCGTGCGCTGGCACACTTCCGGGCCCGAGGTGGTCGCCTGGCCATGGACGACCTGGGCGGCGATCAGACGTCGCTGCGGCGCATCGCGACGCTCGAGCCCGACATCATCAAGCTCGACCGCAGCCTCACCAGGGCCTTGAGTACGGACGGCCGCGAACGTTCGATCGTGACCGCGCTCGTCGGCGTGGGTCATGCGGCCGGTGCGACCATCGTCGCCGAGGGCCTCGAAGACGAGACTGGTCTCCTCGTCGCGCGCGACCTGGGCGTGCACGCCGCCCAGGGGTGGTTGCTCGGCAGACCACTGCCGCTCTCCCGGCTGGGCGAGGCGAGCAACCTGCCGGTCCGAGCCGTGGTGCCCCCGCCGACTCGCACCGCACCTGACCTAGGCCCGGTAGCAAGCTGATCGCGCAGCCGAGCCAGCCTCGCTTCCCAGCCGATTGCTCGGCAGCTACGGGAAGGCGGCCGGACCGCCGTTCGAGGCTGGTCGCGCACAGAACGACTCAGGGCGTTTAGACGGATGTCTAAACGCCCTGGTCACGGGGTGGAGCTGAGGGTGTCGTGCGTCAGGACATCCCGGACT
>JBKOVB010000124.1:0-11684 GCA_046723735.1 Actinomycetota bacterium | reverse complement strand
GTGTAACCTCGCGACTACGCAAAGTAGTACCTTCGGGCCATGCGCTTGGGCGCTCTCGCCCACTTGTGTGGCACGGTGCCCACCACTGCGGTCGACGACAGCTTCGAGAGCCTCCTCGAGGCCGCGCCGGACGCCATGCTCGGCGTCGACGCGTCCGGAGCCATCCAGTTCGTGAACCGGCAGACCGAGCTGCTCTTCGGGTACTCCCGCGAGGAGCTGGTCGGCCGCCCGATCGAGACGCTGGTTCCCGAGTCCTTCCGCGCATCGCACCCCAAGCATCGCGCCGGGTACTTCGCCCGCCCCGCCACGCGGGCGATGGGCGCGGGTCTCGAGCTGACGGGACGACGCAAGGACGGCACCGCCTTCCCCGTCGACATCAGCCTCTCGGCGATCGAGACCGAGCGGGGTCTGCTGGTGACCGCCGCCGTGCGCGACATGACCGAGCGCAAGAAGGCGGAGGCCAAGTTCGAGGGGCTGCTGGAGGCTGCACCGGACGCGATGGTCGGCGTCGACCGCAGCGGGGTCATCCGCTTCGTGAACCGGCAGACAGAGCTGCTCTTCGGTTACCCGCGCGAGGAGCTCATCGGGCAGGTCATCGAGACGCTGGTCCCCGAGTCCTTCCGCAAGGCCCACCCGGAGCGCCGCGCCGGCTACTTCGCGCACCCTGCGACCCGCGCGATGGGCGCCGGGCTCGACCTCAGCGGCCGGCGTAAGGACGGCACCGAGTTCCCCGTCGACATCAGCCTGTCGTCCATCGAGACCGAGCACGGGCTGCTGGTGACCGCGGCCGTCCGGGACATCAGCGAGCGCCGTCGCGCCGAGCAGGACGTGCACCGGATGGCGGCCATCATCGAGTCGTCCGACGACGCCGTCGTCAGCAAGACGCTCGACGGCATCATCACCAGCTGGAACCCGGCCGCCGAGCGCCTCTACGGGTACACCGCCGGAGAGGCCGAGGGCATGTCGGCGTCCTTCCTCATCCCTCCGGGGCAGCCCGACGACGTGGCGGACATCCTCGAGCGAGTCGGCCGCGGCGAGCGCGTCGAGCACTACGAGACCCGGCGCATGAGCAAGAGCGGAGCGGTCATCGACGTCTCCGTCGCGGCCTCGCCCATCCGTGACGTCCACGGCAACCTCGTGGGCGCGTCGACCATCGCCCGCGACATCACCGAGCGCAAGCGCGCCGAGGCCACGATCCGCGAGCTCAACGCCGAGCTCGAGAACCGGGTGGAGCAGCGCACTGCCGAACTCAAGGAAGCCGTCGAGGACCTCGAGGGCTTCTCCTACTCCGTGTCGCACGACCTGCGGGCACCCCTGCGCGCGATCGACGGCTTCTCGCGGATCGTCCTGGAGGAGTACGGCGGGGCCCTGGACGCCGAGGGCGTGCGGCTTCTGAACGTCGTGCGGCGCTCGACCACGGACATGTCCAACCTCATCGACGACCTGCTCGCCTTCTCACGGGTGGGGCGGCACCACCTGCAGTTCATGCGCATCGACATGCACGAGCTCGTGACGGGCGTGGTCCGGCAGCTGACCGACATCGACCCCCCACCCAGCGCGGAGGTCGTCGTCGGCCCGCTGCCGGAGGCCCGGGGAGACCGCGCGTTGGTCCGGCAGGTTCTCGTCAACCTGGTCTCCAACGCCCTCAAGTTCACGACGCCGGTCGAGCGTGCGCGGATCGACATCTCCGGCTCGGTGGCGGACGGCGAGAGCACCTACTCCGTGGTGGACAACGGCGTGGGCTTCGACCAGCTCTTCGAGGACAAGCTGTTCCAGGTCTTCCAGCGGCTGCATCCCAACCAGTTCGAAGGGACGGGCGTCGGGCTCGCGATCGTGCAGCGCATCGTGCGCCGCCACGGCGGTTGCGTCTGGGCCGAGGGCGTGGTCGGCGGCGGGGCCACGTTCTCGTTCACGCTGCCGACCGGGAGGGCAGACGCGTGATCCTGCTGGTGGAGGACAACGCCCACGACGCCGAGCTGACCCTGCGGGCGCTGAGGCAGCACAACCTCGGCAACAAGGTGGTGCTCGTCCGGGACGGCGTCGAGGCGCTTGACTTCATCTTCGGCACGGGCTCGTACGCCGACTGTCAGGGCGAGCCGGTGCCGCGACTGGTCCTGCTCGACCTGAAGCTGCCCAAGGTCGACGGCATCGAGGTGCTGCGGCAGCTGAAGAACAACGAGGACACCCGCCGCATCCCCGTGGTGATCCTCACCTCCTCGGCCGAGGAGCGCGACATCGCGCGGTCCTACGACCTGGGGGTGAACAGCTACATCGTCAAGCCCGTGGAGTTCGAGCGCTTCGCGAAGGCGGTGGCCGACCTCGGGCTGTACTGGTTCGTGCACAACCGCGTGCCGCATGAGCAGTGACGTCCGGATCCTGCTGCTCGAGGACAGCCCGCTCGACGCCGAGCTGATCGAGCGGGAGCTGAAGCGCACGGGGTTGGTCTTCCAGAGCAAGCGGGTCGTCTCGGTCGAGGACTTCACCTGGGCCTTGCAGACCTTCCAGCCGCACCTCGTGCTGTCCGACAACGCATTGCCCTCGTTCGACGCGCTGTCCGCCCTCTCCCTGACCCGTCGGGTCAACCCCGACACGGGCTTCGTCGTCGTGTCAGGCACGGTCGGGGAGGAGCGCGCCGTCGAGATGCTCAAGAGCGGCGTCACCGACTACGTGCTCAAGCACCACCTCGACCGGCTCGGGCCCGTCGTGGCCCGGGCGCTGGCGGAGGCCGACCACCTGCGTACCGCCCGCGAGGCGGCGGAGTCTGCGCGCCAGGCGAACGAGAGGTTCCGCAGCGCGTTCGAGAACGCCCCGGCCGGTCTGGCCGTGATCGACCTCGAGGGCGTGCTGGTGCATGTGAACGAGGCGCTGTGCCTGCTGCTGGGCCGGCCTGAGCGCGACGTGCTGGGGACCACGCTGGAGCAGCTGACGCACCCGGAGGACCGGGCCACGGTTCGCGCCATCTTCGAGCGGGCCACGGCCAGCCAGATGCGCAGCAAGCCCTTCGAGCTCCGGGTCGTCCGTAACGACGGGCGGACCGTGTGGGTGCTGCTGGGCATCTCGGTGCTCTCGGACGCGGACGGCCGGGCCCTGCACACGATCGCCCAGTTCGTCGACGTGAGTGCGGCCAAGGAGGCCGAGGAGAAGCTCGTCCACCAGGCCCTCTACGACCAGCTCACCGGGTTGCCGAACCGCATGCTCATCCAGGACCGCCTGACGCACGCTCTCGAGCAGTGCGGCCGGCGGAGCAAGGGCGTGACCCTGCTGTTCATCGACCTGGACCACTTCAAGGTCGTGAACGACAGCCTCGGCCACGGTGCCGGGGACGTCCTGCTCGTGACCGTGGCGGAACGGCTGCAGTCCGTGATCCGGGACGGCGACACCGCAGGCCGCTTCGGCGGTGACGAGTTCGTCGTCGTGTGCGAGGACCAGGTCGAGCAGGAGCGCGCGCTGATGCTCGCCGACCGTCTGGCGACGTCTCTCGCCGTACCGTTCTGGGTCGCGGGGCGAGAGATGACGATCAGCGCGAGCATCGGCATCGCCTTCGCGACCGGCCCGCACCTCGCGGCGCAGGACCTGCTGCGCAACGCCGACGCGGCGATGTACCGCGCCAAGGAGCTCGGGCGCGGCCGACCGGTGATCTTCGACGAGGCGATGCGTGTGCGTGCCATCAGCCGCCTCACGATCGAGACCGAGCTGCGGCGCGGGCTCGAGCGGGACGAGGTCGTGGTCCGCTACCAGCCCCAGGTGGAGCTGGAGAGCGGACGCCTCGTCGGCTTCGAGGCGCTGGCCCGCTGGCAGCATCCCGAGCGCGGGCTGCTCGGGCCGGACGAGTTCATCGGCGTCGCCGAGGACACCGGCCTGGTGGTGCCGCTGGGACGGCACGTGCTCGAGGCCGCGTGCCACGAAGGGGCGCGGTGGGTGGCGACGCACCCGCACCTCGTCGTCTCGGTGAACGTCTCCGCCCGGCAGCTCGCGCACGGGGGGTTCCTGGAGATGGTGCACGAGGTCCTCGACCGCACCGGCATGCCGCCCCAGAACCTCTGCATCGAGGTGACCGAGAGCGTCCTTGTCGTCGCCTCGGCCGCGACGGCGGTGGCCCTGGCCACGCTGCGCCGGCTGGGGGTGCAGATGAGCATCGACGACTTCGGCACCGGCTACGCGTCGCTGAGCTACCTCGCGCAGTTCCGTCCCGACGTCCTGAAGATCGACAAGGTGTTCGTGCAGGATCTCGAGGACCCGATGAACGTGGCGATCGTCGGGGCGGTCGTCGACCTGGCGCACCGCCTCGGGCTCGCCGTCGTGGCCGAGGGCGTCGAGGCCGTCGCGCAGCGCGAGCTGCTGCGGGAGCTGGGCTGCGACCAGGCGCAGGGCTACCTGTTCGCCCGCGCGCTCACGGTCGAGGAGGCCGAAGGGCTGCTGGCCCAGGAGCTGTTCAGGCCGTGACCTGCGGCTCGGGCAGCGCTGCCGGCACGCCCGAGGGCGCCCACCCCGGCCCGCGCAGGGTGTAGCCGGCGCGATCGCGCCAGCTCCTCGCCGTACGGACGTCGCGCCACCAGGCCACGAGCTCGTGCGTGGCGACCTTGAACGGGTTGTGGGTGTCGATGTTCTTGGTGAGCCCGTAGATCACGCGCTCGCCCTCCGGCTCGAAGGTCCGGAACAGCCGGTCCCAGACGATGAGGACGCCGGCGTAGTTGCGGTCGAGGTACTGCGACTGCGAGCCGTGGTGGACCCGGTGGTGCGACGGGGTGTTGAACACCCACTCGAACCAACCCCACATCCGGTCGATCGCCTCGGTGTGGATCCAGAACTGGTAGAGCAGGTTGACCGACCACGCGGCCAGCGCGATCTCCACCGGCACGCCCACGAGCACCACGGGGATGAAGAAGAGGAACGTGTACTCGCCGGTCCAGGTCTGGCGGAGCGCGGTGGACAGGTTGTAGCGCTGCGAGGAGTGGTGCACGACGTGCGAGGCCCACAGGAGCCGGACCTCGTGGCCGGCACGGTGGTCCCAGTAGTACATGAAGTCGATGCCCACGAGGGCCACGGCCCAGGCGACCCAGCCGTGACCGAGGTCGAACGGCGACAGCGCCGCCGCGAGGCCCAGCCCTGCCACCTCGACGAGCCGCCACAGCCCGTTGACGACGAGCGAGCCGGTGCCCATCAGCAGGCTGGTCCGGCTGTCCCGGCGCTCGTAGCCCTTGAGCGGCTCGCCGCGCAGCCGGCGCTCCTGCCGCATGCCCGCCTTGAGCACGGCGACCTCGAGGGCGAGCATCGCGAAGAACCAGGGGATCGCGACGAGCAGGATCAGGTCGGCCATGCCGACGAGGGTGGCAGATAAATAGCAACCTGTCACTATCTTGCAGGCAGCAGGTTCTCCAGGACGTCCAGGATGACGTCGTGCGAGGTGTCGAGCACGGCGGCCCCCACGGCGGCACCCTGCACCGCGGCCAGCGCGAGCTCGACGAAGCTCGCGAACCCAGGGAGCCGCACCAGCTCCGGGTCGAGCACCGAGGTCGCGATGCGCTGCAGGTTCGCGCGGTGCGCCGGCTCGATCCGTGCCAGGGCGGCGGCCAGGTCGGCGTCGGTGCGGGCAGCGACGTAGAGCTCCATCGCCGCCTGCAGGTCCGGCTTGCGGTACGTCGACCACAACGCCTCGAGGGCCTCGCGGAGGCCCACGTTGCGGCCCGTGAAAGCCAGCTCGTAGGCGGTCGTCACGCGACCGAGCAGGTGCGCGGCGGCGTCGGCGAGCAGGTCCCCCTTCGTGGGCCAGTACCGGAACAGCGCCCCCTGGCTCACCCCGGCGCGACGGCAGATCTCGGGGGTGGAGGCCCCGCCGTACCCGAGGTCCACGAGCGCCGCGATCGTGGCGTCGAGGATCTTCGCCTGCGTGCTCGCGCGGCGCTCCGCCTGCGTCTGCACCGCCCGCGTCATGCCCGCGATCCTGTCACGCCCGCGCCGACGCGAGGCCGTGCAGCAGCAGGTCGACGCGGCGGCCCTCGACCTCGACGTCGTCGCACACCGTCCGGCCGATGTCCGCGACCTCCGCCATCGAGGTCGCCCCGTGCTCGCACAGCGCGCGGGCAAGCCTGCCCTTGGTCCACTTGTTGTCGTGGCTGACCACGGTGCGGCGGCCGTCGACGTCGCGCAGCACCCGCACCTCCACGGCGTGCGGCACGCGGGCCAGCTTGGTGTAGGCGCCGCTGCGCAGGTCGACCACGAACGACTCGTCCGCGAGCACGGGCTCGAGCACCGGCTTCCAGCGAGGGGCCAGCCCGCCGACGCCGGGCAGCACCGTGCCGCCCGAGAGCCGGTACGACGGGACCCGGTCGGTCGGGCGCAGCAGGCCGAACAGGGCGCTGGCCACCACCAGGCTCTCGTCGGCTCTGCGCCGGGCCTGTGCGGACAGCGTCGCGTAGGACAGGTTGTCGTAGACGATGCCCGTGTAGAGCTGCATGACCGGCAGGGCCGGAGCGGTCAGCAGCGACCGGTTCTTGAGCACCTCGTCGCGCTGACCGTCCGACAGCGCGAGCGCCTGCTGCAGCGCGGCGGTGTCCTTCTTCGCCAGGCGCACCAGGTCCTTCAGCAGCGTCCGGCGCGCCCGGGACAGGGTTGGGAACGACAGCGTCGCGAGGTCGAGAGGGGCTCCGTCCCCGCCGTACGCCTTGCCCTCGGACGGGGGGAGCAGCACCAGCACGGCGCTCAAACTAGTGGTGCCCCTCGATAGGCTCACGGCACCGCCTGACCGAGGGAGAAGACCGTGCTCCGCATGTCCACGCTGTTCCTGCGCACCCTGCGTGAGGACCCGGCGGACGCGGAGGTCCCGAGCCACAAGCTGCTCGTGCGCGCCGGCTACATCCGCCGCGTCGCGCCGGGGATCTACTCGTGGCTGCCCCTCGGCTTGAAGGTGCTGAACAACATCGCGCAGGTCGTGCGCGAGGAGATGGACGCGATGGGGGCGCAGGAGGTGCAGTTCCCTGCGCTGCTGCCGCGTGAGCCCTACGAGGCCACCGGCCGGTGGACGGAGTACGGCGAGGGCCTGTTCCGCCTGAAGGACCGCAGAGGGGGCGACTACCTCCTCGGGCCGACCCACGAGGAGCTGTTCACCCTGCTGGTGAAGAGCGAGTACTCGTCGTACAAGGACCTGCCTGTCTCGCTGTACCAGATCCAGACGAAGTACCGGGACGAGGCGCGGCCGCGGGCGGGGATCCTGCGCGGGCGCGAGTTCCTCATGAAGGACAGCTACTCGTTCGACCTCGACGACGAAGGGCTCAAGCGGTCCTACGAGGCGCACCGCGCGGCGTACGTGAAGATCTTCGACCGGCTCGGCATGGACTACCGCATCGTGTCCGCGGTGAGCGGCGCGATGGGCGGCAGCGCGTCGGAGGAGTTCCTCGCGGTCGCGCCGACGGGGGAGGACAGCTTCGTCGCCTGCTCGACGTGCGACTACGCCGCGAACGTCGAGGCCGTGCAGGTCGGTGCCCCGCCCGTTGATGCGACCGAGCACGCGCCGATGCTGGTGCTCGACACGCCGGACACGCCGACCATCGACACGCTCGTCGACGCGATGCGCGCGAAGGGCTACGAGATCACCGCGGCCGACACGCTCAAGAACGTCGTGGTCCTGCTGCGGAACCCGGACGGCTCCACCGAGCCGCTGGTCGTCGGCGTCCCCGGCGACCGCGAGATCGACCACAAGCGGCTCGAGGCCAACGTCGCGCCGGCTGAGGTGCTGCCCTTCGAGGGCGAGCAGTTCGCCAAGCACCCAGGGCTGGTGCGCGGGTACATCGGCCCGCACGGCGACCTGGGCGTGCGCTACCTCGTCGACCCGCTGGTGGCGCCCGGCTCGTCCTGGGTCACGGGCGCGAACGTCGAGGGCAAGCACGCCGTCAACGTCGTCATGGGCCGCGACTTCACCCCCGACGGCACCATCGCCGCCGCCGAGGTCCGCGACGGCGACCCCTGCCCGCGGTGCGGCTCGGCGCTCGTGCTCGGACGAGGTATCGAGATCGGCCACGTGTTCCAGCTCGGTCGCAAGTACGCCGACGCCTTCGAGCTCGACGTGCTCGGGCCCGACAGCAAGCCGGTCCGCGTGACGATGGGCTCCTACGGCATCGGCGTGTCGCGCGCTGTCGCCGCCATCGCCGAGCAGGCGTACGACGAGAAGGGGCTCGTCTGGCCGCGCGCGGTGGCACCCGCCGACGTGCACGTCGTCATCGCCGGCCGCGGCCAGCAGGACGAGGTCGGCGAGGCCGTCGCGCAGCAGCTCGAGGCGGCCGGTCTGCGGGTGCTGCTCGACGACCGCGGCGGCTCGCCGGGCGTGGCGTTCAAGGACGCCGAGCTGATCGGCATCCCGACGATCCTCGTGGTCGGCAAGGCGCTGGCCGACGGCAACGTGGAGCTGCGGGACCGGCGTACCGGCGGCAGTGCGCTCGTCCCCGTGGCCGACGTCGTGCAGGAGGTCGTCCGCCAGGTCCGCGGCTCCTGACGACCTAGGACGCCCCCGGGAAGGCCTGAGTCCAGGGCCGCTGCCCGGCCGCCCGTCGCCACAGCGCCGCTCGCACCGCGCTGTCGCGCAGCCCCTGCACGGCTCGCGCCCGCAGCACGGGGTCGGCCACGAGGTCGTGCCACCGACCTGCGAGGTCGTCCTCGATGCGGACGGCAAGCTCGAGGGCCTGGGCCCGGTCGGCGACCGTGACGTCGTACGCCGGGGCCGGAGCCGGTACGGCGAGCCGCCGCTCGGCGAGCAGCCCCTGGAGCGCGTCGCGGCTGGCGCGGTGGGCGTCGAACGCGCTGAGCGCGAGGCGCCGGGTGCCGACGTCGAGCCGGGCGCCCAGCACGCCGTACGCGTAGATCGCCGCGTGCTCCGCCTCCAGCAGCCCCACGAGCGTGTCGTCCGCAGTCACAGCACAGCCGCGTGCGCGCTCTCGCTCGCCGCCAGCGAGGCGAGCAGGCCGGCCAGACCGGGCGACGCCCTGAGACCGGCGGCCGCGTGGGCGTCGCCAGCGGCCCGCTCCGCGGACGCCAGCTCGGCTCGGGTGCGGACCGTGGAGGGCGACCCCGTCGGGGACGTCGAGGGCGGGTGCGGCTGCAGGGCCGCCAGGTGCTCGGCGTGGTCGTCGCGGTAGGGCTGCAGCTGCGCGCGGAGGCCGGGCTGGGCCGCGAGAACCACGTCGTAGGCCTGCAGCAGCGCCTGCTCGCGGGCCACCGCCGCGTCGCGCAGGGCGACGTCCGGGTCGGGCGGGGCGGCCTGCTTCGGCTCGTCGTCCGTGCACGCCGCGAGCAGGCCCACCGCCGCCCCTGCAAGGACCTGGCGACGGGTCGGGTGCACGCGACCAGCCTGCCAGACCGCTCGGGCCACGCGGATCTCACCGGGAGGGCAGGGGCCGCTAAGGTCAAGGGGACAACTGCACAGCCCGAGGGAAGGGGGCCGCGGTGCCAGACCGCGTAGCGTCGCGCGCCCGACTGGTCCAGCTGCTGGGACCCGCCGTCGAGGCTGGCGGCCACGACCTCGAGGACGTGGCGGTGTCGTCGGCGGGGCGCCGATCCGTCGTACGCGTCGTCGTCGACAAGGACGGCGGCATCACGCTCGACGACGTGGCGGCGGTGTCGCGTGTCGTCTCCGACGTGCTCGACAAGGCCGAGGTCGAGGAGCCCCAGCTGCTCGGCGGCAGCTACGTGCTCGAGGTGACCAGCCCTGGCGTGGACCGGCCGCTCACCGAGCCGCGGCACTGGCGGCGCAGCGTGCGGCGGCTCGTCAAGGCGGTGCTGGCCGACGGCACCACGGTGACCGGGCGGGTGGTCTCGAGCGACGACGCCGAGGCCGTGCTGGACGTCGACGGCACGCACCGGCACGTCCCGCTCGCCCAGGTGCGCACGGCCACGGTGCAGGTCGAGTTCTCACGGGAGGACCCGGCATGAAGATCGACATGACCGCGCTGCGGAGCCTCGAGCGCGAGAAGGACATCAAGCTCGACGTCGTGGTCGAGGCGATCGAGTCGGCGCTGCTCACGGCGTACCGGCACACGGAAGGCGCGCAGCAGCACGCCCGCGTCGTGCTCGACCGCAAGTCGGGCGAGGTCGTCGTGCTCGTGCAGGAGGTCAGCGAGGACGGGGCCGTGCTCCGGGAGTACGACGACACTCCCGCCGACTTCGGCCGCATCGCCGCCATGACCGCGCGGCAGGTCATCCTCCAGCGGCTGCGCGAGGCCGAGCACGACGTGACCTTCGGCGAGTACGCAGGTCGTGAGGGCGACATCGTCTCCGGCATCGTCCAGCAGGCGCCGCAGCGCCCGGGCGGCCCGCCGAACCGCAACGTCATGGTCAAGCTCGGGACGCGCCCTGACTCCCTCGAGGCGACGCTGCCCCCGACCGAGCAGGTGCCGGGCGAGGTCTACGACCACGGCAGCCGGCTCAAGTGCCGGGTCATCTCCGTGACGCGCGGCCCGCGTGGGCCGATCGTGACGGTGTCGCGCACCCACCCCGACCTGGTCCGCGGCCTGTTCGCGCAGGAGGTCCCGGAGGTCGCCGACGGCACGGTCGAGATCGCGGCGCTGGCTCGTGAAGCCGGGCACCGCACGAAGATCGCGGTGCGCACGAAGGTGCCGGGGCTGAACGCCAAGGGCGCGTGCATCGGCCCGCAGGGGTCGCGCGTGCGGGCGGTCCAGAACGAGCTGCACGGCGAGAAGATCGACATCGTGGACTGGGCCGAGGACCCGGCCCGGTTCGTCGCGGCCGCGCTGTCGCCGGCCACCGTGATCTCGGTCGAGGTTGTCGACCCGGTGCAGCGGTCCGCCCGCGTGGTCGTCCCCGACTACAAGCTCAGCCTCGCCATCGGCAAGGAGGGGCAGAACGCCCGGCTTGCGGCCCGTCTGACCGGATGGCGCATCGACATCCATTCCGACACCGAACCCGTGTCGGAGCCTCCCGTGGTGGCCGCGGCGCAGGATGAGCCGACGGCGTGAGCGGAGAAGCGAGCGACTCGTGAGTCGCGAGCGCCGCAGCGAACCGCCAGGCGCTGAGCGTCGGGTCCTCGGGGGCGACGGAGTAGACTCGACGGCGGTCCGTCCCGAGGGCCCGGTGCGCACCTGCGTGGGCTGCCGGGCGCGCGAGACGCGACCGGCCCTGCTGCGTGTCGTCGTGGTGGGCGGCGTCCTCGTCGTCGACCCCGACCGGCGCCTGCCGGGTCGTGGTGCCTCGGTGCATCCCGACCTTGCGTGCGTCGACCTGGCCGAGAAGCGGCGAGCGTTCCCCCGCGCCCTGCGCGTGGACGGTCCGCTGGACGTCGATCCGGTCCGCCGGTACGTGCAGCAGGCACTCCCATCGCCTACCGGAGAGCAGGTCGAGAAGCCTTGAGCACTCGATGAGCACGCACCGATGAGCACGCCCATGCAGTAGCACCGACGGCCAGGGACGGACCCGGGCCACGAAGGAGAACAGTGCCCGGCAAAGCCCGCGTCCACGAGCTCGCGAAGGAGCTCGGCCTGGAGAGCAAGGCTCTCCTCGCTTGGCTGAAGGAGAACGGCGAGTTCGTCAAGAGCGCCTCGTCGACGATCGAGCCCCCCGTCGCCCGCAAGGTGCGGGAGGCGTTCCCCGCGCAGGCGGCCGCTGCCGCCGCGGCTGCGGCGGAGGCCCCGCCCGCGCCCGCCAAGAAGGCGGCTGCCAAGCCCGCCGCCCCCAAGCCCGCC
>JBKOVB010000132.1:0-9384 GCA_046723735.1 Actinomycetota bacterium | reverse complement strand
CCTTCATGCTGGTGGCGGTCGGGAAGCTACGGGTGACGGGGACGAGGGAACCCACCGCATCCTTGACGCCGATGCTGGACGTGGCACCGAGCGGCTCGCTCGCCACGACCGTGAGGCCGTTCGGCGTGCCGGAGGTCGTCGACTTCTCGGAGCCGCCGTTCACGGGGGTGCTGCCCACGATCGTCGGCGTGACGGTGTCCTTCGTCGTCTGCTGCGGCGCCGAGCCGGCCGTGCCCAGGTTGCCGGCCGCGTCGGTGCTGGTGGCCGTCGCGGCGATGGTGCCGTCGTTGACGCTGTTGCCCGGGAACGACGCCGAGAAGGTCTTGTCCGGGTTGACCGTCGCGGTCGTGGTCTGGGGTGAGGGGCCGTTGCTGCTGCTCACCGTCACGGAGACGGTGTCCGTCGCGCTCTCGGTCGTCCCGCGGACGACGATGGGCCGGTTGTTGGCCTTGTCGGCCGCGGTGTAGGACGGCGCGGGGTCGATGGTGAGGTTCGTCGGCGGCACCGGGGCGGTGGTGTCGAGCGTGAAGCTGAAGTTCTCCGACTTGGTCCCCGTGACGGCGGACACGTCGTAGTGGCCGGAGTAGACGCCGTCGTCGAAGTTGCTGCCGGTGACCGTGCAGCTGAGCTGGTTACCCGACGGCGTGCTGCTGGAGCAGGCGAACGTGCTGGTGCTGCCGGCCACCGTGGGCTTCGACACGTTCAGCGTGCCGTTGATCAGCGGGCTGTCGAACGTGACCGTGACAGAGCTCGGCATCGTCTTGATCGTCGAGCCGAAGCTCGGCGAGATGGCGGTGCGCGTGACGGCCGACGCCGTTCCGGGCAGGAGGCCGACGACGACGGCGGTGGTGGCGGTGGCGGCGAGCGCGCGCGCGACGGTTCGCATGATTCTCCAGCTGGGCGCTCCGTAGCCCAGGCGCTACGGACGGTGACGGCGCACCTTTCGCCGTCGAGGTCCGAACTCCTGCCGCTGCACCGAGTCTCTATGCCGGCGCGCCGTGCTCCACGGCTGCGGTGCCGGCCACCTCCCAGGCGCGGCCGTCGTCGAGCACCACGCGGGCGTCGGCCACCGAGCAGTTCCGCACGACCCGCCCACGCCCCTGCGGGCTCGCGTAGTCCCAGGTCACGTCGTACGGCGCCTGCAGCTCAACCACCGCTTCGGCGCCGCGTAGCGGCACCCGCACGACGGTCCGCTGCCCGTCCTCGGCGAGCCCCACCACGCCCGGCCGCGTACGGCGGAGCACACCGTCCACGCACAGCCCGCCGCCCGCGAGCCACGGCGAGAGGAACCGGCCAACCGGCACCCGCACGAGCGCCAGGTCGACCCAGCCCTCGGGCAGCGGCACGTGCAGCCAGCACCACCGCTCGGCGTGCTCGCGCCCCCAGTTGTGCCCGACCACGCCACGCCAGCCCTCCAGGACGACCCCGTCGACGGTGCCGTGCACGAGCGCGTCCGGCACCAGCGCCGCGCCCTGCGAGCGCGGCAGCCGCCGGTCGTAGAGCCAGCGTGCGGGCAGGTAGGGCAGTGCCGGCGCGGCCGGTTCCCAGACCAGGTCCCACGTGGTCTCGCCCAGCTGCCCGTGCGCCGAGGCGGCGGTCATCGCCCCGGCGGTGCACCGGGGCCAGGGCGAGGCCGGGAGCGGCTCGTCGAGCTCGACCCGCTGCCGCCGCACGTTCCCGGCCTCGAACCAGGTGACCCAGACCGACGGCCTGCCGTGCAGCGCGGTGTGCCGCAGCCACAACGCCCGGCCTCCGGCCGGGTCCACGGCGGTGAGGTAGTGCGACTCGTAGAGGCGGGCGTCGAAGGGCGCGCGGGCCGACGCGAGGTCGCGCATCCTCAGCTCCCGCCGACGGTGCTGGACTGGGCCAGCCCCCGGATCTGCCGTAGGGCCACGGACAGCGTCGTCACGTCGTACGTCTCGTCGGAGACGATGTCGTTGAGGACCTGACCGGCGCGCGCCACTGCGGCGGCGTTGCGCTCGCTCCAGGTGGCGATGCGCTTGTCCGGCGGCCCGGGCTCGGTGGTGGTGAGGATCTCCGCAGCGAGGGCGGCTTGGGCCGCGTCGAGGTCGTCACGCAACGCCGTCCTCGCGAGGCTCTGCCAGCGGTCGGCCCTGGGCAGGGCCACGACCCGCCGCCGCAGCCGGCCGATCTCGAGCATCCCGTCGAGCGCGAAGTAGAGCGGGGCCACCTCCTCGACCGGACGGCCGGAGCCGGCCGCCACTTCCACCACGTCGAGGGCGTTGTAGGCCAGCGGGAACCCTGCGACCCGCACGGCGAGGTCGTGCGGGACGCCCTGGGAGGCCCAGCGCTCGGCAGTGGCGGTGACCGCCTCCGCGGCCTCAGGGGTCAGCCACTCCGGCAGCCGCTGCGTGACCTCGACCGCCCCAGACTGGTAGGTCCGGATGGTCGCGGCAATGTCCAACGGCTGCCGCGGCGTGGTGAGCAACCAGCGCGAGGCCCGCTCGACCAGGCGGCGGCCCTCCAGCAGGAGGGTGGTCTGCGTCGCGGTCGGCACGCGCGTGTCCAGCGCCTCGACCTCGCGCCACAGCTGCGGTACGGCGAACACCTCGCTCGCGACCGTGTGGGCGCGGACCACGTCGGACGCCGCGGCGGCGAGCTCCTCGCCCATCCGGTAGGCGAACGTCGTGCCCGCGTGGTTGACCATCCGGTTGACGAGGGCGGTGGCGATGATCTCGCGCCGCAGCCGGTGGCTGCCCATCTGCTCCCGGAAGCGCACGCGCAGCGGTGCGGGGAAGTAGTGCTCGAGCTCGTGGCTGAGGTAGGGGTCCTCCGGCACGTCCGAGGCGAGGATGTCCTGCGTCAGCCAGATCTTGGTCCAGGCCATCAGGACCGCGAACTCGGGCCCGGTCAGCCCGATGCCGGCCGCGGCCCGCTCGTCCAGCTCCGGGTCGTCGGGAAGGAACTCGAGGGCCCGGTCGACGTGGCCGGTGCGTTCCAGCACGTCTAGGTACCGCCGGTGCACCGGCAGCATCGACAGCGACTGGGCGCGGGCGTTGGCGAGAGCCACGTTCTGCTCGTAGTTGTCTCGCAGCACCAGGCGCGCGACCTCGTCGGTCATCTGCTCGAGCAGCTCGTTGCGCTGCTTCTGGGTGAGGTCGCCGGACGTGACGGCCTGGTCCAGCAGGATCTTGATGTTGACCTCGTGGTCCGACGTGTCCACGCCGGCGGAGTTGTCGATGGCGTCGGTGTTGACGTGGCCGCCGGCAAGGGCGAACTCCACGCGACCGCGCTGGGTCAGGCCGAGGTTGCCTCCCTCGCCCACGACACGGCAGCGCAGGTCGGCGCCGTCGACCCGCACCGCGTCGTTGGCCTTGTCGCCGACCTCGGTGTGCGACTCGGCCCTGGCCTTGACGTAGGTGCCGATCCCGCCGTTCCAGAGCAGGTCCACCGGCGCGAGCAGGATCGCCCTGATGAGCTCGGCCGGTGTCAGGGAGCCGGCCTCGACGCCGAGCCGCGCACGAACCTGCGGGGACAGCGGGATGGCCTTCGCCGTACGAGGGAAGACGCCGCCGCCCTTCGAGATCAGCGCCTTGTCGTAGTCGTCCCACGACGACCGCGGCAGGTGGAACAGCCGCTCCCGCTCGCGGAACGAGGCCGTGGGGTCCGGGTCGGGGTCGAGGAAGACGTGGCGGTGGTCGAAGGCCGCGACGAGGCGGATCTGCTCTGACAGAAGCATGCCGTTCCCGAAGACGTCCCCGGACATGTCGCCGATGCCGACGACGGTGAACGGCTGCGTCTGCACGTCGGTGTCGAGCTCGAGGAAGTGCCGCTTCACCGACTCCCAGGCGCCGCGCGCGGTGATGCCCATGGCCTTGTGGTCGTAGCCTGCCGAGCCACCGGAGGCGAAGGCGTCGCCGAGCCAGAACCCGTTCTCGAGGGCGATGTCGTTGGCGATGTCGGAGAAGGTCGCGGTGCCCTTGTCCGCGGCCACGACGAGGTACGGGTCGTCGCCGTCGTGGCGCACCAGGTCGCGGGGCGGGACGACCTGCCCGGCGACGATGTTGTCGCTCACGTCGAGCAGTCCCTGGACGAAGGTCCGGTAGCACGCGACGCCCTCGGCGAGCCAGGCTTCGCGGTCGGCCGGGTCGACGCGGGTCTTCACGACGAAGCCGCCCTTGGCACCGACGGGCACGATGACGGCGTTCTTCACCATCTGTGCCTTGACCAGGCCGAGGACCTCGGTCCGGAAGTCCTCTCGGCGGTCCGACCAGCGCAGCCCGCCGCGGGCGACCGCGCCGAAGCGCAGGTGCACGCCCTCCACGCGCGGGGAGTACACGAAGATCTCGAACATCGGGCGCGGCGCAGGCAGCTCCCGTACGGCGGTCGGGTCCAGCTTCAGCGACAGGTGCTGCTTCGTGCCGCCGTCCTGGAACGCGTTGGTCCGCAGCGTCGCGGTGACCAGCCCGAGGAAGGCTCGCAGGATGCGGTCCTCGTCGAGGCTCGCCACCTCGTCGAGCGCCTGGCGCACCGCCTGCACGAGCGAGGCCTCGTCGCGCGGCTCCGGGCGGGCGGGGTCGAGGCGCGCCTCGAACAGCGCCACCAGCTGGCGGGCGAGGTGCGGGTTGCGCACCAGGGTCTGGGCGACGTACGCCTCGCTGAAGGTCCACCCGGTCTGCCGCAGGTACTTGCCGTAGGCGCGCAGCACCACGACCTCGCGCCAGGTCAGCGCGGCGCTCAGCACGAGGGCGTTGAGGGAGTCGCTCTCCGCGTCCCCGCGCCAGATCGCGGCGAAGGCGTCCTGGAAGCGGTTGCGTGCCGTGTCGTCGACGGCCCTCTCCGTGCGGCTCCGCAGCCCGAAGTCGTAGATCCAGGCCTCCGGCAGCCCCGGCCGGCGCACCTCGTACGGGCGCTCGTCGGTGACCTCGACGCCCATGTCCTGCAGCACGGGCATGACCTGCGACAGCGACAGCGGCCCACCGACGCGGAACACCTTCAGCCGCTGCTCGCCGGGCTCGGCGCCGAGGGGCCGGTACAAGCACAGGTCGAGCCCCTCTTCCGTGCCCAGGCGCTCCAGCCGAAGGAGGTCGGGGACTGCCGCCGCGGCCGCGACGTCCTCCTTGTAGGCCTCCGGCAGCGCTCCGGCGTACCGCTGGCGCAACGGTCCGGCGTCCGCCTCGCCGAGGGCCTCCACGAGGGCCTCGGCGAGGGCGTCCTCCCACGACCGGGTCGCCGTCTCCAGGCGCTGCTCGAGAGCCGCGGTGTCCACCTCGCGGATGTCGGGCGCGCTGGTCCGCACGACGACGTGCAGCCGGGCCAGGATCGACTCGCTGAGGTGCACCGTGTGGTCGAGGCTCCTGCCGTCGTACGCCTCCAGCAGCAGCTGCTGGACCCTGAGCCGGTTCGCGGTGTTGTAGCGCTCGCGCGGCAGGAACACCAGGCAGGACACGAAGCGGTCGTAGTCGTCGTACCGCGTGAACAGGCGCACCTGGCGGCGCTCTTGAAGGTTGAGGATGCCGGTGGTGATGGCCAGCAGGTCGGCGACGGAGATCTGGAACAGCTCGTCGCGCGGGTAGTCGTCGAGCAGCGCCTCCAGCGTCTTGTAGTCGTGGCTGCCGAACGTGAAGCCGGAGCGGTCCAGCACTGCCTTCACCTTGCGACGCACCACGGGGATCTCGCTGACGCGGGTGACGTAAGCGCTGTGGGCGAACAACCCCAGGAACCGGCGCTCGCCCACCGGGCGGCCGCGCGCGTCCAGGCGCTTGATGCTGACGTAGTCGAGGTACGCCGGACGGTGCACCGTGGCCCGGGAGTTGGCCTTCGTGACCGTGAGCAGGCTGGGGTCGCTGGCGCGTCGCCGCACCTCGGCCGGCAGCTTGGCGAACGAGTGCGACGTCGGCTGGAGCCCCGCGTCCCGCAGGATGCCGAGGCCGGTCGCGGGGACGGTGCTCAAGGCCCGGTCGTCCTCGGTGCCGGTCAGCCGGTACTCGCGGTAGCCCAGGAACGTGAAGCCGTCGTCGAGCATCCAGGCAGCCAGCGCCGCCACCTCGGAGGCCTCCTCGGCGGGCACCCGCGGGTTGTCCTTGGCCTCGGCGACGGCCTCCTCCAGACGGGCCGTCATCTTGTGCCAGTCCTCCACGGCCGCACGCACGTCCTCGAGCACCCGACGCAGGTCGTTGCGCAGCTGCCCGGTCAGCGCGTCGTCCGGCACGCGTGTGATCTCCACGTGGATGAACGACTCGCGCAGGACGTGGGGGTCGTCGTCGACGGGCCCGTCCAGCACGTCCAGCAGCTGGCCCACGGCGTCCCGCCGTACGTGCACGACGGGGTGGACCACCAGATGGATCGCGAGGTCGTGCCGGGTGAGCTCGGCGGTCGCCGTGTCGACCAGGAACGGCATGTCGTCGGTGACGACCTCGACGACCGTGTGGGGGGAGTGCCAGCCGTCGACCTCCACGGTCGGGGAGAGCACCCGCACGAGCGCGGTGCCCTGCGTACGGCGGTGGGCGAGCTCCAGGTGCGACAGCGCCGCGCCGGCCAGGTCCAGGGGCTCCCGCGACAGCAGGTCCTCCGGCGCCACGAAGCGGTAGTACTCGCGGACGAAGGCCTCGGTGGTGTGCGCCGCGGTCCTGCTCCGCTGCCCGGCGAGAGTCGCCGCTTCGTCGATGAGGTCGTTCAGGGCACGCGCCTGCGCGCCGCCCGCCCGCTCCGCCGGCATGGTGGCAGCTCCTTCGTCGCCCGGGGACGCCGTTGTCCCTGGGCCGTGAGGTGACCTTAGCCCCGCGCGGTCAGCAGCCCCGCGTCACGGCGCGACGCTGAGGTAGTCGGCGAAGCCGGTCGGGTCGTGCCGGCCGACGGTCGCGTGCTCGAACAGGCCCCAGCCCTCCTCGCCGTCGAGGGTGGCGCGAGCGACGTGCTCGATGACGCCCCAGGGGTAGCGCGCCTGGATCTCCGGGTCGGTGTGGTCGTAGACCGCGGTCTCCGTCCAGTCGCGGCCGCGCCACTGGCCGTGGCTCCACTCCGGGTCGCCGCCGTAGCCGGTGCCGATGTGGAGCGGGAACGCCATCCGGCTCTCCACGTCGAGCACCAACGGCGTGCCGTCCGCCTTGGCCAGGTGGACGCGCAGCCGCTCCGGGATCCGCGTCCCCGAGCGGTAAGTGAACTCCAGCCGCGGCCAGCCGAGCTGCTCGACCCGGCCGTCCTTGAAGACCCGCGAGGCGTGCGACAGCGTGCGGTAGCCGTCCGGGTCCTCCTGGACGATCAGCACCAGCTGGAAGGTGTCGAAGCGCAGCGGCACGTACAGCCACCAGAAGCCCTCGCTGGGCAGGTCCGCGATGCGACCGGCCGGGTCCGCGTCGCCGACCGGGCGGATGCCCCAGGAGCGGTCGCGCGTGCCGAGCCAGACGGCGGGGTCGACCGCGATCGTCTCGCCACCGACGGTGATGGACCCGCTCCAGCTGCCGGTCTGCGCGAACCGCGAGGCGTCCAGCGTCGGGCGCAGCGGCGACATCATGAGATGCGCTTCCTCGAGGACCGCCGGGAACGAGCCCTCCCAGGTGATGTCCGCCGACACCGCGTCGGACTCGCACGTGATCCGCAGCTGCTGCAGCGGCTCGAGCACCTCGATGCGCAGCCCGCCCACGGCGGTCTCGAGCGAGCGCCCGGCGAGCGCGTCGGAGAACCGTGCCACCGTCTGGGTGTCGTCCTTGCGGACGGTGAAGAAGCCGTCGACGACCCCGAGGTTCGGGTAGACGCCGAAGCCGCACACCGCGAAGACCTTCCCGCTGCGGTCGTGGGCGTTGAAGTAGTACCGGTCGTAGAAGTTGCGGTCGCTGGTCCCCACCCGCGCCAGCGAGAGCGGCACCTGGTGGACGGGGTACTCGTCGAGCTCGACTGGCTTCACCGTTCGCCTCCGTAGCGGTTGTGGTCTTCGGCGGGTGGTACGACGATGCGAGGGAGCGTGTCTGAGGAGGTTCGCTGATGCACGCTGTGGCAGGAGACCGGATCGCCATCCCGGGTACCCACGTCGGGGACGCGGGACGTGCCGGCGAGGTGCTCGAGGTGCGAGGCCCCGACGGCCACCCGCCGTACCTCGTCCGGTGGGACGACGGACACCAGGGGATGTGCTGGCCGGGTCCCGAGACCCGGATCCAGCACGAGGGGCGGCTCGAACCGGGCTGAGCGCACCAGCCCAGCCCGGGCCCGCGGTCCCTAGTAGCGGATCAGGCCGCGGAAGTTCTTGCCGTCCCGCATGTCCTGGTAGCCCTGGTTGATCTCGTCGAGGGTGTACTCGGTCGTGATCATCTCGTCGAGCTTGAGCTTGCCGGACTTGTAGAGCGCGAGCAGCTTCGGGATGTCGACCTGCGGGTTGGCGTTGCCGAAGATGCAGCCGACGAGCTCCTTGCGCTGCATGGCGAACTCGAACAGGTTCATCGTGACCTGGTCGTCGAGCATCGGGGCGACCGAGGTGACGACGGCACGGCCGCACTTCTTGATGATCGACATCATCTGGCCGACGTGCTCGCCCTTGGCGGTGCCGACGCACAGGATCGCCTTGTCGGCCATCGCCCCGTTGGTGAGCTGCTGGACGAGGGCGAAGCCCTCCTCGTGCGACGCGGCGGTGTGCGTGGCGCCGAACTCCTTGATCTTCTCGAGCTTCCAGTCAACGGGGTCGATGACGACGACGTTGCCCGCACCGGCAAGCACCGCGCCCTGCACGGCCGCAGTGCCGATGCCCCCCACGCCGTACACGACGACCGTCTCGCCGGGCTGCACGTCGGCGGCGTACACCGCCGATCCCCAGCCGGTGGTGACGCCGCAGCCGACCAGGGCGGCCTTCTCCAGCGGGATCTCCGGGTCGATCTTCACGCAGGACTCGACGGCCACGACCGTGTACGGCGAGAAGGTGCCCAGGGCCACCATCGTGCCCAGGTCCTTGCCGTCCTTGCTGTGGTGCCGGGCGGTCTGGTCGGTGAACTGCCGGCCGCCCAGCAGGAACGCGCCGAGGTCGCAGACCTGCGACTGGCCCTTGCGGCAGGACGGGCACTTGCCGCAGCTCGGGATGAAGCTGAAGACGACGTGGTCACCGACCTGCAGGTCGGTGACGCCCTCGCCCACCTCGATGACCTCGCCCGCACCCTCGTGCCCGCCGATGACGGGGAACTGCGAGATGCCCATGAGCTCGGCGATCTCCGGGGGCAGCGCCATGTCGCCGGTGACCAGGTGCTCGTCGGAGTGGCACAGGCCCGACGCCGCGAGCTTGACGAGGACCTCGCCCCTCTTCGGCGGGTCGAGCTCGATGTCCTCGACGCTCCACTGGGTGTGCGGCTCCCACAGGATGGCGGCGCGCGTCTGCATCGGGGTCTCCTCATCAGGTAGAACGTGTTCTCGCGAAACGTATCTGCAAGCAGCGCCGCTGTCAGC
>JBKOVB010000157.1:0-4444 GCA_046723735.1 Actinomycetota bacterium | reverse complement strand
GGGCCGAGGGGCTCGAGCGCGCGGCACGCCAGGAGCGGGCAGCCCGGGAGCGCCTGGTGGCGCTGCAGGCCCAGCGCGCGCGGGGTGCGCTTGTCGCCGCAGAGGTGGTGGCAGGCGCCCAGCGGGCCCTGGAGCGCATAGCCGTGTCGCTGCAGGCGGCCGCGAGCGAGCGGGAGGCGGCGCAGACGGCCCGCACCCTGACCGAGGGCGAGCTGCTGGGGCTGCGGGGCCAGGCCCGCGAGCTCACCTCGGAGCTCGACCGGCTCACCGACGTCGTGCACCGGGACGAGGTCGCGCGCGCCGAGCAGCGGCTGCGCATAGAGGCGCTCGAGCAGCGGGCCGTCGAGGAGTACGCCGTCGACCTCGACACGCTCGTCGCCGACTACGGCCCTGATGCGCTGGTGCCGCCGGTCGCCCTCATCGAGGGGGAGGAGCCCGGCGAGCCCACGCCCTACGACCGCGCCACGCAGGAGAAGCGGGCCGGCGCAGCCGAGCGGGCGCTGGCCCTGCTCGGGAAGGTCAACCCGCTCGCGCTGGAGGAGTACGCCGCGCTGGAGGAGCGCAGCGCGTTCCTCACCGCCCAGCTCGAGGACCTCAAGGCCACCCGCCGCGACCTGCTGACCGTGGTGAAGGACGTCGACGACCGCATCCACGACGTGTTCGTGAGCGCCTTCGAGGACACGGCCCGGGAGTTCGTCGAGGTCTTCGCGACGCTGTTCCCGGGCGGTGAGGGCAAGCTGGTCCTCACGGACCCCGAGGACATGCTCACGACGGGCATCGAGGTGATGGCACGCCCAGCCGGCAAGAAGGTGAGCCGGTTGTCGCTGCTGTCCGGCGGCGAGCGGTCGCTGACGGCCATCGCGCTGCTCGTGGCCATCTTCCGCGCGCGCCCCTCGCCGTTCTACGTGATGGACGAGGTGGAGGCGGCGCTCGACGACCGCAACCTGGGGCGCCTGTTGGAGGCGCTCGAGGGCCTGCGGCAGTCCTCGCAGCTGATCGTCATCACGCACCAGAAGCGGACGATGGAGATCGCCGACGCCCTGTACGGCGTGACCATGCGCGGGGACGGCGTGTCCACCGTCGTCTCGCAGCGACTCCGGGAGCGCGAGGACGCCTGACCCCCTCCACGCCTCCTTGCGTCAGGGCGGCCGTGCGGCTTGCAGGTCCGGGTGCCTGTGACGTAAGCAGCGGCGGGCGCGGCTGGTAGACACGAAGCCGTGATGGAGCTTCTCGTCGTCCTGGGCGTCGTCCTCGTCCTGGCGCTGGCCGTCGTCGGCCTGCTCGTGTCCTCGCGGCGCGGGCGGTCCCTGCCACCGACCGCCGAGGCCCCGGTGCTCGCGCCGCCGAAGCCCGCCGAGCCCGGGGTGGAGGTCGCTCCCGAGGCGCCCGCTGTCGAGGTGCCCGAGCCCACCGCGGGCCGCCTGACCCGCTTGCGCTCGCGCCTCGCGCGGTCCCAGGGCACGCTCGGCAGGGGACTGTTCGCGCTGCTCGCGCGGGACACCCTCGACGAAGCCACCTGGGAGGAGGTCGAGGACACCCTCCTGTCCTCCGACATGGGGGTGGCGGCCACGACCGAGCTCGTGGAGCGGCTGCGCACCCGGGTCCGGGTCGAGGCTCTGCACACCCCGGAACAGCTGCACGCCCTGCTGCGCGAGGAGCTCGTCACGACCGTGGGCCGCGACCTCGACAGGTCGCTGCGGACCGAGCGGCGCGGCGACCGGCCGGCCGTCGTGATGGTCGTGGGGGTCAACGGCACGGGCAAGACCACCACCTGCGGCAAGCTCGCCCGCGTGCTCGTGGCCGACGGGCGCCACGTGGTGCTGGGTGCGGCGGACACCTTCCGGGCGGCGGCAGCCGACCAGCTCGAGACCTGGGGAGGCCGGGTCGGCGCACGGACCGTGCGCGGTCCGGAGGGCGGCGACCCGGCGAGCGTCGCCTTCGACGCCGTCAGGGAGGGCATCGCCGAGGGTGCGGACACGGTCGTGGTCGACACCGCCGGCCGCCTGCACACCAAGACCGGGCTCATGGACGAGCTGGGCAAGGTGAAGCGCGTCGTCGAGAAGCACGGACCGGTCGACGAGACGCTGCTCGTCCTGGACGCCACCACCGGGCAGAACGGCGTCGTGCAGGCTCGGGTGTTCACCGAGGCGGTGGACGTGACCGGGATCGTGCTCACGAAGCTCGACGGCACCGCCAAGGGCGGCATCGTCGTGGCCGTCCAGCGCGAGCTGGGGATCCCGGTGAAGCTCGTCGGGCTGGGCGAGGGCCCGGACGACCTGGCGCCGTTCGACCCGGAGGCCTTCGTCGACGCCCTGCTCGACCTGCCCGGCGTACCGGAGTAGCAGACGCGAGAGGCGCCGGGATGCCATCGTGGAGCCCATGACCCGGTGGCTGACCGAGGACGAGCAGCGCGCCTGGCTCGCGTTCCTCGGGGCCACCCAGCTGCTCACGGCCTCCCTCGACTCGCAGCTGCAGCGCGACGCCGGCTTCCCGCTCGCCTACTACGCGATCCTCGCGCAGCTGAGCGCTGCCCCCGACCGGCTGCTGCGGATGGCTGAGCTCGCGACCGGCGTGAACGCGACGCCGAGCCGCCTCTCGCACGCGGTGGCCAAGCTCGAGGAGAAGGGCTGGGTCGAGCGCATCCGGTGCGAGGAGGACCGGCGCGGCACGTGGTGCCGGCTCACGGACGCCGGGTTCGCGGTGCTCGAGAAGCAGGCCCCCGGGCACGTCGAGGCGGTGCGGTCGGGCCTGTTCGACCCGCTCACGCCCGAGCAGGTCGGGCAGCTCGAACAGATCTGCACCGCGGTCCTGAAGAACCTGGACCCCGGCTGCGCGATGCACCGGGAGTAGCCCCCGAGCTGGCGTCCGGCGTCACACGGACGAAACACGCAGCGTGCAGACGTGATGACGCGGAAACAACAGAGACACTGCCGCGGAACACCCTCTCGCGACGCTCTCCTCAGTCCATCCAGCCTTGATGAGGAGAAGCATGGAGACCGTTGTCAACGGCGCGAACACCGCCTGGGTCTTGACGAGTGCCGCGTTGGTGCTCCTCATGACCCCGGGCCTCGCGTTCTTCTACGGCGGGATGACCCGCAGCAAGAGCGTCCTGAACATGCTCATGATGAGCTTCAGCGCCCTCGGCATCGTGAGCGTCCTCTGGGTGCTCTATGGCTACGCCATCGCGTTCGGCCCGACGCACTCCGGCCTCTTCGGGTGGTCCGACGGCCTCGTCGGCCTGAAGGACCTGGTCCACAACGTGCTGGTCGACAGCCCGACCAACGGGGTGGTCAACACGTTCGGTCTGCCCGACCTGACGTTCTCAGCGTTCCAGGTGATGTTCGCGGTCATCACCGTGGCGCTGGTCAGCGGCGCCGTGGCCGACCGCATGAAGTTCAGCGCCTGGCTGGCCTTCACCGTCGTCTGGAGCACGGTCGTCTACTTCGTGGTCGCGCACTGGGTGTTCATGTTCGGCTCGGTCAAGGGTGACGACGACCCGGCCGGCGCGGGTGCCGCTTCCAGCTTCGTCGCGCACAGCGGCGGCTGGATTGTGAACCGGCTCGGCGCCCTCGACTTCGCCGGTGGCACCGCGGTCCACATCTGCGCCGGCTCCGCGGCGCTGGCCCTGGTGCTCGTGCTCGGCAAGCGCAAGGGCTTCGGCAAGGAGGCCATGCGGCCGCACAACCTGCCGCTGGTGATGATCGGCGCCGGTCTGCTGTGGTTCGGCTGGTTCGGCTTCAACGCCGGCTCCGCCCTCGGCGCCAACGGCCTGGCGTCCCTGGCCTTCATGAACACCAACGTCGCGACCGCGATGGCGCTGGTCGCCTGGATCGTGACGGAGCGGATCCGCGACGGGCACTTCACGACCCTCGGTGCCGCATCCGGCGCGGTCGCGGGCCTGGTAGCCATCACCCCGGCCTGCGGCGCGGTGAACCCGCTGGGCGCGATCCTGGTGGGCCTCGTCGCGGGTGTCGGCTGCTGCCTCGCGATCGGGTTGAAGAACAAGTTCGGGTACGACGACGCGCTCGATGTCGTCGGTGTCCACCTCGTCGGCGGTCTGATCGGCACGCTGATGATCGGCGTCGTCGCGGACTCCGAGTTCGCCGCCGGCTACAAGTCGATCCTCGACGGAGGCAGCTTCACGCTGCTCGGCAAGCAGGCCACTGCGGCCTTCACGGTGATGGCCTACTCGTTCCTGGTGACCCTGGTCATCGCGCTGGTCCTCAAGCACACGATCGGCATCCGGATCAGCGAGGAGGCCGAGGTCATCGGCATCGACCAGAGCGAGCACGCCGAGACCGGCTACGAGCTCACGGGCATGACCACCTCGTCCTCCGGCGCCCCGTCATACGCCGGGGCGGGCGCGCAGAAGGTGACCCTGTGAAGCTCGTGACGGCGGTCATCAAGCCCTTCAAGCTCGAGGAGGTGAAGGCCGCGCTGGAGG
>JBKOVB010000001.1:0-3205 GCA_046723735.1 Actinomycetota bacterium | reverse complement strand
GCCGCCGAGCAGGCGCGCTCGGCGGCGCGGGAGGGCGCGCGTGGCGAGCTGCTGCGGCTGCGGCTGCTTCTCGACGCCGTGGTCGGCGCGGCCCAGGGGTTGCGGCGCGAGCTGGCGCTGCCGCCGGCCGAGGGCCGACCGGCCGACGCGCTCGCCGCCGACTACGCGGGGGCGGGTTCCGGACCGGGCGCCCAAGGTCGGCTCCCGGACGACCCGGCGCTGCTGGACGCGCTGCTCGCCGTACCGACGACCCACCTGCTGGTCGACGGCTACAACGTCACGAAGGCCGGCTACCCCTCGCTCACGCTCGAGGCGCAGCGGGCCCGGCTGCTGTCGGGGCTGGGCGCTCTGGCAGCCCGGACGGGCGCGGAGGTGACGCTGGTCTTCGACGGCTCCGACGGCGCCGTGCCCGTGGCCCTGCCGTCGCCGCGCGGGGTGCGGATGCTGTTCAGCCGGACGGGCGAGACCGCCGACGAGGTGCTTCGGCGTCTGGTGCGGCACGAGCCGGTCGGCCGGCCGCTGGTCGTCGTGTCGTCCGACCGGGAGGTGGTGGACGGGGTGCGCAGCGCCGGTGCCCACGCCGTGCCGTCCGTCGCCCTGCTCCGGCTGCTGGACCGCTGACTGTCGGACCTCGTCCCTAGCCTGCGCAGCACGGCCGAGGGCGCCGTCGGAGAAGGGCTTCGGAGGATGCTGATCGACTGCGACACCTGCGCTGTGCGCGACCTGCAGTGCGGCGACTGCGTGATGACGGTGCTGCTGGGCCACCCGGGCGTGTACGACGTCTCGCTGGGGGAGCAGGCGGCGCTCGAGGCGCTGGCCGAGGGCGGGCTGGTGCCGCGCCTCCGGCTGGTGCCGCTGAGGGTTCCTGGGCCCGCCCGCGAGGCTTCCTGACCCTCGAGCACGAGTTGAGACCTGCGACACACCCCGCCGCTTTTGGGGACCTCTGTTGTTCCCAGTTCTGGGGGTTCCCTAGACTCCCTCCCGGTTCACACGGCGTGACGGCTCCTCAACCCTGAGGAGCGGCGTCGGAACCACCGCCGAGTCCGCGGGCATTTCCCCCACCGTGCCCGCGGAGCCGGGGAACCACCGTTCCCTGGGGTGAATCGGCGTCGAGGCCCGGGGCCCGTCCCCGGGAGGAGGCGTCGTAGGGCTGCTTCCCGCCCGAACCCGTCAGCTCACCCGGTAGGCGGTCGACGGAAGAAGGAGAGCCGCCTCCCGTGGCGACCCCCCGCAGTTCCCGCACGCTCGCTCTCGCGCTCGTCTCGGCCGGCATGCTCGCGCTGGTGCCGCAGGTCGGGCACGCGGATCCCCGCCCCTCCATCGCCGACGTGCAGCGGCGCGTGGACGCGCTGAACGCGAAGGCCGACGTCCTCGTCGAGCAGTACGAGCAGGCCAAGCTCGAGCTGGCCTCGGCCAGCCGTCGCTCGGCCGTGGCCCAGGCCCGGGTCCGGGCCGCCCAGACCCAGCTCGCCGGCATCCGCAAGTCCATGTCAGCCGTCGCGGCCGCGGCCTACCGCTCGGGTGGCGCCGACCAGTTCGCGCAGCTCGTGAGCACCAGCACGCCGCAGACCTTCCTCGACCGGGCCTCGTCCCTGGACCGGATCGCCGCCGGCCAGAGCGCGCAGCTCGCCGCCGCGGCCACCGCCCGCCACCGGCTCGACGTGGCCAGCAACGAGGCCCGCACGCTCGCCCAGGCTCAGCAGGCCGTGGCCTCGCGGCTGGCGGGGGCCAAGCGCACGATCCAGGACCTGCTCGACCAGCAGCAGCGCCTGCTCGGCTCGCTCAAGGCCGACCAGCGTCGCGCCCTCGAGGCGGCGCGCCGCGCCGCCGCCGCCCGGGCGTCGCGCAGCCGCGCCTTCCCGACGTACAACGGCCCGGCCAGCGGCCGCGCCGCCGTCGCCGTCCGCGAGGCCTACCGCAAGCTCGGCAGCCCCTACTCGTGGGGCGCGTCCGGCCCGAGCTCATTCGACTGCTCCGGCCTCACGATGTGGGTCTGGGGCAAGGCGGGAGTCTCCCTGCCGCACTCGAGCCAGGCGCAGTACTCCAGCGGCCGGCACGTGAGCCGCGGCGACCTGCAGCCCGGCGACCTGGTCTTCTTCGGCAGCCCCATCCACCACGTCGGCATCTACATCGGCGGCGGCCGGATGATCAGCGCCCCACACACCGGTGACGTCGTGAAGATCCAGGACGCGTTCCGCAGCGACTACGTCGGGGCCGTCCGGCCCTGACGGACCGACGGGCCTTGTGCCCGGCCCGGTCGCCGGGAAGACTGCCCGGGACCGCCGGGCGCGACCCGGCAGGAACGGAGGACCCGTGCGGGAGCTCCACGTCGTCGCGGTGAGCGAGGACGGCCGCCACGTGCTGTTGGCCGCCAGCAAGGGCGGCAAGGGCACGCACCGGGTCCGCCTGGACGCGCGCCTGGTCGCCGCCGTGCGTGGCGAGCTGTCCGATGCGCCCGCGGTCGACCTCACCCCCAAGGACATCCAGGCCAGGCTGCGCGCGGGTGAGTCGGCCGAGGACATCGCCGCAGCCGCAGGCGTGCCGGTGACCAAGGTCGAGCGCTTCGCCGGTCCGGTCGCCGGGGAGATGGCGCGCACCATCGCCGCCGCCCAGGAGGCGTACGTCGTGCGCGGGCGGCGCGGGCCGTCCGTCGTCCCGTTGGGTCGTGCCGTCGCCGAGGCGATCGGGGAGCCCGGCACCTGGACGACCTACCGCGAGGAGGACGGCCGCTGGCGCGTCACCGTGGCCTGGGAAGCCCGGGGCAGGGCGCGCCGGGCGGCGTGGCTGTTCGAGCCCTCGAGCAAGGCGCTGGTCCCGGCCGACCCGGCCTCGGCTCCCGTCGGGCACGTCGACGCCGAGCCGCAAAGGACCGTCAAGGCGCCGTCGGCCAAGAAGCCCCCGAAGAAGGCCGCGCCGGCCGTCAAGGCCAAAGCGGCCCGTCCGCGGCTGCGGGTGGTGGCGGAGCAGGCCCCCCAGGCCGCCGACGAGCGCGACGGCGTACGCGCCCGGGCCACCGTGCCTGCGTGGGCGGACGTGCTGCTCGGCACCACGCCCGGCACCGATCGCTGAGCCCGCCGGCCCCCCGAGCGGGCCCGCGTACGCTGCCGACGTGCCTCCCACAGCCGCGCGCCCGCGAGCGCTGCTCGCCCTGGCCGTGGGCCTGGCGCTGGCCGCCGGGCTCGGTCTGGCGCACGCCACCACCCGC
>JBKOVB010000162.1:0-14021 GCA_046723735.1 Actinomycetota bacterium | reverse complement strand
CTCCTGAAGGCCCGTGAGGAAAGGACCGTCGCATGACCCAGTCCCGCAAGACCCTCGTCGTCGTCGGCCACGGCATGGTCGGGCACAAGGTCGTGGAGGTGGCCGTCGCGCGGGGGCTCACCGACGAGTGGGACGTGGTCGTGCACGCCGAGGAGCGGGTGCCGGCCTACGACCGGGTGGCGCTGTCCACGTGGTTCCAGGGCGCGTCCCTGGAGCTGCCGCCCGTGGTGCACGACGCGGTCGACCTGCGGCTCAGCGACCCCGTCGTCGCCCTGGACACCGACGCGCGGACCGTCACCTCCGCGTGCGGCCTCGTCACGCCGTACGACGCGCTGGTGCTCGCCACCGGCTCGGTGCCCTTCGTGCCGCCGGTGCCCGGTGCCACCGGGCCGGGACGGTTCGTCTACCGCACGGTCGAGGACCTGGAGGCGATCAAGGCCGCCGCGGACGGCGCGAAGCGGGGTGTCGTCATCGGGGGTGGCCTCCTGGGGCTCGAGGCGGCGCAGGCCCTTCAGTCGCTGGGTCTGGAGACGACCGTCGTCGAGTTCGCGCCGCGCCTGATGCCGGTGCAGGTGGACGCGGGCGGCGGCGAGGCGCTGCGGCGGCTCGTCGAGGGCCTGGGCGTCGCGGTCCGCACCAGCACCTCGACCCAGGAGATCGCCGACGCCCCAGGCGGTCTTCGGCTCACGTTCGCCGAGGGCGAGCCGCTGGAGACCGACCTCGTCGTGTTCTCCGCGGGCATCCGGCCGGCCGATGCGCTCGCCCGGGAGGCCGGCCTCGAGGTCGCGGCGCGCGGTGGCGTGGCGGTCGACCTGGGCTGCGCCGCGAGCGCCCCCGACGTATATGCCGTGGGGGAGTGCGCGTCCGCACTGGACCGCTGCTGGGGGCTGGTGGCGCCTGGCTACGCGATGGCAGAGGTCGTCGTCGACCGGCTGCTCGGGGGCACGGGCACCTTCGAGGGCGCCGACCTGTCGACCAAGCTGAAGTGCCTTGGGATCGACGTGGCGAGCTTCGGTGACGCGTTCGGCGAGGAGCCCGGCGCGCTGGAGCTCGTCTGGGCGGACCCCGTGGGGGGCGTCTACAAGAAGCTCGTCGTCTCCGACGACGCCTCCCGCCTCCTCGGCGGGATCCTCGTCGGGGACGCGAGCGCCTACGCGTCGCTGCGTCCGCTGGTCGGCAGTGGCCTGTCGGTCAACCCTGCCGACCTCATCGCCCCGGCCTCGAGCGGCGTCCAGCTCGAGCTGCCCGACGAGGCGCAGGTCTGCTCGTGCCTCGCGGTCACCAAGGGCGAGATCTGCGACGCCGCCCGGCACACCCCCGAGGTCGGCTACGTCAAGGAGTGCACCAAGGCCGGCACCGGTTGCGGCTCCTGCCTGAACCTCGTCAAGAAGCTGGTCGCGGACGAGCGCAGCGCGCAGGGCCTCGTGGTGAGCAACGCGCTGTGCGAGCACTTCGCCCTGTCCCGCAAGGAGATGTTCGAGGTCATCCGGGTCCGCGGCATCCGCACCTGGTCCCAGCTGCTCGCCGAGCACGGCACGGGCAAGGGTTGCGACGTCTGCAAGCCCACGGCCGCCTCGATCCTGGCGTCGCTGGGCAACGGCTACGTCCTGGACGGGGAGCAGGGCACGCTCCAGGACACCAACGACCACATGCTGGCCAACCTGCAGAAGGACGGCAGCTACTCGGTCGTACCCCGCCTGCCCGGGGGCGAGGTGACGCCTGACCAGCTGGTCATCATCGGTCAGGTTGCCAAGGAGTTCGACCTCTACACGAAGATTACCGGCGGCCAGCGGATCGACCTGTTCGGTGCCCGGGTCGAGCAGCTGCCGCTGATCTGGCAGCGGCTCGTCGATGCCGGCATGGAGAGCGGGCACGCGTACGGCAAGTCGCTGCGCACGGTGAAGTCGTGCGTCGGGTCGACCTGGTGCCGGTACGGCGTGCAGGACTCCACCTCGCTCGCAGTGATGCTCGAGCTTCGGTACCGCGGCCTGCGAGCCCCGCACAAGCTCAAGCTGGCCGTGAGCGGCTGCGCCCGCGAGTGTGCGGAGGCGCGCAGCAAGGACGTCGGCGTCATCGCCACCGAGAAGGGCTGGAACGTCTACGTCGGCGGCAACGGCGGCTTCACGCCACGGCACGCCGACCTGTTCCTCACCGACCTGACCACAGAGGACCTGGTCCGGTACGTCGACCGCTTCCTGATGCTCTACGTCTTCACCGCCGAACGGCTGCAGCGCACCGCTCCGTGGGTGGAGGAGACCGGCCTCGAGCACATCCGGTCCGTGGTGGTCGACGACTCCCTCGGCCTGTGCGCCGACCTCGACGCGGCCATGGAGCGCCACGTGGCGTCCTACCAGGACGAGTGGGCCGCCACCCTCGCCGACCCCGAGCGGCTGGCTCGCTTCGTGCACTTCGTCAACGCGCCTGAGGTCCCCGACCCGTCGATCCGCCGCATCCCCGAGCGCGGCCAGCAGCGCCCGCTCCTGCCCCTGGAGGTGGTCCGTTGAGGTCCTGGTTCCCCGTCAGCCTGTTCCTCCGGCTCCCGGTCGACCGCGCGGTCTGCGTGCTGGTCGGAGGACACCAGGTCGCCGTCGTGCGCACCCGGGACGACCGGCTCTACGCCGTCGACAACCTCGACCCCGTCAGCGGCGCGATGGTGATGTCCCGCGGGATCGTGGGCTCCCGCGGCGACCTGGACGTCCTCATCAGCCCGATGCACAAGCAGGCCTACGACCTCGTGACCGGGCGCTGCCTGGACCTCCCGGGCGTGGCCCTCGGGGTGCACGAGGTGCGGGTCGTCGAAGGGGGCGTGGAGGTCGCGCTCGGTGTCGCGGAGTCCCTTCCCGCCTGAGCACGACGCCTCGGCGACGCGCCGACCTGACGGTGGACCCGCTCCGAGCGGTGGTGCAGGGTCTGGACGTGGCGCCGCTGCGGCTCGCGGCGGCGCCGGGAGCCCCGGGGCCCGTGGATCGACGCGGCACCCCGGACGACCGGAGGCGGGTGCGGGAGGCCGGATGATGACGACGATCGACGAGTGGGTGAAGGAGGCGTCCACCGCGTTGGGGCTCTCCGCCGACGTGGACGTTCCGCTGCTCCTCGACGTCGCGCGTGAGGCCGCGCACGCCGTCGCCCGACCTGCCGCTCCGGTGACGACGTACCTGCTCGGGCTCGCCGTCGCTGCGGGCGCCGACCCCGACGCGGCGGCGGCAACCCTCACCGAGCTCGCCCGTGAGTGGCCGGGTCCGGGCGCCTGACGTGACGCGGGTGTCCGTGGCCGTAGGGGGAGGCAGGCCGCGGTACGACCCGTCGTAGGGTGCCGCCGTGCCCACGACCACGTCCGTGCAGATCCGTTTCGGCGACCTCGACGTCCTCGGCCACGTGAACAACGTCGCCTACTACCACCTCATGGAGTCCGGTCGAGGGCAGTTCTTCACCGAGCACCCGCACGACATGTTCGGTCGGATGGTCATCGCCCGCAGCGAGTGCGACTACCGCGCCGAGATCCCGGGCGGCACCCGGACGGTGGACGTCACGGTCTCGGTGGAAAAGGTCGGCACCACGTCGTTCACGCTGCTGCACGAGCTGCGGCTCGGCGACCGGCTCGTCGCGGTGGGCCGCACAGTGCACGTCGTGCTGGGGGAGCAGGACCGCCCACGCCCCCTCACCGCCGAGGAGAAGCAGCTGCTCGCAAACGCCTGAGTCAGCGCAGGACCAGCACCTCGTACGCCGTACCGGGCGGCGCTCCCGGTCCGAACGGCGGCGGCAGCCCGAGGTCGAAGTGGCTGTTCACGACAGCGAGCCGGCTGCCGTGCCTGGCCACGGTCGTGGGCACGTGGAACAGCGGGCTCGTGATGGTCCGGGTGATCCTCCCGGCCGTGAACGTGGAGTTGAGCGTCACACGCACGAGCATGTTGGCGACGTTCTCCACCACCCACAGCGACTTCCCCCGAAGCAGCAGGCCGTCCGGGGTGCCAGGCACGAGACCGCTCACGGCGATCTGCGCACTCGCCCCGGTGCGGGGGTTCACGGTGAACAGCGCGCCGAGGGCGCTGTTGTTGACCACAAGCGTGCGCCCGTTGGGAGTCGCGTCGATGCCGTTGAGGTTGAAGCCCGGCACGATGACGCTCGCCGGCCCGGACAGGGCGACGGTCCTCGGGGTGCCCAGCCGGCCCCGCGGTGAGATCGGCACGGCGTAGAGGACCGGGCGGAAGGAGTCGGTGAACCAGGCGGTGGTGCGCGTCACGACGACGTCGTTGACGAGCGACGTCGCGCCCGTCGGCGCCAGCTGCAAGGCAGCCACCGTCGCGCCGGTGCGCGTGTTGTAGACGAAGGCCGCTCCGGTCGTGCCGCCTGCGACGAAGAGCAAGTGGTGCCGTCGGTCGACCTTGAGCCCGAGGGCAGCCCGGCCGGCCGGGGCGTCGACGAAGACCCGGCCTCTGCCGGTGCGGAGGTCGCCACGGTAGATGTCACCCGTGGTCAGGGACCCGACGTAGAACGTCGTGCCCGGGCCGATGGCGATGCCTTCGGGCGCGAAGTCGTTCGGGAGCGGGACGGTCGTAGGAAAGGCAGCGGCGGACGCCGGGGTCACGAGTGTCGTGGACAGGGCGAGGGCGAGGAGAGGGACCAGGAGTCGTCGCACGGAGCATCACCTGCTCAGGAGGGGCCTGCAGGACCTCCCGCCGACCGTGCGCCTACGACGCGCGCAGGTCAAGAGTCCCGTCGTCAGGCCGACACCGCTCAGCGGCAGTGCACGGTGTAGCTCTGACCCAGGAACGACTTCACCTCGCGCGACACAGGCCCGGGGCGGCACAGCCCCGAGCGGTCGTAGGCGAGAAGCGCGAAGGCCGCGCCGACAAGGGCGGCGAGGAGAACGACGAAGACCAGCAGCACCCACGGACGCGTGGTCACGGGCGAACGCTAACGGCGGCCGCAGGCGGGGACCAGCACCGCCACGGCGCGTCAGACGGGCAGGTCGTCGTCTGTGGGACGGCGGTGGGCGCGCCACTCGCTGACGATCAGCGAGAGGAACAGCAGCCCCAGCGCGATTGCGCCGAGCTGGTGGTCCCGGCCCCCGCCGGAGCGGAGCGCGTCGACGGCGAAGACCAGCAGCCACAGGCCGGACAGCGCCGGGACGCCCGCTGCTCCTCCGCCGTTCATGACTCGATCTTACTCAAGGCGGGCCAGCAGCAGTCGCTCCGCGTCGGGCCACTCGGATGCCAGCATCGAGAAGAATGCCGCGTCTCGCACGGTCCCGTCGGGGCGGCGCTTCTGGTGGCGCAGCGTCCCGTCATACCGGCAGCCGAGCTTGCGGATCGCTGCCTGCGAACGGGTGTTGAGCGCGTCCGTCTTCAGCGTGACGCGCGCCGCACCCAGCTCCCGGAAGGCGTGGTCGAGGAGCAGCCACTTGCAGGTGGGGTTGACCTCGCTGGCCCAGAGGTCCTTGCGGTACCACGTCCAGCCGATCTCCAGGCCCTCGAGCTCGGTGTCGACGTCGAGGTACGACGTGGAGCCGGCCGCCACGCCGTCCACGACCACTGCCCAGACCGGCGTGCCCGGGTGCGTCTCACGGATGGCCACCACGTCGCCCAGGGACGTCGGCCGGAGCGCCGGCATCCAACGCCAGACGTCGTCGTCCTGAGCGGCCTCGAGCAGCTCGGCGTCGTGCTGGGCTCCCCACGGCTCCAGGGCCACGCGGCTGCGCCGGAGGACGACCGGTTCAGGGGAACGCATGCGCTCCAGCCTAAGTTGAGCAGGCGAGGGATTTTCTCCTGGAGGAACCGTGGACGAGCAGCGCGCGCAGCGGGTGGTGGACCGGCTGCGGGACCGAGGTGTCGACGCCCACCTGGAGCGTGCGTCGACCTACCAGTTCGGCGTCCGGGTGTCCCTCGGCGACGGGCGCCAGGCGATCTGGGACACCGACGGCACGCTCGGGCTGGAGGCCCAGGTGATGCGTGACGGCATGCTCGTCGGGTTCGTGCCGCAGATCGACGGCTCCGAGGCGTACGACGAGGAGCAGACCGTCCTGGCGATCGCGTCCACCGACTACGACCAGCCGGTCGCCCGCCGTAGGCACACCCCGCCACCGCCGGCGGCGCCGCTACCCCGGCAGGGTGGGGTCTTCCGGCGCTTCCTCGGGGGTTTCCGGGAGTAGGTCGACCCGCTGCAGGAAGCTGCGCACCTCGAGGAACTCCGAGAGCGTGGACACGTGCTCCTCGCAGGCGTGCCAGACCTTCTCGCGCTCCGGCGTGTGGAGCTTGGGGTTGTTCCAGACCACCGCATGCGTCGCGGGTGCCCGACACCCCTTCGCTGAGCAGATCGGCGCCTCCACCCCGCTAGCGTAGGAGCGTGCCCGACGAGCTCACCCCCTGGCAGCTGCGCCGGCTGGCCTGGAAGTGGCACCGCGCCACGTACCGCCAACGGCTGAAGGCTGTCTGGTCGCTGCGCAAGGTCGACAGGCGCGGCAAACGGTGCGTCGTGTTCGGCGACCCGACGGTCGACGCGAGCGACATGCAGGTCGGCGACGAGTTCAAGGTGTGGTCCGGGCATCGCAAGACGCTGATCAGCGGCTGGGGGAGGATCCGCTTCGGCGACCGGTGCTTCGTGAACGTCGGGACGACGATCATCGCGGTCGAGGAGATCGTGGTGGGCGACGACGTCGCGTTCGCCAACGACGTCTACGTCATGGACAGCGACAGCCACGGGGTGGAGGGGCGCCCGCACCGGCAGGCACCGATCCGGATCGGCGACGGCTGCTGGATCGGGGCCCGCGCGATGATCCTGCCGGGGGTCACGCTCGGGAAGCGCGTGCTCGTGGCGGCCGGCGCCGTGGTCAACAAGGACGTCCCCGACGACTGCCTCGTGGCCGGCAACCCGGCGCGGGTCGTGCGCGAGCTGACCTACCCGCCGGGCTGTCGACGCGCGTGGCACGACGAGGTCTGCCCGTGTCCCAAGGTCTCCGCCGTGGAGGAGCTGGAGGCGCTCTCAAGCACGGACGTCGAGGACGAGCTTGCCGACGGTGCCGCGGCTTCGTAGCGCCTCGTGCGCGGCGGCCGCCTCGCCGAGCGGGTAGGTCCCGCCCACCAGGGGTCGCAGCGTCCCGGCGGCCACCATGGCGAGCAGCTCGGCCATCTGGGGCTGCAGCATCTCGGGGCGGCTGAAGCAGTGCGCGAGCCAGAAGCCGACCACCGCCTGGCTGCGGGCCATCAGCGCGCCGGCCTGGGTCGGCGAGGGCGGCGTGCGGGAGGCCATTCCGAAGGTCGCGAGCCGCCCGAACGGGGCCAGGGCCACCAGGGACGCGTCGAACGTGGCACCCCCGACCATCTCCAGCACCACGTCGACCTTGCGACCGTCGTTGGCGGCCTGCAGGTCCTCCTTCAGGGTGTCCGTCCCCGCCAGCACCGTGCTGTCCGCCCCGAGCGAGCGGGCGAGCTCGAGCTTGTCCTCGGTGGACGCGACGGCAATGACGTTGCCAGCGCCCCAGGCCTTGGCGAGCTGGACGGCGAGCGTGCCGACCCCGCCGGCGGCGGCGTGCACGACCACCGACTCGCCGGGCTGCAGGTGCGTGGACGTGCGCAGCAGGTGCCAGGCGGTCAGGCCCTGGACGAGCAGCGCGAGGGCCTGACCGTCGCTCACCTCGTCGGGAAGCGGGAAGACGGCGCCTGGGTGGACGAGCGACTTCTCGGCGTACCCCCCGGTCATCGTGAACGCCGCGACGCGGGTGCCGTCCGGAAGCGTGCCCACCACCTCGGAGCCGGGCACCATCGGAAGCGTCTGCGGGGCGAGGTAGCTGTTCTCGGTGGCGTGCGTGTCCGCGTAGTTCACGCCCGCGCTGGTCACGTCCACGACGACCAGGTCGTCATGGGGCTCCGGGTCGGGCAGCTCCACGAGCCGCAGGACCTCCGGGCCACCGAACTGGGTGATCTGCACGGCACGCATGCAGCGAACCCTACCGAACGGGATTCGGTTTTACGGGTGATCACTGCGGACGCGCTGGTCCTGCTGGCAGGATGGACGAATGGCAGACACCACGGAGGTCATCCGCCCCTCGGCGGTCCTCGACGCGAAGCTCGCGACCCAGATCGTGCGCGAGCTGGAGAGCCGGGACGTGAGCCGGGGCGGCCTGTGGAGCGCCACCCCCGGCCTGTGGCAGCGCTACGACCACCCGTGGGACGGGCCGGGTGGCACGCACGGCACCGCCAAGCTCGTAGGCAGCATCGGCGCGATCTACGGGTCGCCCTCGAAGTACGACATCACCATCTACCGCGTGACGGTCACCCAGCACGGCCTGACCCAGGGTTGGTCCGTGACCGCGCTGTGCGACGACGCGCTGCAGTACGTCGACCTCACCCTGGCGACCTGCCCGCGCATCCAGATGACGAGCGCGTCCCGGGACCCCTTCCGTCGTACGTCTTAGACAGGAGCGAGCAGCGGGACCGTCTCACCGGCGCGGTAGGCGGTCCGGCCCTCCTGCGCGATCACCCAGACCGCCTGCCGGCCGTGCACTTGCCACGCCCCGTCGGTCCTGACGAGGGCGGTCTCCTCATCGATGCCGACCAGCGTCCCGCCGGGTGGCACCCACTCGAGCACGCGTCGGGCCAGCGTCGGCTCCCACTGCTCGAACCGGTCGAAGTGGGGGATCACACGCAGCTCGGGCAGCACCCCGAGCCCCGGGTCGGGCTCGCGCTGCGGATCCCGGACGTGGGGCGCCCAGGCGGTGATCGCCATCGCGCCGGCGCTGCAGCCGGCGAGCGCCGCGCCGGCCTCCCAGGCAGCGAGCACCGCCGCCCACACGCGCGTGCCGCGCAGGGTCGCGGCGAGGTACGGCGGGTTCCCGCCGCTGAGGTACACCAGGCCGGCGCCTTCCACGAGCGCGGCGAGCTCGGGATCGTCGGCCTCCTTCCGGTCACGGACCACGACCGGCACGGCCTCGACGCCGAGCCTGGTGGCCTGCGCCCGACCGAGGTCGACCCAGTGAGCAAGCGACGCAGGGCCCTCGAGGGCGGCGGCCGTCGGGATCTGGACGTAGCGGGGCGCGCGTCCCTGCAGCAGCTGCCCCTCGAGCTCCTGCATGACCGGCAGGTACTCACCGCTTCCGACCAGCGCCAGCGGGCCCCTCGTCGTCATGGTGGCAAGGTATCCGTGTGCTGACCCCTGAGGCGACGGCGCTGCCGCCCGTCGACGCGGTGCTGCTGGTCTCGTTCGGGGGTCCGGAGGGCCCCGCCGACGTGGAGCCGTTCCTCGCCAACGTGACCCGCGGTCGTGGCATCCCCCAGGAGAGGCTGAGGGAGGTGGGCCGGCACTACCTGGAGGCGTTCGGCGGCGTCAGCCCGCTCAACGAGCAGTGCCGTCGGTTGCGGGCCGCGCTCCAGGCGGAGCTCGCGACCCGCGGCCCGGCGCTGCCGGTGTACTGGGGCAACCGCAACTGGCACCCCTTCCTCGTGGACACGCTGCAGGAGATGGCCCGGGACGGTGTCCGGCACGCGCTCGCCGTCACGACCAGCGCGTTCCCGTCGTACTCGGGCTGCCGCCAGTACCAGGACGACCTGCTCGCGTCACGCTTCGAAGGCGCGCCGGTGGTGCGAAAGCTTCGCAACTACTGGTCGGAGGAGGGCTTCCTCGAGCCGGTACGCCGGAACGTCGCCCTCGCCGCCGAGGGCCTGACCTCCCCTCGGCTGGTGTTCACGGCGCACTCGATCCCGGTGAGCATGGCGGAGAGCTCAGGGCCGCACGGAGGTGCGTACGTCGAGGCGCTGCGGACCGCCTCGGCGCGGGTCGCGGGGGACCGGCCGTGGGATCTCGTGTTCCAGTCCCGCAGCGGCCCGCCCTCTGTGCCGTGGCTGGAGCCGGACGTGAGCGACCACCTCGCGGTGCTCGCGGAGCAGGGCGTCGACGAGGTGGTGCTCGTGCCGATCGGTTTCACCAGCGACCACGTCGAGGTGGTCTACGACCTGGACGTCGTCGCGACGAGCCAGGCCCCGCAGGGCCTGACGGTGCGACGCGCGGCAACCGTGGGGACGGCGCCGGAGTTCGTCGCGATGCTGCGCGACCTGGTGGTGCAGAGGATCGAGGGTCCGGACCAGGACGACCACGGGGGAGCGGGCACGCAGGACGTCTGTCCCGCGGACTGCTGCCCGGCGCCGCGTCGAGCGGGCTAGCCCCGTCGCCGCGCGCTGGCCGGCCGGCGGACCTGCGCCGCCACCAGGAGCGCGACTCCGGCGAGCAGCGAGGCCGCACCGACCTCGACCGGTGTGACGAGGTCCTGACCGGTGCGCGGCAGGCTCACCTCGCCACCGCCCGCGGTGACCGGCACGGTGACCGCCCCGCCACCACCACCGCCCGGACCCGTGGGCGGGTACTCGTCGGCGGCTGCTTGCGACATCCACAGCACCGGTGCCGCTGCGCAGGTGACGAGCGCTGCCACGGCGCGTCCTCGCCTCATGGCCCCTCCTCAGCTCTCATCGTGGAGAGCCGGGTTCGCCGACGTCTGATACCTCAGCAGGGCGCGGCGTGGATGGTCGTCGACTGAGGGCGGGCCAGGGGCTGCTCGAGGACCACCGGCTGCCGGCCCACCGCCGGTTCCCGCAGGTGGAGCACCAGCGTCTGCGCCGCCGCTCGGGGCAGCTCGACCTTCAGCACGAACACGGGGTGTCCGCGCTCGGTGCCGGCGAACACCCTGACCGGCTGCCCGTCGAGGGTGGCCCGCCGCAGAGCGGCGCCCTGGGTCACGTAGGCCGAGAGCAGCACCGACGTCGAGCCGGCCGGGCCCTTCCGGTCCAGCCGGCCCACCACGAAGCGCGGTAGCGGTACGGGGGGCACGTCGTTGCGGAGCACCAGCGTCAGCGTGCTGTCGCGGACGCCGTCGCGGCAGCGCCCGAGCTCGTAGCGGACCGACCGCTCAAGGTAGTAGTCGATCTTGTTGCCGGCCGAGTTGTTCACGACCAGGAAGGCAAACGGCCCCCCTTGCTCAGGCACCTCGCCGCTGACCCCCGTGCCCTCGAGCCAGGTCTGCTCCGCCGGGTGCGCGCTGTAGACCAGGAAGCGCCGCTCGGAGGCCGCCTTCGCGACGGCCCGCAGGACGCCGGAGCGCGCCGGCGCGTGCGCGCCGAGCAGCCGCGCGAGCACGGCCTCGGCCACGCCGACGAGGTACTGCTTGCGCGCCTGATCGTTCTCGGCGTACTGCACGTAGGACTGCTGCTCGGTGCGGGCCACGACGTCGGCAGCGGTGACGGAGGTCCCGTCTCGCAGGGTAACCGGGCCGGTGGTGCCGAGGAGGTAGCTCAGTGCGACGGGATCGGTGGCCAGCGCACCGTCGAGCCGCACGCCCGTGCGCCGCTGCCACATGTCGAGCCACTGCCTCGCGGCGTAGGGAAAGTGCCCGCTCATGTTGGTGTTCTGGATGATGTGCGTGTCGCCACCGTAGAGGCGGCGGTAGTCCGCGCCGAGGTCGAGCCTGGGTGCGGGCAAGCCGGTGAGCTCCAGGTCGGTGCCCAGCCGCTGCACGCGCAGCCGGCCCTGGTCGGCCACGAGGACGGCGTACGCCCCGACGAGCCCTCCGGTGCCGCGGCTCTCCGCGTTGTTCTGGAAGGCCACGAAGTATCGCCGCGGCCCGTTGGCGCCGAGCATCGTGGGCGCCACGTGCACGGCGGCCACGGCGTCACGCAGCACGTCGGTCAGCCGGTCGACCTTGTCCCGCAGGCGATCACGCGCGGAGGCGACCGGGGGCAGCACGGCACGGTGGGGGAGACCCCGCAGGTCGTCATCGACAGCGGCGACGTGGTCCAGAGCCGCGTCCAGGAAGGGAGCCGTACGACGGAGGGCGCCCAGGTCGACCTGGTTGCCGCCACCGTGGAGCACCGGCCGGAGCGCCTCGGTGGCGACCAGCAGCCGGGGGAGCGCCTCGTCGGCGAGCTCCTGGACGGATCGGGTCAGGGCAGCCGCCTGCTGCGGGCTGCGGCCAGCCATGGGAACCGCTCCGGCGAGGTCCCAAAGGACGCTCGAGGTCGCGCCGTGGGCGGTCGCGGCGTCGGCCTGAAGCTGTCGCAGCACCTGCGCCGCCGTCCGGTCGTCACCGGTGGCCAGCGCGTGCTGCAGCGAGGCGAGCCTGCCCTCAGCCCGGTGCAGCGCACGGTCAGCCCGGCGGGCATCGACGGCCAGCTGGACCACGACGGCGATCAGCAACAGCCCGCCCGCGACCCCCAACCAGGAGGCCCGCGGCCGGATGCTCACGGGCAGGCCGAGGCCGGACGCCTCGTCCCTGATACCGCGTCAGCCGATGGGCAGGGCCTCCTTGGCCGCATGCACCCGCGCTCGCGCGGTACGACGCGTCTTCCGCACTGCGTGTCGCGTGTCGTCGGCGATCCCGTCGAGCATGAGCGCGAGCCCCGAGCCGAGCATCCAGACGTCCTTGGCGACAGCCGTCCCCCTCTGCGTCGGGCGCGGCGTGCCCTCCTCGTGCATGCCGGGGGTGTTCCACCACATCTTCAGCAGCGCACCGCTGAAGGCGGTGAGCGCCGCGCCCGCGACCGCGGGCGGGACGAAGGGCGCCAGCAGCACGGCCCCCACCCCGATCTCGGCCGCCGACAGCACTTTGGCAAACGTCGCAGCAGGCACGCGGCCCACGTGGGACGCGCCGGCCTCGGGCATGCTCTGCAGACCCTCGGCCGCCTCGTCGGTGAGGCAGCGCTTGCTCAGGCCGGCGTTGAGGATGAAGGCACCGGTCGTGACGCGCAGGGGCAGGTGGCTCAGCCGCATGGGACCTCCTCGGGTTCGGGGCTCCGTCAGGGGTCACGTACCCCGCAGCGTGCGGTCGCACCGCGCAGCGGTCCTGCGCGCGTGAGGCGGATCACCCCGAGCCGGAGCGTGAAGTCTGGCCGCGGGCGGGTGTGAGCCTCCGCCCGGGGGGCATGTCCCGAGTGTCCGAACAACCGTCGACGCCAGGGAGACACCAGGCCATGCGCATACCCCGCATCGAACCCAAGAACGCCACCGGCCTGCTCGACAAGGTCGTCGGGCTGGGCCGCGAGGTGGCGGGCGAGGTCTTCGACAACGAGCGCTTGATCCGAGCCGGCGAGGCTCAGCAGGACAAGGGCACCGAAAAGCTCAAGGCCGTGCGCGAGCAGGCCAAGGCGGACGCCCACCGGGCCAAGGCCAAGGGGCTGGAGACCGAGCAGCGGCAGGCCCAGCGGTCCAAGTAGACGACCACCACGAGCGGAAGGAGCGACTGACCATGGGCGCGTTCGAGGAGATGAAGGGCAAGGTCAAGGAGAAGGTCGGCGACGTCGCCGACAAGCCTGATCTCGAGCGAGAGGGCCGGGCGCAGGCCGCCAAGGGCGCCGAGGAGCGCAAGGAGACCGAGGCCCAGGCCGAGGCCAAGATGCACGAGAAGAAGGCCGAGCTGCACGAGCAGGAGCAGCGGCTGAACCAGTAGCGGGCGGACCTTGGCCCCGGGACCCGGTCCCGGGGCCGACCCGTCTCTACAGCCCGCGCAGGTCCGAGACCACGGGCGCGACACGCTGCTCGACCCAGGCGTCGAGCCTGCCGGTGGGCATCACGTGGACCGTGCCGACCCCGAGAGCGGCGTAGGCCGCCATCTCCCGCAGGAACGCGTCCCGGTCGCGCAGGTCACCGGCGACGTAGAGGATCGTCTTCTCGACGCTCTCGTAGTCGCGGCCGATGGCGTCGCAGTGGCCGCGCAGCACCTCGAGCTTGGCCCGTACCTGCTCGGGGGACTGGGCGAACAGGTTGCATGCGTCGGCGTACTGCGCCACGAGCCGCAACGTCTTCTTCTCGCCGCTCCCTCCGACCAGCACCCGCACAGACCCAAGGGGCCGGGGTTCGCAGAGGGTCTCGGTCAGGTGGAAGTGCTTCCCGTCGTACGGGCCGTCGTCGTCGCTCCACATCTGCCGGCAGATCTGCAGCGCCTCCTCGAGCCGCTCGAAGCGCTCGGTGACGATCGGGAAGGGGACGCCCAGCCCGAGGTGCTCGCGCTCGTACCAGGCAGCGCCGAGGCCGAGCACCGCGCGACC
>JBKOVB010000033.1:0-1269 GCA_046723735.1 Actinomycetota bacterium | reverse complement strand
GTCCTGGAACGTGCGCGACGTCCCGAGCGCGCTCCGGCTGGACGCGCGCCTTCCCACCAGCTCGACGCCGCGATATTTGATCGAACCCGTCACCGGAGCGAGGCCGGACACCGCGTTGAAGAACGTCGACTTGCCCGCGCCGTTGGCGCCGATGAGGCCCACGATCTCGGACCTGCGCACCTCGAGAGTGACGTCGACGAGGGCCTGGACTCCGCCGTACCGGACGGAGACGTTCTCAGCGACGAGCAGCGACGTCGTCGGGAGGCGGTACTTCAGCGGGCGCGGGACGTCGCGCAGGTCGCGGGCGTGCGCTGCGGAGGCGACAGCGTCGGTCGGCAGGGGACGAGGCGACGGGCGCTCCCCGGTGTCCGTGAGCGTGGCGGCGAGGTCGCGAAGGACCCCACCGATCCCCGTCGGCTGCAGCACGATCCCGATCAGCAGCGGCGCCGTCAGCAGCGCCGGAAGCGCGATCGGTGCAGGCCCGAACAAGGGGATGGAGAAGTCGCTCCCGAGCAGCTCGGGCAGAGCGTGGATGAGCAGCGTGGCAACCAAGATGCCGACGGCCGAGCCCGCACCGCCGATCACGACCACGGCGACGAGCAGCAGTGACTCGCGCAGGATGAACGGCTGCAGGTCCTGCACGCTGCCCTGCTGCATCGCGAACAGCGCCCCGCCGAGGCCGGCGATCGCGCCCGAGACGCCGTAGGCGAAGAGCTTTGCGGGACCCGTCGCGACACCGAAGGCGGCGGCACGTGCCTCCACGTCACGAACCGCGAGCAGCCCGCGACCTCCCTTCGTGCTGCGCAGCCGGTGGAGCACGAGCAGCACGAGGGCGAGCACGGCGAGGGTGAGCAGGTAGAGGTGCGTCTCGCTCACGAGGTACGACGGTCGGTCCCACACCCGGCCTACGGACTTCACTCCGGGCCACTTGTTGGGAACCTGCTGCGCGAAGACCTGGAACGCGAGCGTCGCGATGGCCACCTGCAGACCGCGGATGCGCAACGAAGGGAGTCCCATGAGAACGCTCACGGTCGCGGCGGCGAGAGCGGCACCCAGGAAGGCGATGGGCCAGGGAAAGCCACTTGTTCCCAGTGCGAGTGCGGCGTAGCACCCCGCCCCGTAGAGGGCGGCGTGCGCGATCGACAGCTGCCCCGCCGTACCGATCAGGACGTCGAGACCCAGCGCGACGATGCCGAGGAAGAGCGCCGTCGACACGATCGAGGTCTGCGGCACGTTCATGACCAACGGGGCCAGCAACGCGACCAGCGC
>JBKOVB010000082.1:0-6862 GCA_046723735.1 Actinomycetota bacterium | reverse complement strand
GAACGACCACGGGACCCACCTCCGGGGGTGCCGGAAGGCCAGGCGCGGCAACGCCGACCTTCAGAGGGAGAGAACCTGACGGTCCCTTCCAAGCACCTCCGGAGGTGTCCGTGAAGGACTAACCCTGACCTATATCAGCGGAGGAGCACGAACTCTTCCGGGTCGCGCGGCGGGCGCTCTTTCGCAGCCCCCGCCGGGTGGCCCACAGCCACCACGCCCAGCGGCTCGCCCTCGACGTCGAGCACCGCGCGCACGACGTCCGGGCAGAACAGCGCGCTGCTCACCCAGGCGCTGCCCAGGCCCTCGGCGGCCAGCTGCACGAGGAGGTTCTGCACCGCGGCGCCGCCGGACACCACGAACATCCGCTCCTCCGCGGCCGCTCGCATCTCGTCGGGGTAGGCGTGCGCACCGTCCCGCAGCAGCAGCGGCACCACCAGGCACGCCGCGCGGCGCAGCACGTCGCCCCGCCGCAGCCGCCGCGCCACCTGGTCCTCGGTGAACCCGTCGCCCCGGAGGTCCTCCGCCCACCGGGCGGCCATCGCGTCGAGCAGCTGCTCGCGACGCTGCTCGACGAGCGCGAACCGCCATGGCGTCGTGTGGTGCGGCGCCGGCGCGGTCACTGCCGCAGCCACTGCCCGCAGCACCGCCGCGCGGTCCACCGGATCGTCGGTGAACTCGCGCACCGTCCGGCGCAGCGCCACCGTCGTGCGACGGGCCTCGTCGGTGCCGAGGCGGAACATGTCCTGCTCCGGGTCGCGCTGCAGCGCGGACGCGTCACGTCCGTCGTCGGCGAGGTCCCACCCTCGTACGACGGCAGCCGCCACCCCTGCCGCCTTGCCCTTCACGAGCTCGGCCGCGGCGGCGATCTCGTCGGCGACCGCGATCTCGGTGACCTCGAGCAGCTGGCCGAAGGCGTCGTGGGTCCCGCGGCTGTCCTTGAGCGGCGCGAGACCCGCCACGCCGATGGCCTGGTCGGTCTGCCCGACTCGCCAGGCGCGGCCCATCGTGTCGCTCACGACCACGCCCAGCCGGCGGCCGGTGAGGCGCTCGAGGTCGGTCCGCAACCGGGCCGCGCTCGCGTCGGGATCCGCTGGGAGCAAAGCGATCTCGTCGCTCCGCACGTTGCTGGCGTCCACACCCGCGGCGGCGAGCACCAGGCCGTGGTGCGTCTCCGCGATCGTCGTCGTGCCGCGCCGGGCGACGACCCGGCGGGTCTCCGTGTCAACGGCCTTCAGCCGTGCGGCCTCCCGGTCCTCGCCCGCGGGCAGCAGCCGACCCTCCGCCTTGCTCACGACCTTGCTGGTCACGACGACCACGTCGCCGTCCGCGTACTCGAAGGCGTCCGCGAGCATCCCGGCCAGGTCGTCGCCGGGACGCACCTCCGGCAGGCCCGTGACGGGATATACCTCAAGCACCGGCGAGCTCCAGGGCCGTGCGGGCCATCGCCGCGGTGGCCTCGAGGTCCGTCATGAGAAGGGGTACCGCGCGCACCTCGACTCCCGGCACCGTCGTACCGGCGTCGGCCGTGTCCACAAGCCACCCGTCCAGCAGGTCGCTGCCGTAGTGCCGGCCCACCGCCTCGGCGCTGGTCTCCACCCCGATCGCGGTGAGGCACGCGTCGGCCATGCCCCGCACGGGGGCGCCGCCGACGATCGGCGAGAGGCCAACGAGGCGCTTTGGTCCGAGGGCCTCCCGGACACCCTTGACCTGCAGGATCGTGCCGATGCTGACCACCGGGTTCGAGGGCGGCAGCAGCACCACGTCAGCCGCGTCGACCGCCTCCAGCACCCCGGGCGCGGGGACCAGGTCGCCGTGATGGACCAGGGTGATCGACTCGGCCGGGAGCGCGGCCCGGTGCTTGATCCACCACTCCTGGAAGTGCATCGCGCGGCGCTGCCCGTCGACGGTCACGGTCACGTGGGTCTCCGCCTGCACGTCGCTCATCGGCAGCAGCGTCACGCCCGGCTGCCACCGCTCGCACAGGCTCTGCGTCGCCTGCGTGAGCGTCATCCCGCCGAGCATCAGCTGCGTACGACGGAGGTGGGTCGCGAGGTCGCGGTCGCCCAGCCCGAACCAGGCCGTCGGGGAGCCGTACGCCGCCAGCTCCTCCTTCGCCCGCCAGCTCTCGTCGACCCGGCCCCAGCCGCGCTCCTCGTCGATGCCGCCGCCGAGGGTGTACATCAGGGTGTCCAGGTCGGGGCACACCCGCAGCCCGTAAAGGGTGGTGTCGTCGCCGGTGTTGACGACGACGGTGATCTCGGCGTCCGGTACGGCGTGGCGCAGGCCGCGCAGGAAGCGCGCCCCCCCGATGCCGCCCGCCAGGGCCACGATGCGCATGGGCCCATCCTGGCAGCGGGGCACCGGAGGGCCTCCCGCAGGCCCCGCATAGGGTCGTCGCATGGAGGAGGTCCCCGGCCTGCGAAGGGCGCTCGCGCGTGCCCGGGACGGGAAGGCCCTCGACGTCGACGAGGCGACCCTGCTGCTCCAGGCCCGAGGGGACGACCTCGACCGGCTGTGCGAGGCGGCCGCCCGTGTCCGCGACCAGGGGCTGGCCGACGCGGGACGACCGGGCACCGTCACCTACAGCCGCAAGGTGTTCATCCCCCTGACCCGCTTGTGCCGCGACCGCTGCCACTACTGCACCTTCGCCACCAGCCCCGCGAAGCTCCCTGCCCCCTACCTCTCCCTCGACCAGGTGCTGGAGATCGCCCGGCAGGGCGCGGCGCTGGGCTGCAAGGAGGCGCTGTTCACCCTCGGCGACCGGCCCGAGGAACGCTGGCCGGCCGCCCGGCAGTGGCTCGACGAGGCGGGGTACGACGACACGCTCTCCTACGTCCGGGCCGCCGCGGTCGCGGTGCTCGAGGAGACCGGGCTGCTGCCGCACCTCAACCCCGGTGTCATGTCCTGGGCCGAGCTGCAGCGGCTCAAGCCGGTGGCGCCGAGCATGGGGATGATGCTGGAGACGACGGCGGACGTGCCGGCCCACAAGGGCAGCCCTGACAAGGTCCCGGCCGTCCGCCTCCGAACACTCGAGGACGCCGGTCGTCACAGCATCCCTTTCACCACAGGGCTTCTCGTCGGCATCGGCGAGACGTTCCGCGACCGGGCCGAGACGGTCTTCGCGATCCGCGCCGCGCACCGCCGGCACGGGCACGTGCAGGAGGTGATCGTCCAGAACTTCCGCGCCAAGCCGGACACGGCCATGCGGCACGCGGACGACGCCGACCTCGAGGAGTTCCTCGCCACGATCGCGGTCGCCCGGCTCGTCCTCGGCCCGCGGATGCGGGTGCAGGCGCCCCCGAACCTCGTCGACCTGGCCGAGACCGCCGCCCTGCTCGAAGCCGGCGTGGACGACTGGGGCGGCGTCAGCCCCCTCACTCCCGATCACGTCAACCCCGAGCGTCCGTGGCCGCACCTGGACGACCTCGCGCGCGCCAGCGCTGCCAGCGGGTTCGTGCTCACCGAGCGGCTGACCGCCCACCCGCCGTACCTGACCGAGCCCTGGCTCGACCCGCGCCTCGCGCCGCACGTGGCGGCCCTCTGTGACGAGCGCGGGCTCGCGAAAGACGTTGTGCCCCAAGGCATCCCGTGGCAGGAGCCGGACGAGGCGCTCCTGAGCAGCGGTCGCACCGACCTGCACGCCACCGTCGACACCATCGGTCGCAGCGGAGACCGTCGTTCCGACTTCGACGACGTGTACGGCGACTGGCAGGCCGTGCGGGAGTCCGTGCCCGCCCCGGTGCAGCGCACCAGCGGCGACGTGGCCGCCGTGCTCCGCAAGGCTCCAGGCACGCTCACCGAGGCCGAGGCGCTCACGCTGCTCACGGCCGACGGCGCCGACCTCGACGCGGTGTGCCGGGCCGCCGACGAGGTCAGGGCGAGCACCGTCGGCGACGAGGTTTCCTACGTCGTCAACAGGAACATCAACTTCACCAACGTCTGCTACACCGGCTGCCGCTTCTGCGCCTTCGCGCAGCGGCGCACCGACGCCGACGCCTACTCGCTGTCGCTGCAGGAGGTCGAGCAGCGCGCCGGAGAGGCCTGGGAGGTGGGCGCCACCGAGGTGTGCATGCAGGGCGGCATCGACCCGCAGCTGCCCGGCTCGGCGTACCTCGACCTGGCCCGCGCCGTGAAGCGCGGCGCACCCGGCCTGCACCTGCACGCCTACTCGCCGATGGAGGTCGTCAACGGCGCCGCCCGGATGGGCGTGTCGATCCGGGAGTTCCTCCAGGAGGCCAAGGCGGCGGGCGTCGACAGCCTCCCCGGGACCGCGGCGGAGATCCTCGACGACGAGGTCCGCTGGGTGCTCACCAAGGGCAAGCTCCCGACGTCCCAGTGGGTCGAGGTCGTCACGACCGCGCACGGCATCGGGCTGCCGACGACGAGCACGATGATGTACGGCCACGTCGACGCCCCGCACCACTGGGCTGCGCACCTGCTTCTGCTCCGGCGCCTGCAGGAGGAGTCGGGCGGGTTCACCGAGTTCGTGCCGCTGCCCTTCGTGCACACCAACGCGCCTCTCTACCTCGCCGGGGTCGCCCGGCCCGGCCCGACCGTGCGCGACAACCGGGCGGTGCACGCGGTGGCCCGGCTCGTGCTGCACGGGGCGATCGACCACGTGCAGTGCAGCTGGGTGAAGCTCGGCATCGACCAGTGCCACCAGGTGCTGGCCGGAGGCGTCGACGACCTCGGCGGCACCCTCATGGAGGAGACCATCAGCCGGATGGCGGGCTCGCAGCACGGTTCCCGCAAGTCGGTCGAGGAGCTCGAGGCGATGGTCCGGGCCGCCGGGCGCACGCCGCGCCAGCGCAGCACCTTGTACGGCGAGGTCGACCCCGAGCGGCACGCCGCAGCCCGCCGTGGCCATGCCCTGCTGCCCCTCACCCCGGTCTGACGAGCAGCGCTCTCCCTGACAACTCGCGGTGACGGGGTGGCTGAGCCGCTGCCCGCGCGCCGATACGCTCCGGGCGACCTCCCAGAACGCGCCAAGGAGCACCCCCGTGGACCCCAACGTCCTGTCCCGTCGCATCGAGGAGCTCGCCGAGCTCGCCGGGGAGGAGCCGGAGCAGGGGGTCGTGGGCGGCACCGACGTCGCCGCTGTCCGGGGCGAGGTCGCTGCGCTGCGCGCCGACCTCAGCGGCCTGCGTAGCGAGCTGGGCGCCTTGCGGACCGAGCTGGACGGCGTCTCCGGGCGGGTCACGGGTGCGGTCGCGGCCAACCGCAGCGAGACCGGCGCCCTCACGCGCCGGCTCTCCGACCTCGTCCACCAGATCGAGGGCCTCGGCACCCGCGTCGACGACCTGCGCGCCGACTTCCCGAACCTGTCCAGGGAGGTCAAGGACGGCCTGGAGCTCCTTCCGGTCCGCACCGGCGCGAAGCTCGACGAGCTCACCGGCCGGCTGGCCGAATCGGTCGGTGGGCGGGTGGAGGCCGTGGCGGGCGAGGTCCGTCGATCCGTCTCGGCCGCCCTCGAGCGCGACGCCGACCAGGCCGCCGCGGCGCAGGCGAACCTCGCCGAGGCGCGCACCTCGATCGAGTCGCGGCTGGCGGTGCTCGAGGACACCCTGGACGCCCTCGCCGAGCGGCTGGAGGCCGTCGGGCGGGACGCCTTGCAGGCGACCCGCGACCAGATGCGCGAGCTCGGCACGACGATGGCCGGTGTCGAGGCGCGGCTGGACGCCGTGTCGGGCGAGCAGGTCGAGCGCATCGTGGCGCGGCTGCGCGAGGTGGTGGAGACGCGCCTGGACGCGCTGTCGCTCGCACTCGTCGACGCGACCCGCAGCCGCAACGAGCAGCTGCGGCGCGAGCTGCTCGACGTCATGCAGCGGGCGTCGGCCGAACAAGAGGCGACCCGCAACCAGATGGCGCTGCTGGTCGAGGGCGTGCGGTCCTCCGACGCCGAGCGTGCGCAGGCGATGTCCGCGCTGGAGGAACGGGTCACGGCCTCGCTCGCCCGGCTCGGCGAGGACGTCACCACCGAGCTCGACGAGGTGACGGAGCGGACGCTCGCCGCAGGCGCCGCCGCCCAGGACCGCGAGGACGCCCGGGCCGCGGCCCACAGCGCCCGGTCCGACGCCTTGCAGGCGACGCTGGAGGCGGCCCTCGACGCGACGCGCACCCAGACGCTCGCGGCGCTCGACCAGGTCCGCGGAGAGGTGGCCGACGAGGTGGCCGGCCTGCGTCCCCGCCTGGAGGAGCTGGGTTCGGCAGCGGCCTCGGCCGCGGCGCACGACGCGACCGCGAGGGCCGACCTGCAGCAGGCGCTCGAGGCCGTGCGCGAGCGCGTCGCGGTCGCGGTGAACGTCTCTGCCGAGTCGGTGCGCGCCGGGCTGGAGGAGCTCGGCGACGCGCAGGCCGAGCGCTACCGCGTCACGTACGAGGCCCTCGTGGACCGTCTCGAGGACCAGCACGCCGCGACCACGAGCCGGCTCGCCGACCTGCTTGCCAACCACGCCGCGTCGATGGGCGCCACCCGCGACACGGGTGAACGGCTCGCGGCGCTCACGACCGCGCTGGACGACGTGCGGCGTGCAGTCGAGGCGTTGCAGGGGGAGTGGCCGGCCCGGCTCGACGAGGCCGCCGCGCAGAGCCGCACCGTCGCCGAGGGCGTGGTCGCCGACGTCCGCGCCGAGGTCCGCTCCCAGCTCGACGCGGTGCTCGCCGAGATGACGCGCGCCGCGGGCGGCGTCGAGGAGGCCAAGCTCCGCCTCGCCGCCACCGCCGACCAGGTCGCCGAGCAGGTCGAGCTGGCACGGTCGGCTGCGGTCGAGGAAGCGGTGCGGGCCGCATCCGGTGCGGCGGCAGGTGCCCCCGTCAGGCAGGCCGAGCCGACCGCTCGGGTCACGCCGAAGGCGACGCACGC